>NZ_JBSGDZ010000003.1:302508-334049 GCF_053602655.1 Sphaerisporangium sp. NPDC004334
GTGGAGAGCCGCGCCCGGTGAAGGTAGGTGGTCACCGTGTCACCTCGAAGCCGTGTCCTGACTTCGTGGCGTTTCGTCCGATCCGGCGCCGATCACGTCCAGCACATGCCGGTGTGGAGAGCCGCGCCCGGTGAAGGTAGGTGGTCACCGTGTCACCTCGAAGCCGTGTCCTGACTTCGTGGCGTTTCGTCCGATCCGGCGCCGATCACATCCAGCACATGTCGGCGTGGAGAGCCGCGCCCGGTGAAGGTAGGTGGTCACCGCGCCACCCCGGAGCCGCGTCCTGGCCTCGTGGCGCTTGACCTGATCCGGGGTGCCGGGGTGGAGGGTCGCTCTTGGTGATGGTGGGTGGTCATCGTGCTGTGCCGCAAGTCGCGGCTCGGCCTCGCGGGGTCTCGGCCGAGGCCGTGTCGGTCAGATGGCTTGGGGGAAGCGGAACAGGCGGCCTGGGTCGTAGGTGGCCTTGGTCTTGGCGAGGCGGGCGGCGTTGGGGCCGTAGTAGGCCTGACGCCAGCCGCTCAGTGCCGGGTCGATGTAGTTGACGTAGGCGTGGTCGCCGAAGTGGGGGGCCATCGCGTCGTGCGCGCCGCGCAGCCAGGTCGCCGCGCCCGCCATGTGCGCGTAGTACTGGACGCTGAACAGCGCCGCCCGGTGCGGGAAGGCCGTGGCGCCGGGCGCGACGCGCCCGACGGCCCCGCCGAGGGCGTCCAGGAGCACGGCGTGCCGGCCGGGCCGGGAGATCCGGTCGACCAGGGTGGCGATGCCGGAGGCCGACAGCGGGCGGTAGGCCATGTGGGACTTGGCGCTGAAGGCGTCGCGCGGGAAGCGGCCGTCGGCCGTCCGCCCGGGCAGGTCGCCCTGCCGGTGGCACTGGGACACGGTGCGCGAGGAGCAGCCCGCCTCGATCATCATGGCGTGCTGGTAGGACGTGCGGGTGATGAAGCGGCTGGACGGCTGGGATCCGACCTTGGCGATCAGCGGGTCGAGCAGCCGCTCGCACTCGGCGCGCGGGCCCACGTAGACCCCGCCGATCTGCACGTCCAGGCGGGGGTCCTGGGACAGGTGGAGGTTGCTCCACAGCGCGTCGGGGACCGACGGCGCCCACGCCTGCCAGGCCGCGACCACCTTGCGCGCCCGCGACCAGGGCCAGTGCAGGAAGAACAGCGTGAGGTCCTGCGTACGGTGGGTGCGGAAGGTGAACGACACCGCGACGCCGAAGTTGCCGCCCCCGCCGCCGCGCGAGGCCCAGTAGAGCTCGGGGTCGTGGCGGGAGTCGCAGGTGCGCACCCGCCCGTCGGCCGTGACGATCTGCAGCGACTCCAGAGCGTCGCAGGTGAGGCCGTACTTCCTCGACAGGACGCCGATGCCGCCGCCGAGCGTCAGGCCGGCGATGCCCACGGTGGGGCACGAGCCCCCCGGGATGCCGACGCCGTGCGCCGCCAGCCGGTCGTAGATGTCGACGAGCTGAGCGCCCGCGCCCACGACCGCGCGCCCTCCGGAGGCCCGTACGGAGCTCATGCGCGAGACGTCGATCACCAGGCCGGTGCCGGTGGACCAGCCCGCGTAGCTGTGGCCGCCCGAACGCGAGGTCACCGGCACCCCGAACCGCCGGGCGAAGGCCAGGCACTCGGCCACGTCGGAGGGGTTGGCGCAGTAGGCGACGCCGCCCGGCCGGATGCCGTCGAAGGAGGGGTTGTACAGGCGGCGCGCCGCGTCGTAGGAGGCGTCGCCGGGACGGATCATCCGGCCCGCCAGGCCCCTGCCCAGGGAGGACCAGTCGGAGGGGGAGGGCCCGCCGCGCGCGCCGGTGCGCGCCAGGGTGCCCCCGGCGGACGCGGCGGACGGCGCCGAGCCCGCCGCGGAAGCCGCGCCAGAGGCGCTCGCGGTGCCCGCCGTGCCCGTCGTGGCCCTCGCGAGGGTGCCGGTCGGGGCGCAGGCGGTGGCCGCGGCCGCCGCGGTGACGGCGGAGGCCCGCAGGAAGGTCCGCCGGTCGAGCGCGGGTTGCATGATCACTCATCTCTGGGAACGGTCATCGACGACGAAAGGTATCGCCCGTCCTAAGAGACGTCCCCAGAAGGTCCAAGGTTTATCACGGATCGGTCACGGTGCACGTGGCGGCCGTGGAAGACTCGCACTGCCAGGGGAATTGCGCACGATATCGGACAAGTTGACGTTTCAGGTGTGATGGGCTGATATCGGGTACGGCGGAGGGGACTTGGTCAACGGCGATCGAGCACCCCGTTCCGCCGCGGAGGTGTCGCGCGACCGGGAGCGTGGCATGCCCCTGTCATGACCCCGACCCGGCAAGATCACTGCGTACAAGGCGAACGCTCACAAAGGAGTGAGAAGCGACATGCCGCTCGACGAGGCAAAGGACCGGTTGCTCCGGTCCGCTGCTGAACTGTGTGCCGACACCACGGAGGCCGACCACCTCGACGGTGACGGCGTCCTGGCCTTCCTCCGGCTCTACTACCGGCATGTCGCGCCCGAGGACGTGATCGACCGCGACCCCGCCCAGGTCGGCGCCGCCGCCCTGGCCCAGCGGCGCTTCGCCGCCAACCGACCCCAAGGGCGGGCGCTGGTCCGGGCCTACGCGCCCCCGCCGCCGGAGAACGGCCACGGCCCCGGGGCGGTCATCGAGGTCGTCACCGACGACATGCCCTACCTGGTCGACTCGGTCACCATGGAGCTGGAGCGCCACGGCATCGGCGTCCAGCTCGTCGTGCACCCGCAGATCAAGGTGCGCCGCGACATGACCGGGCGCATGCTCGGCGACGACCAGACCGACCTCACCGGGCAGTTCCTCGTCGAGTCGTGGATGCACATCGAGACCGACCGCCTGCCCGCCCCCGAGGCGCTCGCGGAGATCGAGGGCGACCTGCAGCGGGTGCTGCAGGACGTCCGCGCCGCCGTCGAGGACTCGCCCAAGATGCGGGCCCTGGCCGAGGGCATCGCCGCCGAGCTGGAGGCCGTGCCGCCGGGCCTCCCGTCGGGCGACGTCGCCGACAGCGTCGAGCTGCTCCGCTGGCTCGCCGACGGCCACTTCACCTTCCTCGGCTACCGCGAGTACCGCCTGGAGGAGGCGCCGGACGGAGACGGGCTGCGCGCGCTCCCCGGCACCGGCCTCGGCATCCTGCGGGCCGACAAGGCCGGGTCGGCGAGCTTCGCCGCCATGTCCCCCGAGCTGCGCGCGAAGGCGCGCGAGAGACAGCAGTTCGTGGTGACCAAGGCCAACAGCCGGGCCACCGTGCACCGCCCCGCCTACCTGGACTACATCGGCGTCAAGGTCTTCTCCCCCGAGGGCGACGTCGTCGGCGAGCGCCGCTTCCTCGGCCTGTTCTCGCACGTCGCCTACAGCGAGTCGATCTCGCACATCCCGGTGCTGCGCCGCCGCGTTTCCGAGGTGCTGGACAAGGCGGGCCTCAGCCCCGACAGCCACGACGGCAAGGACCTCATCGAGATCCTCGAGAGCTATCCGCGCGCCGAGCTGTTCCAGGTGCCCGCCGACGAGCTCGCGCCGATGGCCCTGGAGGTGCTGCGGCTGCGCGAGCGCAAGCGGGTCAAGCTGTTCCTGCGCGCCGACGACTACAACCGCTACATCTCCTGCCTGATCTACCTGCCCCGCGACCGGTACAACACCGATGTGCGCGTCCGCATGCAGGACATCCTGCTGGAGGCGCTCGACGGCGCGACCCTCGACTACAGCACGATGCTCGGCGAGTCGCCGCTGGCCCGCCTGCACATCGTCGTGCGCGGCGAGCGTGGCAAGGCCCTCGGGCCGCGCGAGTTCGACCTGCCCGCGCTCGAGGCCCGCATCGCCGCCACCACCCGCACCTGGGAGGACGACCTCGCCGACGCGATCGCGGGGCTTCCCGAGGACCGGGTCGCCAAGCTGCCCGGCGGGCCGACGAGCGCGGCGCTGTCCGGCAGGTACGCCGAGGCGTTCCCCGAGGGCTACAAGGCCGACTTCTCCCCCCACGCGGCCGTCGAGGACCTGTGCCGTTTGGAGCGGCTCGCCGCCACCCCCGGCGAGGTCGCCATGGACCTCTACCGGCCGCAGGACCGCGCCCAGTGCGAGTGGCGGTTCAAGCTCTTCCGCATCGGCCCCCCGGTCTCGCTGTCGGACGTGCTGCCGCTGCTGTCGCGCATGGGCGTCGAGGTCGTGGACGAGCGGCCGTACCAGATCGGCAGGCCCGGCGGGCCGGCCGCCTGGATCTACGACTTCGGCCTGCGCTGCCCCTCCTCGGCGGAGACCGGAGACGAGCGGTTCAAGCGGCTGTTCGAGGACGTCGCCGGAGCGCTGTGGCGCGCCGAGATCGAGAGCGACGGCTTCAACGGCCTGGTCATCGCCGCCGGCCTCACCTGGGAGCAGGCGCTGTACCTGCGCGTGTACGCCAAGTACCTGCGCCAGGCCGGCACGGCCTTCAGCCAGCGCTACATCGAGAAGGTGCTGCTCGGCAACATCCGGCTGGCCAAACTGCTGGTACGGCTCTTCGAGGCCCGGCTCGACCCCCGCCGCGCGGACGACCTGCGCGACGACATGGCCGACGCGCTACGCGAGGAGATCCTGGCCGCCCTGGACGAGGTGGCCTCGCTGGACGAGGACCGCATCCTGCGGGCCTACCTGGAGATGATCTCCGCGACGCTGCGCACCAACGCGTTCCAGCGGGCGGAGGGCAGGCGCAAGCCGTACATCTCGCTGAAGTTCGACTCCTCGGCGATCAGCGTGCTGCCGCTGCCCCGCCCGAAGTACGAGATCTTCGTGTACTCGCCGCGCGTCGAGGGCGTCCACCTGCGCTTCGGCAAGGTCGCCCGCGGCGGCCTGCGCTGGTCCGACCGCATGGAGGACTTCCGCACCGAGGTGCTCGGCCTGGTCAAGGCCCAGATGGTGAAGAACACCGTCATCGTCCCCACCGGCTCCAAGGGCGGCTTCGTCGTCAAGCGGCCGCCGGTCGGCGGCGGGCGGGACGAGGTGATGGCCGAGGGCGTGGCCTGCTACCGGCAGTTCATCTCCGGCCTGCTCGACATCACCGACAACCTCGTCGACAACCAGGTGGTCCCCCCGCACGGCGTCGTCCGGCACGACGGCGACGACACCTACCTGGTCGTCGCGGCCGACAAGGGCACCGCCACCTTCTCCGACATCGCCAACAGCGTCGCCAAGGAGTACGGCTTCTGGCTCGGCGACGCCTTCGCCTCCGGCGGCTCGGTCGGGTACGACCACAAGGCCATGGGCATCACCGCGCGCGGCGCCTGGGAGTCGGTCGCCTACCACTTCCGCTCCATGGGCGTCGACGTCCAGAGCACCGACTTCACGGTGGTGGGCGTCGGCGACATGTCCGGCGACGTGTTCGGCAACGGCATGCTGCTGTCCCGGCACATCAAACTGGTCGCGGCCTTCGACCACCGGCACATCTTCGTCGACCCCTCGCCCGACCCGGCCCGGGGCTTCGAGGAGCGGTCCCGCCTGTTCGCGCTGCCGCGCAGCTCCTGGGCCGACTACGACTCCGGCGCCATCTCGGCCGGCGGCGGCGTGTGGCCGCGCACGGCCAAGTCGGTGCCGGTGTCGCCGCAGATGCGCGCCGCCCTCGGCATCCGCGAGGGCGTGTCGGCGATGACGCCGAGCGACCTGATCAGCGCCATCCTGCGGGCCCCGGTCGACCTGCTGTGGAACGGCGGCATCGGCACCTACGTCAAGTCCTCCGCCGAGAGCCACGCCGACGCCGGCGACAAGGCCAACGACGCGCTGCGCGTCAACGCCGCCGACCTGCGCTGCAAGGTGATCGGCGAGGGCGGCAACCTCGGGCTCACCCAGCTCGCCCGCATCGAGTTCGCGCTCAACGGCGGGTACGTCAACACCGACTTCATCGACAACTCGGCCGGTGTGGACACCTCCGACCACGAGGTGAACATCAAGATCCTCCTGGACCGGCTGGTGCGGGACGGGGAGCTGAGCGAGAACGACCGCGACCAGCTCTTCCTGGACATGACCGACGAGGTCTCCGGGCTGGTGCTGGGCGATAACAAGGCGCAGAACATCGTCCTGGCCGCCGCCCGCGCGCAGGCGCAGGAGATGCTGCACATCCACGCCCGCTACCTGCGCAGGCTGGAGCGCGACGGCCTGATCAACCGGGAGCTGGAGGCGCTGCCGTCCGACAAGACGCTCGCCGAGCGGCGCCAGGCCCACCTCGGGCTGACCGCGCCGGAGTTTTCGGTGCTGCTCGCCTACACCAAGCTCGTGGCCGACCACGAGCTGCTCGCCTCCGACCTGCCCGACGACCCGTACCTGACGTCGTGGCTGGTGTCGTACTTCCCCTCGGCGCTGCGCGAGCGGTTCCGCGCCGCCATGGACACCCACCCGCTGCGCCGCGAGATCATCACCACCTGCGTGGTCAACGACCTGGTCAACGCCAGCGGCACGACGTTCATGTTCCGCTTC
This sequence comes from Sphaerisporangium sp. NPDC004334, assembly GCF_053602655.1. Classification (NCBI taxonomy): domain Bacteria; kingdom Bacillati; phylum Actinomycetota; class Actinomycetes; order Streptosporangiales; family Streptosporangiaceae; genus Sphaerisporangium; species Sphaerisporangium sp. NPDC004334. The sequence goes on from NZ_JBSGDZ010000003.1 coordinate 308,948, forward strand.
GGCGAGGAGACCGGCGCCTCCACCCCCGACATCGCCCGGGCCTACCTGGTGTCGCGCGAGGTGTTCGAGCTGCCGGGCTTCTGGCGGGCCGTGGAGGCGCTGAACAACAAGGTCGACACCGCCACTCAGCTCGCCATGCTGCTGGAGGGCCGCAAGCTCGCCGAGCGCGGCGCGCGGTGGCTGCTCGGCAACCGCAGGCCGCCGCTCGACCTGGCGGGAGCGGTGAGGTTCTTCGTGGAGGGCGCCGAGGGGCTGCTGCCCCACCTGCCCAAACTGCTCACCGGCCCCGACCTCGCGGCTTTCGAGGAGCGCCGCGACGGGTACCTGTCGCGGGGCGTTCCGGCCGACCTGGCCGAGCGCGCGGCGGTGATGGTGCCGGCGTACTCGACGTTCGACCTGGTGGAGATCTCCTCGCGCACCGGCCGCCCGGTGAACGACGTCGCGGAGGTCTACTTCGACCTGGCCGACCGGCTCCAGCTCGCCCGGCTGCGCGAGCGGGTCATCGCCCTGCCCCGCGACAACCGGTGGAACTCCATGGCCAGGGCCGCGCTGCGCGACGACCTGTACGCCGCGCACGCGACGCTGACCAGGGACGTGCTGGTGCACAGCGAGCCGGGGCCGTCCCCGGAGGAGCGCCTGGCACGCTGGTCGGAGGTCAACTCGGCCGCCGTCGCGCGGGCGCGCCAGACGCTGTCGGAGATCTGGGAGAGCGACCACTTCGACCTGGCCACCCTCTCGGTGGCGCTGAGGGCCGTGCGCACCCTGGTGGCCACCAGCAACCTGCCGCACGCCGAGCGCTGAGCTCGCCGCCCGGCGGCGCGACCGCCGCCGGGCGCCCTTTCACCCTGCGGACCCCGCCGGGCGCCCTTCAACCTTGCGGACCCCCGCCGGGCGCCCTCCGGCCCTCCGGACGTCCGTCGAGCCGTCCGGCCCCCCCGCCTGGCGGCCTGCGTCGTCAGCGGCTGGTGACGCTCGTGGCGGCCCCGTCGAAGCCGATGATCCGCGCCCGCTCGGGGGAGCCCCTGCGGGCCACCTGGCTGACGTACTGCTGGGTCTCCACCATGCGCACCATGGATGGCACGACGACGCTGCCCACCGACCAGCGGACGTCCTTGGGCACCGGCACCAGGCCAGCGGCGGAGGCCGTCTTGGCCTGCCGGAGCGTGGTGCGGGTCAGCGAGTACAGGATGGCCGCCCCGCCGTCGGTCGTGCGCAGCGCGTAGATCGGATAGGCGGTCGCGGCGAACAGCGAGTCGTACAGGAACCCGCGCAGCTTGTACTCGGGCTGGGTCTTCTCGACCTCGTCGAAGTAGCCGGTGGTCTGCGGCCCGGACCCGATCAGGCTCGCCGCGTACCCCTTGGGCCCCTCCTCGGCGATGGTCGCGTGCAGCGGCGCCATCAGGTGCGGGCTGATCGCGATCGAGTCGTCGCGGGTGGCCAGCGGGGTCGCGTAGCCGTCCTCGTCCAGCGCGACGGCGGGCGGCTCGGCGCCGGGGTAGAGCAGCGAGGCGAAACTGAGCCGCCAGTCGGCGGCCTCGTACTGCTTCATGAAGGCCAGTACAGCGGTGCGGCCCTGCCCCTTGGCGTCTTTGCGTTCGACGATCGCCGCGAACCAGTAGGGATAACGGCCCGGCCGCAGGCGCGGCACCAGCAGCGCCGGCCCGCCCCAGGTGTAGCGGGCGGAGCGCAGCCCGGTGGACTCGAACGCCGCCACGGTGATCGGCGCCTGGGCGTCCCGGCTCTGGTCGACGGCGTAGAACTCGGCGCCGGCGGCGCGGGCGGCGTCGTCGGCGGCAAGGATCTCGCGCGTCACCCTGCCGGCCTCCCGCAGCGTGACCGCCGGAGGCTCCGTGGCGGAGGACGTGGGGGAGGCCGTCCCGGCCGGGGCGCTCGGAGAGGCGGAGGCGGGCACCGCGCCGCGGCTGGTCTGGGCGGGAGGCGCGGAGCAGGCGAGCAACGTGACCATGGCCGCGGCCGGCAGGGACAGCGCGAGGGCGGCACGCATGGTCCTGGTCACGCTCGCCTCCCGATGAGTCCCCCCGCAGAACGCCCATGCTAGCCACGCGCGAGGTGGCTCCGGCTTCGCGTACCCTTGGCAGATGTGGCAGCCATCGATCCCGCAGAAGAGATCAGCGAGCTTACCGGCACACTGAAGGGCATTCAGGATGTGCTGGATCTCGACGTCATGCGCAAGCAGATCGCCGAGTTGGAGGAGCAGGCTGCCGCGCCCGACCTGTGGAACGACCCTGAGCAGGCGCAGAAGGTCACCAGCAAGCTCTCCCACATGCAGGGCGAGCTCAACCGCGTCGAGAACCTGATCCGGCGGCTGGACGACATCTCCGTCCTGTACGAGCTGGCCGAGGCCGAGGACGACGCCGACACGCGCGAGGAGGCCGACCGCGAACTGGGCTCCCTGCGCACCGACGTCAACGCCCTCGAGGTGCGCACGCTCCTGGCAGGTCCCTACGACGCCCGCGAGGCGCTCGTCACGATCAACTCCCAGGCCGGCGGCGTGGACGCGGCCGACTGGGCCCAGATGCTCCTGCGCATGTACATCCGGTGGGCCGAGCGCAAGGGGTACTCCACCGAGATCTACGACACCTCCTACGCCGAAGAGGCCGGCATCAAGTCGGCGACCTTCGTCGTCAAGGCGCCCTACGCCTACGGCACCCTGAGGGGCGAGCACGGCACCCACCGGCTGGTCCGCATCAGCCCCTTCGACAACCAGGGGCGCCGCCAGACCTCCTTCGCGGGCGTCGACATCGTGCCGGTCGTCGAGCAGACCGACCACATCGACATCAACGAGGACGACCTGCGCATCGACGTCTACCGGTCCTCCGGCCCGGGCGGCCAGGGCGTCAACACCACCGACTCGGCGGTGCGCATCACCCACCTGCCCACCGGCATCGTGGTCTCCTGCCAGAACGAGCGCTCACAGCTGCAGAACCGCGCCTCGGCGATGACGGTGCTGCAGGCCAAGCTGCTCGAGCGCAAGCGGCAGGAGGAGGCCGCGAAGATGTCGGAGCTGCGCGGCGAGTCCACCACCTCGTGGGGCACGCAGATCCGCAACTACGTGCTGCACCCGTACCAGATCGTGAAGGACCTGCGCACGTCGGTCGAGGCGGGCAACCCCACCGCGGTGCTCGACGGCGACCTCGACGAGTTCATCGAGGGCGAGATCCGCTGGATGCGCCGCCAGGAGTCGGGCGCCGCGAGCGGCTGACCGCCGCGCCGGCCCCTGGGCCGCCCCAGACCTTCCCGCACCACCCCTGCGGCGCCGCTCAGGCGCCGTAGAGGTGGTTCAGCGCGAGCGTGCACGCCAGCACGATGAGCAGCACGATCGCGATGAGCATGGGCGAAAGACCGCCCAGCCCATGGTGGTGAACCCTTGCCCTGCTGGCCCGGCAGGCCGGGCACCGCCCCTCGACCACCGGGCCGGCGCAGTTGGCGCAGATGAGATGTTCGCAGCTCACGGGATATCTCCCTCTCCACGATGATCGCTTTACCACCCTGTTAGCGAGTGTGGAATCGTTTTGTTTCCGTTATGGACGTTCCATGCCAGTGTTACCCCTAGACTGAGCCTCGGCCAACCGGAACGTCGATCGTCGGTAAAGAGCGGCGCCCCCCGGCCGGCGAGCAATGCGATGTGGCTGACGCGGCCACCTCCGCGACCGTCCTAACCCCTAGACTGGCATGCCGTGATGCGCCTGTGATCCATTTCGATAATGTCACCAAGGTCTACGTTAACCAGAACCGCCCCGCCCTCGACCACGTCAGCGTGGACGTCGACAAGGGGGAGTTCGTGTTCCTGGTCGGTCCTTCGGGGTCGGGGAAGTCGACCTTTCTCCGGCTGGTCCTGAAGGAAGAGCGCCCGAACTCGGGCGCCATCCACGTCGCCGGTAAGGATCTGGCGCGCCTGTCGAACTTCAAGGTGCCGCACCTGCGCCGCCGCATCGGCTGCGTGTTCCAGGACTTCCGGCTGCTGCCCAACAAGAACGTCTATGAGAACGTGGCGTTCGCGCTGGAGGTCATCGGCAAGCCCCGGCGGTTCATCCGCAAGGTCGTGCCCGAGGTCGTCGAGCTCGTCGGCCTGGAGGGCAAGGCCCACCGCATGCCCGACGAGCTGTCCGGTGGCGAGCAGCAGCGGGTCGCGATGGCCCGCGCGTTCGTCAACCGTCCGATGATCCTGCTCGCGGACGAGCCCACGGGCAACATCGACCCCGCCACCAGCATCGGGATCATGAAGGTGCTCGACCGGATCAACCGGACCGGCACCACTGTCGTCATGGCCACCCATGACGCCGCCATCGTCGACTCCATGCGCAAGCGCGTGGTCGAGCTGGAGGACGGCAAGATCGTCCGAGATCAGTCGCGCGGCGTCTACGGCCAGGCGTACTGATCACCAAGCGAGATAGCGACAGGGGACACCCAAAGCATGCGGGCAAACTTCATCTTCTCTGAGGTCTGGATCGGCCTTCGCCGCAACCTCACGATGACCATCGCGGTCATCGTGACCGTGGCCATCGGCATGGCCCTGCTCGGCATTGGGCTCATGATCAACGCGCAGGTCGGCAGCATGAGCAGCTACTGGTCCGACAAGGTCCAGCTCTCGGCCTTCCTGTGCATGAAGAACAGCCCGTTCGACGCCTGTAAGGGCCGCGGCACGGTCAGCGCGCAGGAGAAGGTCGCGCTGCAGAAGCAGATCGAGAGCCTGCCGCAGGTCGACCGGGTCACCTTCGAGACCCAGGAGAAGGCCTACGAGAACTTCAAGGCCTCCTACAGCAGCAACAGCGTCTTCCTGAACGCGGTCAAGGTCGAGGACATGCCCGAGTCGTTCCGGGTCAAGCTCAAGAACCCCGACGACTACAAGTCCGTCTTCGACGCGCTCAGCGGCGCGCCCGGCGTGGCGAACGTGGTCAACGACCAGCAACTGCTCGACCGGTTCTTCGGCCTGATGAACCGGCTGCGCAGCGCGGCGCTCGTCGTGGCGCTGATCCAGGTGTTCGCCGCCATCCTGCTGATCGGCAACACCGTGCGGCTGTCGGCGTACAACCGCAGGCGCGAGACCGGCATCATGCGCCTGGTCGGGGCCTCCAACCTGTACATCCAGCTGCCCTTCGTCATGGAGGGCACCATCGCCGGCCTGGTCGGCGGGGTGATCTCGGCGGTGCTGCTGATGTTCGCCAAGATCGTGATCTTCGACAGCATGCAGAAGTTCTTCGCGCTGGCGACACAGCTCACCTGGAGCGACGTCGCACAGGTGATCACGCTCACGACCGTGGTCGGCGTGCTCATCTGTATCCTCGCCTCGTTCGTGACGCTCCGCCGGTACCTGCGGGTGTGACGCTCCCCGGTAGGCTCGCTGTATGCCACGTGAGACCGGGCGCAAGCTGATCGCCCAGAACAAGCGTGCCCGGCACGATTACCAGATCGAGGACACCTACGAGGCCGGGCTCGTCCTGATGGGCACGGAGGTGAAATCCCTCCGTGCCGGCCGGGCGAGCCTTTCGGACGGGTACGCCCAGGTCAAGGACGACGAGGTGTGGCTGATGAACATCCACATCCCCGAGTACCACATGGGCACCTGGACCAACCACGCCGCGCGGCGCCCCCGCAAGCTCCTGCTCCACCGCAAGGAGATCGGGAAGATCATCAGCAAGACCAAGGAGACGGGCCTGACGCTGGTCCCGCTCTCGCTGTACTTCAGTGACGGCAGGGCCAAGGTCGAGATCGGCGTCGCCCGCGGTAAGAAGACCTGGGACAAGCGGCACGACCTCGCCGAGAAGCAGGCGAACAGGGAGATGGCCCGCGCCCTACGTCACCGCAACCGATGAGGTCCGAGCAGCAGTGGTGCTAGCCGTACGTCTGAGAAGAGCCCTGTCGGCTGGGCTGTCGCTGGCCGTCGCCGTGCCCATGCTGTCGGCCTGCTTCTCCGAGCCATCGCCGCACGAGGCGGTCAGCCAGTTCCTGGTGGGCTGGCAGTCCGGCGACTACGCCGCCGCGGCCGAGCGCGTCGACGGCGACCCCAAGGCCGTGCGCAAGGCGCTGGAGGACGCTGGGGTGCAGCTCGACGCCGCCTCCATCCGCTTCGCGCTCAGGAGCCTGACCACCAACGGCGACAGCGCGGACGCCAGGTTCCACGTCCAGATCGACCTCGGCGACAACAACCCGATCTGGCAGTACGACAACGACCTGCCGCTGCACGTGGTCGACGGCAGGTGGAAGGTCCGCTGGTCGCCCAGCGTCATCCACCCGCAGCTGCGCGAGGGCCAGCGCTTCGCGGTCAAGGTCGCCCCAGAGGGCGACCAGCCGATCCGCCAGCCCATCGAGGACCGCAACGGCGACCCGCTCCAGCAGGACACCACGCTGTACCTCGCCGGCGTCTACCCCGACCGGGTGAAGGACCCGGTGGGGGTGTGCGAGCGGCTGTTCCAGCTCACCGGCTTCGCCCAGGACCGCCTGCTCGCCCGCATCCGCTCGGCGCCGCCGCAGGACTTCGTGCCGCTGGTGACCTTCGGCGCCAAGAAGTACGCCCAGTTGCTGGACCGGCTGGAGGAGATCGGCCCCGACCTGAAGATCGAGAAGCGGTCGCAGCCGGTCGCACCCGCCCAGCCGGTCGACATCATCGGCAAGGTCGGCGCGATCACCGCCGAGACCATGCAGCAGCTCGGCGGCCCGCAGCGCGCCGGCGGCGACACCATCGGCCAGGGCGGCCTGCAGAAGGCCTACCAGGACCAGCTCACCGGTTCCACCGGCACCGAGGTCATGACCTACGACCTTAAGACCGGCGAGCAGGTCGCCGAGCTGGCGCGCTGGCCCGGCAGGACGAACACCACCTCGGTGCGCACCACCATCGACAAGGGCGTGCAGCAGTCCGCCGACCTGTCCGTCGGCGGCGGGCCTGCCGCGCTGCTGGTCGCGGTGGACGCGCCGTCCGGGCAGATCCGCGCCGTGGCGTCCAAAGAGTTCGACCAGCAGACCGACGGGCTCGCCGGGCGCTTCCCGCCCGGCACGACGTTCTCGATCGTGGCCGCGGACGGCCTGCTCGGCGCGGGGCTGGACCCCGACCAGAAGCTGCCGTGCCCGGCCGACCGCACGGTCGGGGGCGCCCGCTTCCAGCAGACGGAGGCGCGGCCCCAGCCTCAGCAGCCGACGACGCCCACCCCCACCCCGACGCCGACCGCGACGTCCACCGCGCCGCCGGCCGGCACGACGCCGAGCGTCACCGCCGACTTCGCCCGGGGGTGCGTCACCGCGCTGGCGTCCCTGTCGCGCCGCATCGACGCCGGGGCCCTCAACCGGGCGGCCGCCCGCTTCGGCATCGGCGGCGACTGGCGGCTGCCGCTGCGCGCGTTCACCGGCAGCATGCCGGCGGCGGCGACCGACGCCGCCAAGGCGAAGATCATCGCTGGGCAGACGGTGCGGGTCAGCCCGTTGTCGATGGCCCTGGTCGCCGCGGCCCTGGGCTCGGGCACCTGGCGCCCGCCCACGCTGGTCACCTCGCCCTCCTCGCCGGACGCCGCCGCTGACGCCTCCTCCGACCCCGCGCCCGCCACGCCGCCGCGTCCGGTCACCCTCGACCCGGCGACCCTGACCGAGCTTCGCGCGCTGATGCGCGCGGGCGTGGTCTCGGGCACGGCCGCCGCCGCCTCGGCGCCGGGGGACAAGGTCTACGGGCTGGCCTCGGCCGTGACCTACACCGAGAAGAAGCGTGAGCGGCACCTGTCGTGGTTCGTGGGCTGGCAGGGCGACCTGGCCGTCGCCGTGCTCACCGAGAGCGCCGACCCGGCGGCCTCGGCCCGCGTGGCCGGCCAGTTCTTCCGTAGCGCCCGCACGGCCGCGTGAACGCCACCCTGAACGGTGCCCTGAACGCGGCCTGAACGGGCCTCTGCGCGAGGGCCGGCGCGCCTGCCGGAACGCCGCCGCCCGGCCCTGAACGACGGTTGAACGGCCTTTCGGAAAAATCTCGCCGGGCCGAGCAACCATCGGGGCGTCTTCCGGCGTCTTTCTGGGTGACCGGGCACCGCTTGGGGGTTGCGGGCCTGGTCGCCGTGATGAGACCAGGGCTTCATCTCGGGGGAAGCCCTGCCGTCCGGACCGGCTCGACCCTGCCGGTCGGCCCCCGGGGGCGTGTGCCACGTGCCACGTCCCCGGGGGTTTCGGCGTCCGCGGTCGCCGGCGGAGGGCCGCCGCGGGGAATCAAGTTGGCACCGCCGGTGTTGAGTGGAGTATCTTCGTGTCGATCGGCCTCTCCGGAGGTCGTGTTGACAACTCCACAGGGGGTGACTGGTTTCGACTTCGGCATGTCGTGCCAGGGGAAGCGGGTCGAGGACTGCGGACATAACCTCGTTAATCCTGTGACCGCAAAACAATAAGTGCCAATAACACGCGCACTCAGGGCCACATGGCCCTCGCCGCCTGAGCGAGGTCTAGGCCCTTGTCAGCCCGGGAGTGCCTCCGGCCCGGATCTGGCATCGCTAGGAGGCTCAACCGATCGACCCGGTCACGGGGCCGATAGGGAAACCTAACAGTGACTGAGCCCGTCGGTGACACGCCTGCGTGATCACCGGGGCTGAGAAAATCGCAGCAGGCTGCACCCGGAGAAGCCCTGACGCGGTGTTGAAGGACGCGGGTTCGATTCCCGCCACCTCCACACTCCCGTGCGCGCCCCCGCGCTGCGGAGCTGATCGCCCGAGGGCGGTCGGCGGGCCCCACAGGCCCGCCGGCCGCCCTTTGTCGTGCGTGGGGTATGCCGGTTTCGCCCGATGTGAACGTTGTTCCGGCGGCGGTCGCGGCTCTGTAGCGTTGCCGCATGACAGATCTTCGGTCCGCCGTGGTGAACCGGGTACGGCTGGTCTACGAGGTGGCGGGGGACGCCGGCGCGCCGCCGGTGCTGCTTCTGCACGGGCGGGGGAGCGACCACACCACCTGGGCCGGAGTCATCGAGCACCTGGCGGGGTCCTGGCGCGTCTACGCGCCCGACGCCCGCGGGCACGGCGCCAGCGAGTGGCCCCGGGTCTACTCGCTGGAGCTCATGCGCGACGACGTGGTCGCCCTGCTCGACCACCTCGAACTGCCCCGCGTGACCATCGTCGGGCACTCCATGGGCGGCATGGTCGCCTTCCTGGTCGCGCAGGACCATCCGGGCCGGGTCGAGCGCCTGGTGCTGGAGGACGTCCCCGCGCCGCACCCCGCCCGCCTGGCCATGCCCGGGCGGCCCGACGGCGAGCTGCCCTTCGACTGGGCCATGGTCGAGCAGACCGCCCACCAGCGCAACCATCCCGACCCGGCGTGGCTGGACGGCCTGGCCAAGGTCACCGCGCCGACGCTGGTCATCGCGGGCGGCGCGCCCAGCCACCTGCCGCAGGACCAGGTCGCCGATCTGGCCCGCCGCATCCCCGGCGCCCGGCTGATGACGATCGAGGCCGGGCACGAGGTGCACGCCACCCGCCCCGCGGAGTTCAACGACGCGCTGACGGCCTTCCTCGGACGGTGACCCCGGGCGTGCCGCGTCAGCGGTAGAGGCGGATGGCGCCGGTGAGGACCTGACGGGCGACGGCGAGGACCTCGTCGGCCGTGGCGGGGGACGGGGGCGGGGCGACGACCTGCACCATCTGCGTGCTCGGCTCGCCGACGTCGGGGAACAGCTCCCACTTCCACCCGGGGCTGGTCAGGCTGTCGAAGCGTTCGAGGCTCACCACGAGGGGCGCCGAGCCGTCCCATCCCCAGGGCGGGGTCTGCGGCAGCCGGGCCAGGCGGATGCGGGCACGCCGCGCCGGTCCGTCGCCGGCCGCCCGCCGCGCCTCCGTCCCGGCCTCGCGCGGGTCCAGCGAGGCCGTGCGCGGGTCGAGGGATGCGGTGCGCGGGTCCAGCGAGGCCGAACGGGGGTCGAGGGATGCGGTGCGCGGGTCGGGGGATGACGCGTGCTGGTCCAGCGCGGGGGAGCGCGGGTCGCAAGGGGCGGTGTCCGGGTGGTCCAGCGTCGCCAGGCCGGCGCGCTCGGCGGCCCCGGTGAGCAGGCCGTGCGGGTCGTCCAGGCCGGCCAGGGAGGCACGCCGGTAGGCGGTGGACCGGGCGTGCAGCACGGCCTCGGCCAGGCGGTGGTCGGTGCCGTGCTCGCCGGTCCAGTCGGCGGTGGCCAGGCCGTGACGCTCGCCGGCCTCGTGCACCTCGGCCAGCAGTCGTACGGCCGCGTCCAGCGCGGAGGCGGTGTAGATGGTGCGGTAGTGCCCTCGCGCCGCCCGTTCGATCATCTGGCGGGCGGAGGCGGTCTCGGTGGTCGTCATCGGCTGCTGTCCCTCGTCGTCTCGCCTGTGACCGTTAGGACTTTAGCCCTACTTGATCCATTGGCGTGACACGGGATGCCCGCTCACCTCATCCCGGCTCTCCAGGCCGGCGGCCGCGGGTCAGGTCCCTGAGAGGGTGCCGAGCGTGACGGTGACGGTCGTCGTCTTGCCGTTCGGGTGCAGGACCCCGACCTTCGCCTGCGTGCCCGGACGCAGCCCTGCCAGCACCTCCGACAGGGACGCCGCCGTCGGCGTGGGCTTGCCGTTGACGCTGGTGATGATGTCACCGGGCTTGATCCCGGCGTGGGCCGCGCCGCTGCCCGCGTCCACGTGGGCGACGCCGACGCCGACCGGCCGGCCGTCGGCGTCCACGACGGTGTTGACCCGGACGCCCAGCGCGGCCCGCCGCGTGTTGGTGACCTTGCCGTACCGGATGATCTGCTCGGCCACGTCCTTGGCGGTGCTGCTCGGGATCGCGAACCCGATGCCGGGTGCGGCGCCTCCGCCGAGGTCGGGGTTGACGGCGGCCAGCGTCGGGACGCCGATCACCTCGCCGTTGAGGTTGGTGAGCGCCCCGCCGCTGTTGCCGGGGTTGATCGACGCGGAGGTCTGGATGGCGTTGGTGATGGTCGCTCCCGGCGAGCCCTCGCCCTGCGGTTCGGTCACCGTGCGGCCCAGCGCGGAGATGATGCCGTTGGTCACGCTGCCCGACAGACCCAGCGGGTTGCCCATGGCCAGGACGATCTGGCCGACCTTGAGCCTGCCCGAGTCGCCGAAGTTCGCGGGGGTCAGGCCGTTGCGGTCGGCGACGCGGATGACCGCGAGGTCGCCCAGGGGATAGGAGGCGACCAGGTCGGCCTTGCGCGGCTTGCCGCCGGTGGCCAGCGTGACCTCGAAGGTCTTGGACTTGCCCACGACATGGGCGTTGGTCACGATGTGGCCCTGGGTGTCGTACACGATGCCCGAGCCGAGCCCCTTGGAGGTGGTGATCTGCACGATCGACGGGAGCACCTGGGCGATGACCCGCTCGTACGCCTGCTCCTCGGTGATCACCGCGGTGTTCGCCGACGGGCTGTCGCCGCCGCCGCCGCGTGTGGTGGCGGTGCTCGTCGAGGCCGGTGCACCGGTGAGGCCGCACCCGCTGAGCACCACCAGGCCACCGGCCATCCCGGCGCACAGCGCGTGCCGCAGCGCACGTCCGGTCGTTCGGTTACCTGGTGTAGTCGCCATGGAACACGTCATTCCCGACCAGACGGAAGATACTCGCCATATACCACCAATGACGTGATCTTGGTAATAGTCGGACGTGCGGCGCCGGGGGGTCGGCGACGGGATTCCGGAATGGGCGCCGCAGCCCCGCTGACCTGTGGCAATGTAGGCGTTGGCGGAGAAGTGAGGCTGCTGGGCCGCACGGATCACGATTTGTGACGTAGTCTGCCGACATGGCGGACGGCGCTGGTAACTCCCCAAGCCGCCCTGGGTCCGGGCGGCCTCCGACGTACGTTCCTTCCTATGACGCTCCGACCACGCCGATGCCCCGGGTGAGCCCGGAGCAGGCGCTCGCGATCGCGAAGGCCGCGCAGGCCGCCGCCAAGGCCCCGCCCGCGGCGGACACCGCGTCCGAGCAGGTTTCCAATACGGAGTCCGAGCAGGTGTCCGACACGGCGTCAGAACAGGTGTCCGAGCAGGTGTCCGGGGAGGTCTCCGGCGCGGACGGCGCGGCCGCCTCCGACACCGTGGAGATCCCCCTGCAGGCGAGAAGGCCGCTCTGGGAGGCCGGACAGGACGAGAGCACCGACGGGACGCGGCGCCCCGACGGCGAGGTCACCGCGGATGTCCGCAGGCCCGGTGGACCGTTCCCCCGCACCGGCGGTCCGGCCGCCCCCGCCGGGCGGCCGTTCCACATGGGATCGGTCGCCGCCCCTGCCGATCGCCCATCTCGGAAGGGGCCGGTTGACGCCGCCTCCGGTCGCCCGTCTCAGAAGGGACCGGTCGCCGCCCCTGCCGGTCGCTCGTCTCAGAAGGGGCCGGTCGCCCCTGCGGTCGGGACGCCGTCCGGAGCGGGGCGCGAGCGCCGGGGCGCGCTCTCCGCGGCGGTCCTCCGCGTCGGCGACATCCCGATCAAGGCGGTCTACGGCATCGGCGCGCTGCTCGTCACCGTGGTCGTCGTGGTCCTGATCTTCATGGTGTTCGCGGAGGACCGGCCCGGCGACCCGGTGCGGGTGGACCCGGCGCAGGCCGGTGGACCGGCGGCCTCCGGCGCCCCGGTGAAGCCCACGCCCACGATCGCCGTGCCGGCCGTCCCCGCGGCCAAGGCCATGACCGTCTTCCCCGGAACGGGCACGCCGGTGCTGTCGTACGTGGTGGACCAGACCGCGGGCGTCAGCTACGCCCAGTACGGTGCGCCGTGGGCGAAGACCGCCAAGGCCCCGTTCTCGGCGGCGCAGAAGGTCGGGCCGGCCAAGCGGCCGCAGGCGCTGATCGCCTCCGGGCCGGTTCCGTTCGCGGTGCCGAAGGCGCCGGTCACCTACGACGGCTACCGCAAGCTGGCGGCCAAAGCCGCCAAGTGGACGCTGCGCTACCAGCCCGCCGGTTCCACGCTCACCTGGACGGTGTCGCAGCGGGCCCGTTACAACCTCGGGTGGGTGCTCGGCTACAAGGTCGGTTATGTGCAGGGGGGCAAGAAGCACTCCTCGCAGGCGTACGTCTTCGTCGTCTCTTCGCCGGCGAAGACGAAGCCCGCCATGCTGTTCGCCAGCGTCACCGACGCCCGCAAGGCGCTCTACCACGACCTCAACATGCTGTTCTGGACGGCCCGCGCGTCCTGAACCGCGATCTCGCTCAGCCGTTCATCTCGCTCGGCCGCCGATCTCGTTCAGCCGTTGGCCTTGGAAGCATCTTCTAGAATATGATTCTGGGACGTCTGGAGGCCGAGCGGCACGGAGGGTGTTATGGCGATCGGGTTGAGCGAGGAGCACGAGGCGCTCCGCGAGTCCGTCAGCGGCTGGGCGGAGCGCAACGTCCCCGCGGACGTCGTGCGCGCGGCCGTCGGCGCGCAGGACGAGCAGCGGCCCGCGTTCTGGAGCGGCCTGGCCGACCAGGGCCTGCTGGGCCTGCACCTGCCCGAGGAGTACGGCGGCAGCGGCTTCGGCCTGCTGGAGACCGCCGTGGCCGTCGAGGCGCTCGGAGAACGCGTCGCGCCCGGCCCGTACGTCCCGACCGTCCTCGCCTCCGCCGCCGTCCTGGCCTCCGACGGCAAGGCCCGCGCCGAACTGCTCCCCGGCCTGGCCGACGGCACGCTGACCGGCGCCGTCGCCCTCGGCGGCACGCTGACCGGCACCCGCGGCGACGACGGCGTGCTCACCGTCGGCGGCGCCGCCGAGTCCGTGCTCGGCGCCGCGCTCGCCGACGTGCTCGTCCTGCCGGTGAGCACCGGCCAGGGCGAGGAGTGGGTCGCCCTGTCCGCCTCCGACGTCACCGTCACCCCCGTCAGGAGCCTCGACCTCACCCGCGCGGTGGCCAAGGTCGAGGTCGACGCGGTCGCCGTGCCGGCCGAGCGCGTCCTCGACGGGCTCGACCGGGCGCGCGTCCGCGACCTGGCCGCGATCCTGCTCGGCGCGGAGGCGGCGGGCGTCGCCGCCTGGTGCGTGCGCGCCGCCGCCGACTACGCCAAGGTGCGCGTGCAGTTCGGCCGGCCGATCGGCCAGTTCCAGGGCGTCAAGCACAAGGCGTCCCGCATGCTCGTCGCCCTCGAGCAGGCTCGCGCCACCGTCTGGGACGCCACCCGCGCGAGCGGTGACGAGCTGCGCTACGCCGCCGCGATCGCCGGTGTCATGGCCCCCGACGCCGCCGTGCAGTGCGCCAAGGACGCCATCCAGATCTTCGGCGGCATCGGCTACACCTTCGAGCACGACGCCCACCTGTACTACCGCCGCGCGCTGACGCTCCGGGCGCTGCTCGGCGCCTCCGCCGAGTGGGCCGACGCGGTCGCCGCCCACGCTCTGTCCGGCGTCACCCGGGACATGGAGATCGAGCTGCCCGAGGACACCGAGGCGCTGCGCTCCGCCATCCGCGAGGAGATCGCCGAGATCGCCCGTGTCGAGGACGGCAAGGAGCAGAAGCGCGCCCTGGCGGCCAAGGGCTTCGTCATGCCCCACCTGCCCAAGCCGTGGGGCCGGGGCGCCTCGGCGCTGGAGCAGGTGCTCATCTACCAGGAGCTCAAGACCGCGCGTGTCCGGCTGCCCCAAATGATCATCGGCGCCTGGGTGGTGCCGTCCATCGTCGCCTACGGCACCCCCGAACAGCAGGAGCGGTTCCTGCCGCCGACCCTGGCCGGCGAGCTGATCTGGTGCCAGCTGTTCTCCGAGCCCGGCGCCGGCTCGGACCTGGCGTCGCTGCAGATGAAGGCCGAGAAGGTCGAGGGTGGCTGGAAGCTCAACGGCCAGAAGATCTGGACCTCCGTCGCGCACGTCGCCGAGTGGGGCATCTGCATCGCCCGCACCGACACCACCAAGCCCAAGCACGACGGCATCACCTACTTCATCGTCGACATGAAGGCCCCGGGGGTCACCGTTCGCCCGCTCACCGAGATGACCGGGGAGAACCTGTTCAACGAGGTGTTCCTGGACGACGTCTTCGTCCCGGACGAGCTGGTCGTCGGCGAGATCAACGAAGGGTGGCGGGTCGCGCGCAACACCCTGTCCAACGAGCGGGTGTCCCTGTCGTCCGGATCCGGCGGCACCGGGTCCTCGGTCCCCGACCTGCTCGGCCTGGTCTCCCGCCTCGGCCGTGAGCTCACCGCGGCCGAACGGCGGGAACTGGCGCACGTCGTCTGCGAGGGGCACTCCATCAACGCGCTCAGCCTGCGCGTCACGCTCAAGCAGCTCGCCGGGTCCGAGCCGGGCGCCGACGCCTCGGTGCGCAAGCTGCTGTCCACCTCGCACGCCCAGCACGTGTCCGAATGCGCGGTCGACCTGCTCGGCGCGTCGGCCACCGTCGCCGCCGACATGAAGCTCGGCGACGCCGGCTACTGGAACCGGGCGGTCCTCGCCACCCGCGCGATGACCATCTACGGCGGTACGACCGAAGTCCAGCTCAACATCATCGCCGAACGCATGCTCGGCCTCCCCCGAGACCCCGAACCCGGCAAATAACCCAGACAGCGTGGGCTCGGCCGCCCTGGGAAACGGTGCCTTCGGCGCTGCCTCCCCAGGGCGACCCTCGCCGCTTCACCCTGGCTCCATCACGTTGTGTCTTATCGGCGCCGGAGCGGTGGGAAGGTGGTCGGCGAAATCGGCGTCCTCTTACGGCGGATGGCCGAACGCCGTATCGCCGGCGCTCGCCGAGGGTGTAGTGGCTGGTTGGGGTAGTTTTGCGTGGTCTGCTGGGTGCGGCTGAGCGGGAGTAGTGCGAGGCCATGCGAGATCACTGGTTCGTGCGGGCGGCGCCCGCGCCGGCCGCACTGATCCTGGGCGTCGTCGCTCTCTGGCCAGCACTCCGGTCCGGGTTCGTGTTGCGCTACGACATGGTGTTCGTTCCGGATCCTCCGGTGACGTGGCCGGGGGGCGGCTTCCCGCGAGCGGTGCCGAGTGACCTCGTCGTCGCGCTCCTGGCGCAGGTCGTGCCCGCCGCGGTACTCCAGAAGCTGATCTTGCTTGGCATCTTCGTCCTGGCGGGCACCGGGGCCGCCGCCGTGGTCGCGCTGGTTCGCCCGACTTCTGAGGACGGAGTCGCTTGCGTGAGCGGGCGGGCGGGCGCAGATCCCCGACTGCTCGTGGCCAGGACGGCGGCGGCGGTGTTCTACGTGTGGAACGCCTACCTCGCGCAACGGCTGTTGCTCGGCCAGTGGGCGTTGCTCCTCGGGTACGCCGGGCTGCCCTGGGCGCTCCTGGCGGCTGTGCGTGGCGGATGGCGGCGGCTCGTGCCGGCCCTGCTCCCCGCGGCGGTGGGCGGCTTCCAGGCCATGCTCGTCACCGCTCTGGTGGTGGTGCCCGTAGCGGCCACCCGTTCCGGCAGGCGGTGGCAGGACGGCTTCGAGGCCGTGGAGCGAGCGCGGTGGCCGGGTCGGCGGGTCCGTGAGACGTTGCGGGTTCTCGTCGTGGTGGCCGTGCTCAGCTTGCCGTGGGCCGTTCCCGCGCTGCTCAGCGAGGCGGTGACCGACCCCGCCGGGGTGGACGCGTTCGCGGCCCGTGCCGATGGGCCGTTCGGCACACTCGGCAGCCTGTTGAGCCTCGGCGGGATATGGAACGCCGATGCCGGTGTCCCGGGGCAGTCCGCGTGGTGGCTCGCTTCCGTGCGCTTGGTCGTCGCCGCGCTCGCCGTGGTCGCCTTCGTCCGGCTTCGAGAGGCGCCGTACCGCATCGGCCTGCTCGTCGCGGCCTGCGCCGGGCTCGCCGTGGCGCTGACCGGCGCCTACCTGCCCGGTGTGCTCAAGACGCTGATCACGTGGTGGCCTGGCTTCGGTCCCCTGCGCGATGGCCAGCTTTACATCGCCCCCTTTGCGCTGCTCCAGGCGGTCGGTTTCGCGACCCTGACCCGCCGTATCGCGGCGCCGGCATCGCCGACCCACTTCCCGCCGTCGCGGCGCCGATCTTCCGGCAACGCAGAGGCGGGAGACTCCACACGCGCGGGGGTGGGTCAGTCTGCGGATCTGGAGGTGGAAGGGGTCGCGCACGTGGGCCGATCTGCGGATCCGGGAGTGGAGGGGGCGGCGCGCGTGGGCGGGTCTGCGGGTGCTGGACCCGAGGGGGCCGCGTACGGGGGGCGGTGGAAGGGCGGGTGGGTTGTGGGGGTGGTGGCCCTTCTGGTGCCGATGTTGGGGTTGCCGGGGTTGGCGTCGGGAGCGCTGGGGCGGCTGGAAGCGGTGGAGTATCCGCAGGATTGGGGGCGGGTGCGGGCGATCGTGAACGGGGACCCGCATCCAGGGGCGTTGCTGTCGTTGCCTTGGGGGGCGCATCGGGCGTTCGCGTGGAACGGGGGCCGGGTCATCCTCGATCCGGCGACCAAAAGCTTCGCGCGCCGGGTGGTGTGGGACGACACGCTTTTGGTGGGGCTCGGGCACGGGCGGGTACTGCGCGTCGCCGGGGAAGACCCACTGGCCCGGCGCGTCGGCGCGTTGCTGCGCGCGGAGACCGGTCCGCCGGCGGTCGGGCAGGGGGCGACAGGAGCCGGTCCACGGATGGATGGGCAGGGGGCGACAGGAGCCGGTTCGCCCACCGCAGGAGCCGGTTCGCCGACCGTCGAGTGGGGGACCGAGGCAGCCGGTTCCCTCTCGGATGGGCGGGGAGGGGTGGAGTCGGGCCCGCTGACGGATGGGCGGGAGTCGGGCCCGCTGACGGATGGGCAGGGGGCGGGGCCGTTGACGGATGGGCAGGGGGCGGGGCCGTTGACGGAGTCGTTGAGGGCTGCGGGGATACGGTACGTGCTCGTTGTGGGACCGAGTGAGAACACGTTTCGATCCTGGGTGCCTGGAGCCGTCTCCGTCTATGTGGGAGCCGAGATGGAGCTGTTGCGGTTGTGACGTCACCCGGTGCGGCCAGCGGTGGTAACGGTGCGTTTTGTGACGTCCGCGGCGGCCTTGACGACAGGCATACTGGACGGTAAGTCTTATTATTACGTTTTGACCAATGACCTGGCCGGTAACCTGTATCACGTTCTACTCTCGGTGAGGTCCCCACGCGTCCGCACTTTGGAGGGAGAAAGCCCAATGGTGCGAGTACTCGCTGCTCTCGTCGTTGGGGTGGTTCTGGCGATCGGCGCCTCTGTCGGCGTCGTCAACGTTGTCGCCCCCAGCCCTCAGCCCCCCAACAAGCCGCTGTACAACTACGGCAACAGATGATCCGTCACGGGCGGGGCCCGCGCCGCGATCGGTGAGCCCGGCCCGTTACCGCTCCACCAGGCACGGAGGGTCGGCTTCGCCGTGCCCAAAGACGTCGCCCGTAGACCAAGCCCGTAGTCCATGCCGGTAGTCGGCGCCCGCAGACCCTGCTGGATCTCCCGCGGACACCTGCTGGTGGCTCTGCCCGCACCTACCGGGCGGCTCTGCCCGCGATGGCCCTCCGAGCGTCCGAACGGGGTGTGGGACCCGCGACGGTGCGGGGTCCGGGACCGGCGGGACGCGTGGCCGATAACGCCGGACGAGACACATGAACCTCGACGGCACATCAACGACAACCGGAAGCGAGCGCACAGCCAGGGGGGCTCGACCCACACACGAAGGAGTGTCCGTGGTCGCACAGCAGGTGGGCCGGGCCCCGCGCGACCCTGAACGTCGCCCTCGCGGCGCGGCCGAGACCGGGACCGGGAGCAGGGCTGGCAGCAGGGCCGGAGCCGGCGCGCATGGTGGCGCCGAGCCGTCCCCGAGCGCAGCCGGGCTCCTTCCCGCCGCCAAGCCGTTGGCGGGTGTGCGGGTCGCCGTGTGCAACTTCCGGGAGCCCGCGCAGTCGGTGGCCGGCGGGGCCGAGGAGTACGCCTGGCAGGTCGGCCGGCATCTGCTCTCCCAGGGCGCCTCGGTGCACTTCCTGACCAGCCGCGAGCCGGGGCAGGCGGGCGGCGAGCGGCGCGAGGGCATCGAGCTGCGGCGCATGGGCAACCGCTACCTGGTCTACCTGCTGGTCCCGCTGTGGATGCTGCTGCGCCGACGCCGCTTCGACGTGGTCATCGACTGCATGAACGGCATCCCGTTCTTCGCGCCCCTGGTGGTGTCGCGGCGCACCACGGTCGTGTGCCTGGTGCACCATGTCCACGACCGCCAGTTCTACGCCTTCTTCCCGCGCTGGCTGGCCCGCGTCGGCTGCTTCGTGGAAGGCCCGGTCGCCCGGCTGCTGTACCGGCGCCGCACCACCGTCACGGTGTCGGAGTCGTCGCGGGCCGAGCTGCGCGACCGGCTGGGCTGGCTCGCGCCCATCGAGGTCATCCCGAACGGCAGTCCGGCCGTGCGTCCGGTGGCGACGACGGTCGGCGGCGAGCGGGTCGACGGCGACCCGGTGGTGGCCTATCTCGGACGCCTGGTCGGCCACAAGCGGGTGGAGCGTGTGGTGGAGCTGGTGACCGAGCTGGGGGAGACCTGGCCCGGCCTGCGCGTCCACGTCGTCGGCCGGGGCCCGGAGTACGAGCCGCTGGCGCGCCGCGCCCGCGCGCTGGGCGTGACGGACCGGGTGAGCCTGCACGGCTTCCTGGCCGAGCAGGAGAAGAACGCCGTGCTCGGCGCGGCCCGCCTGAACGTCACGGCGTCGGAGTTCGAGGGGTGGGGCCTGACGGTGATCGAGGCGGCGGCGCTGGGCGTCCCGACCGTCGCCTACGACGTCGCGGGCCTGCGCGACTCGGTGC
Organism: Sphaerisporangium sp. NPDC004334; assembly: GCF_053602655.1. Classification (NCBI taxonomy): domain Bacteria; kingdom Bacillati; phylum Actinomycetota; class Actinomycetes; order Streptosporangiales; family Streptosporangiaceae; genus Sphaerisporangium; species Sphaerisporangium sp. NPDC004334. The sequence continues at coordinate 328,561 of NZ_JBSGDZ010000003.1, forward strand.
GGGACGGCGTCACGGGGTGGCTCGTCAGGGACGGCGAGTCGCTGGCGGACGTGGTGGACCGCGCGCTGAAGGAGCTGGCGGACCCGGTGCGCCGGGCGGAGGTCCAGCGGGCGTGCCGGAGCTGGGCGGCGGAGTTCTCGTGGGGGAGGACGGGCGCTAGGATGACCGGACTCATCACCGCTGAACTGGAGCAAAAGGGGCATGTCCGGCCGCTCGCCTTCCGGCTCGCCGCAGGTGAGAGCCATACGCCCTGACAACCCGCGGACCGTTGGTGATGTCGGCAGGGCCGATGCGGCGGAGGTGAGCACGCCGGGGGCGCGGTTGCGGCGCAGGCTCAGGTTGCTGGCCGGGTGCCTGCTTCTCGGGGCCATCGCGTTCAACACCTCGCCCGGCGAGGTGATCGCCGAGACCAAGCTGGACATGGCGGTCAACCCGGTCGGGTTCCTGGAGCGGGCGAGCCACCTGTGGGACGACGCGTATTTCGGCCACCTGCAGAACCAGGCGTACGGCTACCTGTTCCCGATGGGGCCGTTCTACGCGCTGTTCCGCTGGCTGGACATGCCCGCGTGGAACATCCAGCGGCTGTGGATCACCCTGGTGCTGTGCGCGGCGTTCCTCGGCGTCGAACGGCTCGCGGGCGCCCTGCGCGTCGGCTCGCCGGACACCCGGCTGCTGGCCGGGCTGGCGTACGCGCTCGCGCCGCACGCCCTGGCCCTGGTCGGCGTCAACTCCTCGGAGTTCCAGCCCAGCGCGGTGCTGCCGTGGATCCTGCTCCCGCTGGTGCGCGGCGCGGCCGCGAGCATCGGCCCGCGCCGGGCCGCCGCGATGTCGGCCGTCGCGTTCCTGTTCGCGGGCGGCATCAACGCCGCCGCCGAGCTGGCCGTGCTGGTGGTGCCCCTGCTGTACCTGCTCACGCGGGAGGGCGGCCCGCGCAGGCGGCGGCTGCTGGCCTGGTGGCTGCCCTGCGTGGCCGCCGTGTCGATGTGGTGGCTGGTGCCCCTGGTCGTTCTCGGCCGCTACATCTTCTCCTTCCTGCCGTTCATCGAGACGGCGAACGCGACCACCGGCGTGACGTCCCTGCTCAACACGCTGCGCGGCACCTCGAGCTGGATCTCCTTCCTGCCCGTGGACGGCAGGCCGTGGCTGCCGGCCGCCTACGACCAGGCGACGCGGCCGTGGCTGATCGCGGTCACCGCCGCCGTCGCCGCCGCCGGGCTGGCCGGGCTCGTCCGCCGCTCCACCCCCGAGCGGACGTTCCTGACGCTGTGCGTGCTCGCCGGGCTGGTGATCGTCACCGCCGGGCACGCGGACGCCCTGGCGTTCCCCTGGACCGAACAGGTCAGGAACCTGCTCGACGGCCCGCTCGCGCCGTTCCGCAACCTGCACAAGTTCGACGCGCTCCTGCGCCTGCCGCTCGCCCTGGGCCTGGCCGCCCTGCCCGCGTGGCGCCCGCGCGCGGTGCGGCTCCGGCTGGTCGCCGCCGGCGCCGGTCTCGCCGGGCTGGCGGTAGTGCCGGTGGCCACGGCCGGGATCACGCCGGCCGGGTCGTTCGCCGACCTGCCCTCCTACTGGCGTGACGCCGCCGTCTGGCTGAACCGCGCCACCGGCCACGGCATGGTGCTGGCCGTCCCCGGCTCCAAACGCGGCGAGTACCTGTGGGGCCGTCCGCTGGACGAGCCCATGCAGTCGCTGCTCACCGTCCGCTGGGCCACGCACTCCAACGTCCCCTGGGGCTCGGCCGGGCTCGCGCGCCTGCTCCAGGCCGTCGACGAGCGCTTCTCCGACGGCGAGGGCTCGGCGGGGCTCACGACCACCCTGCGCCGCATCGGCGTCACCTACGTGCTCGTCCGCAACGACCTGGCCCGCGACACCATCGGCTCGGCGTGGCCGGCCCGCGTCCACCAGACCCTGGAGGACTCCACCGGCCTGGTGCGCGTCGCCCAGTTCGGCCCCCTGGTGGGCCAGATCTCCAACACCACGGCCTCCAACTGGTTCGACCAGGCCTACCCGGCGCTGGAGGTGTACGCGGTGCCGGACCCGGCTCCCATCGCGGGCGTGGTCCCCGCGGACGCGACGCTGCGGATGGCCGGCGCCCCCGAGGGCGTGCTCGCCATGGCCGAGCAGGGCGTGCTGAAGGACGACGCGCCGGTGCTGGTCGGCGACGAGCCCGGCGCCGCGTCCGTCCCCGCCAGTAGGACCGTGGCCACCGACAGCCTGCGCCGGCGCCGGATGATCTTCGGGGACGTCCGCAGGAGCGCCGGCCCCACTCTGCCGGAGAGCGGGAAGCAGGACGCCACCACCGACCTGCTCGACCCGGCCTGGACCTCGGCGACCTCCTCGGCGCGCTATCTGGGCGTCGACGACGTGCGCGCCTCCTCCTCCGACGCCGACATCACCGCGGCCGCCGGCGAGCGCGACCCCGGGCGCCTGCCGTTCGCGGCCTTCGACGGCGACGCGCGCACCGGGTGGCGCTCGGACGGCTGGAACGGCGCGCTCGGCGAGTGGCTGGAGGCCCGGTTCGTCGAGCCGGTGCCGGTCAAGGACATCACCATCGCCTTCGAGCAGGGGCCGATCGGGCCGCCGGTCGCCGAGGTCGAGCTGTCCACGGCCGCCGGGACGCGGCGGGCCGCCGTCCGGCAGACCACCGACCCCCAGCTGTTCAGCCCGCCCCCGGGGCGGACCACGTGGCTGCGCATCCGGGTCACCAAGCTGGCCTACCAGCCTGCCAACCCCTTCGGCGGCCGGGTCGGCATCACCGAGGTGGCCGTCCCCGGGGTGACGCCGGCCAGGGCGATCGCCGTGCCGGGGCTGCCCGGCGGCGGCGACGCGGGCACGGTGCTGCTGACCTCGCAGGGCACCGCCCCGGCCTGCATGCGCGGCTCGTCCGCCTGGACCTGCTCACGCCGGCTGGAGATCCTCGGCGAGGACGGCTACGGCTTCCAGCGGCTGTTCGCCGTCGGCAAGGAGCAGACCCGCAGGGTCGGCGGCACCGCCGTGCTCACCGACCCGGGGTCGGCGGCCCTGCTCACCACGCTGCCGAACGTCTATCCGCACGTCACCGCCTCCTCGACCGTCACCGACCACCCCGCCGTGCTCGGCCGGGCCGCGATGGACGGCGACCCGCGGACCGTCTGGTACGCCCAGCCGTTCGACCGGCATCCCACCCTGTCGATCGACCTCGGCAAGCCTCGGACGTTCTCGCAGATCAAGGTGCTGTTCCCCGACTCCTACCTCGGCAAGCCGCCGGTGCGGGTCACCGTCAGGGCGGGGGAGCGCACCGTCCAGGCGTGGGTCGGCGGCGACGGACGGGTGGCCTTCCCGTCGCTCACCACCCGGCGGCTCTCGGTCGAGTTCACCGCCCCCGCCTCCCGCGCCATCGAGGTCACCGAGCTCACCATCCCCGGCGTCAGGCCGCTCGGCCAGTTCGGCGGGTTCGCGCTGCGGCTGCCGTGCGGCTACGGCCCCACCCTGGAGGTCGACGGCACCACCGTGCCGACCCGCGTCGTCGGCGGCACGCTCAACGACGTGCTCAACGGCCGCCCGCTGACCTACGCCGGCTGTTCTCCGGTGCGGCTCATCCCCGGCATGACCTACGTCGCCGCGTCCTCCCGCGACGCCTTCCGCGTCCGGTCGGTGGTCCTGCGGGGCGAGACGGACGCCGACGCCGGGGTCACGCGCGGCGAGACGGAGGCCGACGCGGGGGCCACGCGCGGCGAGACGCACGCCGACGCCGGCGCCACGGGGGGCGACGCCGGCGCCGGCGCGGGCGCCACGCGGGTGGCGCCCGCGCGCATCGAGGCGTGGGGGCCCGAGGAGCGCCGGCTGGCGGTCTCCGCGGCCCGGCGCTCGTACCTGACCGTCAACGAGAACTACAACATCGGCTGGCACGCCTACCTCGGCGGGACCCGGCTGACCCCGGTGCGCCTGGACGGGTGGCGGCAGGCGTGGATCCTGCCCCCAGGCACCGGAAGCGTCGTGCTGCGGTACGAGCCGGACGCCGCCTACCGCTGGTCGCTGGTGGGCGGCCTCGTCCTGGCCGCGGCCGTCCTCGCGCTGGCCTGGGTGCGCGGCCGGACGGGCCGCCGCCCGCCGCCGGTGGGCCCCGGCCGGGTGACCGCCCGCTGGATCTGGGCCGCGGCCCCGCTCACCGGCCTGTGGACCGGCGGCCTGGCCGGCGCGGCGCTGGTGACCGCGCTGACCGCCGTCGGGCTGTGGCTGCCGCGGGTGCTCGCCGCCCAGCACGCCGGAGGCGGCCGGGCCCGGCGCGCCGCCCGCGCGGCCCTGTCCGCCTGGCTGCCCGCCGCCGCGCTGGCCCTGGCCGGGCTGAGCGCGGCCGTGGGGACCGTCCTCGGAGTCGAGCCGCTGACCGGCCTGGTGCCGGAGGTGTGCTGCCTGGTGGTGGTCGCGCGGCTGCTGGTCGCCGTGCCGGCCCCCGAACGGCTGCGCGGCCCCGCGGCGCCCGTGCCGCGCCGCCGCGAGCCCCGTCCGGCGGGGGTGGCGGGGTGACGCGCGCCCAGCTCGTCAGGACGACCTGCTACGTCGTGGTGGCCTTCATGGTGACCATGGCGGTGCTGTTCCGCTCCTACGTCTACCCCAACGGCCTGAAGCTGCCCCTGGAGCAGCGCAGGGTCTACCACCTCGGCGCGGAGGCGGCCACCTATCTCGACACCGCGACGTTCCAGTTGCGCGCCGGCGTGCCGGTGACCGACACCGTCTCCCTGTACGGCGACCCGGTGGCCGGCGACGACCGCACGGCCGTGTGGGTGGAGTTCTCCTCGCTGGAGACCGCCTACGGGCAGCGCATCGACTACCACGAGCGCCGCACCGCGTTCGACCGGCGCACCGGCATGGCCGTGGCCTGCTGCGGCGAGTACATCGACGACGACACGGCGGTCCACCAGACGGGGCTGGCCTTCCGGCTGCCGTACGGGGCCGAGCCGCGCGGCTACCCGATCTTCGACCCCGTCCTGAAGCGCGAGGTCGCCCTGCGGTACGAGGGCGAGGACGCCGTCGAGGGCCTTCCGGTGCGCCGCTACGGCTACACCGTCGGCCCGGCCAAGGTGGAGGACCTGCCCGACCAGGTTCCCGGCAAGGTGCTCGGGCTGCCCGCGTCGCGGCCGCTCAACGTGGCCAGGTACGTGCGGATCACCAGGACGCTGTGGGTCGAGCCGGAGAGCGGCCTGCCGGTCCGCGTGCGCGAGCAGCGCACCGACACGCTCCGCACGCCCGACCAGGTGGACCGCGTGGTGAGCTTCCAGGCCGACCTGGTCACCGACGCGGGCGACGTGCAGGCCCAGGCGGCCGAGGCGGCCGGGTTCCGCCGCTGGGCCGTCGTGATCAGGGACGTCATGCCGGTCGCCTTCCTCGTCCTGGCCCTGGTGCCGATCGTGGTGGCCCTGCGCACCCGCCGCCGCCCGCGCGGACCGGACCGGGCGCGGGGGCCGGACGACGCCACGCCACCGGGCGGTGGGAGGTCAGTGGGGCGGGAG
>NZ_JBSGDZ010000003.1:334148-407532 GCF_053602655.1 Sphaerisporangium sp. NPDC004334
GGACGCGGCGCCGCCGGGCGGTGGGAGGTCAGTGGGGCGGGAGGACGCGGCGCCGCCGGGCGGTGGGAGGTCAGTGGGGCGGGAGGACGCGGCGCCGCCGGGCGGTGGGAGGTCAGTGGGGCGGGAGGACGCGGCGCCATCGGGCGGTGGGAGGTCAGCGGCGGCGCAGGACCAGCAGCAGGTTCCAGGTCACGATCTCGCGGACGCCGGGTAGGCGCACCACGCCCGTCGCCCACTCCGGGTGGTACCGGGGCCGGGCGGCGAGGACCTCGGCGTCGGCGCGCGTCCGCGCCCAGCGCAGGGCGCCGGACACCGAGACCGGGTAGAGGCTTTCGCCGTACAGGTTCTTCGGCCGCCGGCCCTGGCGGCGGGCGTACCGGCGCGCGGCCCGATGCCCGCCGAGGTAGTGCCAGGGCGAGGTCTCGTGCCCGCCCCACGGGGACAGCCAGTTGGTGAACGACAGGTACACCACCCCGCCCGGCCGGGTCACCCGCACCATCTCCTCCGCCATGCGCCAGGGGTCGGGTACGTGCTCCAGCACGTTGGAGGAGAAGCACACGTCCACCGAGCCGTCGCGCAACGGGATGTCCAGGGCGCTGCCGAGGATCGCCCCCTCGGGGACGGCCCCGTCGCGGGCCATCATCTCCCCGGCGTCGCAGTCGACGCACAGCGTCCGCGCGCCGTGCGCCCGCAGGACCTCCGTGAAGTACCCCGGGCCGCCGCCCACGTCGGCCACCAGCGTGCCGGACAGGTCGGCGTAGGTGGCGAGCTGGGCGGCGGTGTCCCGGGCGAGCATCCCGTAGAAGAAGTCGGGGTCGGTCTGCTCCTTGCGGAAGGCCGACAGCAGCCGGACCGACCGGCCCAGTGTGGCGCGGAAGGGCGCGTTCGGGGTCTCCACGTCTGCTTTCCCCTCACCGGGAGTGGTCGAGTGCCCGGGAGCATAACACCGCATTGCGCCTGATTTGTGAGGCTCATAGGGTGTCCGTTACTCAGGAGTAGCCACAGGGACGTGATCGGAGGGACCGTTGCCGCGGACCGTCTCGGTCGAGCAGCCGGATCAGCCGACCCTGCGCATCGCCTACCCGCGCTGGATGGCCCGGCTCGCCGACCCGGTGCTGGTGCTCGGCTCGCTGCTCGTCGCCGTCTCGCTCGCCCTGCGCGTGCCCGTCCTGCGAAGCGCGTACTTCATCGAGGACGACCTGCTGTTCGTCGGCGACGCCTACGAGCACGAGCTGACCTTCGACTTCCTGTTCCGCATCCACAAGGGCCACCTGATGCCCGGCGCGCTCGCGCTCACATGGGCGGAGTCGCGGATCGCCGCCTACGACTGGACGCTGGTCGCCTCGGTGACGTTCGCTCTGCACGCGCTGGTCGCGGTGCTGCTGTTCCGGCTGCTGTGGAAGATGTTCGGCCCCCGTGCGGGCATCCTGCTGCCGCTCGCGGTCTACCTGTTCAGCCCGCTGACCATCCCCGCCTTCAGCTGGTGGTCGGCGGCCATCAACGCGGTGCCCCTCCAGCTCGCCCTGGTGCTGGCCCTGTCGGCCCAGCTCCGCCACGCGCGCGGCGAGGGCTCCCGGCACGGCTGGACGGCCCTGGCGTGGGTCGTGTTCGGCATGGCCTTCAGCACCAAGGGCGTCTTCGTGCCCCTGCTGCTGTTCGCGTTCACCACCGCCTTCCTGCGCGCCGCGCGCCCCGGCGGCGCTCTGGATGTCCCGGTCGTTCCGGACGCTCCGCGCCCGCCGGGGGCCCGCCGGCACGAGCAGCCCGTCCGGCGAGGTCAGGACGGCTGGCTCGGCTCCATGGGACGCGAGCTGCGCGAGCACTGGCAGGTGTGGACGGCGCACGTGCTGCTGATGGGCGGCTACACGGCCCTGTACCTGTCCCGCCAGTACACCGCGCCCGGCGAGGGCGCCGCCCTGCCCAAGACCGACGTGGCCACCGACCTGGCCGGCACCCTGCTCGGCCGGACGCTGCCCTCGGGGCTGATCGGCGGACCGCTGTCGTGGGGGCCGGTGCCCTCCACCGGCGGCGTGGCCGACCCCTCGGCCCTCCTCGTCGCGGTGTCCTGGACGGTGATCGCCGCCCTGGTGCTCGTCACGCTGTTCCACCGGCGCCATGCGGCCCGGGCGTGGGTGATCGTCGCGGCGTACGCGGTGGTCGTCGACGCGGTCCCGACGGTGATCGCCCGGGGCACCGCGCTCGGCCTGGTCGGCGCGGAGACCCGCTACGTCGCCGACGCGGTCGTGGTCTTCGCGGTGTGCCTCGGCGCGGCGCTGCTCCCGCTGCGCGGCGAGCCCGACCCCTACCGGCGGACCGTGCCGCCGGGCAGCGCCGTCCCGGTCGTCGCCGGGCTGACCGCCGGGGCCTTCCTGGTCATGTCCGTGGTGTCGGTCGAGAACTACCGGCAGACGCTGTCGGGCGACCGCGTCCGCGCCTACCTCGGCAACGCGCGGGCCGCGCTCGCCAAGGCCCCGGCCGACACGGTGATCTTCTCCCGGCCGGTGCCGGAGTCCATCGTGCTGTCCTGGAACGGCAACCGCCGGCTCACCCACCACCTGCTCGGCCCGCTCGCCTCGCCGGCGGTGCGCGCGAAGATGCGCGTGCCCGAACCGACCGAGCGGGCGATGGTGTTCGACGACGCCGGCAGGCTGGTGCCGTTGAGCGTCGCCCCCGCGTTCGCGCAGCTCCCGCCGGCCGGGAAGAAGTGCCTGCCCACCCTGGACGGAGCGGTCTACTGGCCCGAGCCGGTCGCCTTCGCCGGCCCCGACCAGGTGGCGGGGCTGGCGTACTCGGCCAAGCGGGCCACGTCGCTGTCCGTCGAGGTCAGCGGGCGTAGCGAGCAGCTCAACCTGCGGGCCACCCAGGCGGGATTGCTGCACTTCCCCGTCCGGACGCCGGGCAAGGGCCTGCTGCTGCGCGTGGACGACCCTTCGGCGGGAGTCTGCCTCAAGGGGTTCGCCTTCGGAACCCCGGTACCGGTGAACGCGCCCGCGCCCGCGTCCCCGGCTCCGAAAAACTCGCCCGCCGCGCCCACTTCCACCCCCTCGGCCCCGGCGGCCACGCGGGCTCCCGCGCCGTCGCGGACGCCGTCACCGAAACCGCCCGCGACGTCCAAACCATTTCGGTCGTCCAAGCCCTCCGCGACGCCTAACCCGTCTCGGTCGTCCAAGCCGTCCTCGACGTCCAAGCCGTCCAAGTCGTCTCCGGCGTCCAAGCCCTCCGGCACCTCATCACCGAAGGCGTCCGGGTCCTCTAAGACGTGAGGGACGCCGTCTCCGGGTTCGCGGAGGCCGGTGAATGCTCCGGGGACGAAGGCCGCGAATCCATGGGCGACGCCGTCGCCGAAGGGCGCAGGAAGCGGATGAGGCCGCGCGCCGGCTCCTCGACGTACCGGTAGGTCAGGGTCGCCAGCCCGATCGTCAGCGCGCCGACCACGACCAGGTTGACCAGGAAGTTCCCCGAGAACGGCCGCTGCTCGGTGAGGTCGTACCACAGGTACAGCGCGACGAACTGCCACAGGAACACCCCGTAGGAGATGCGCCCGAAAAAGCGCATGACCGGGTTGCCCAGCAGCCGTCCGACCGGGGCGTCCTCTCGGGTGAGCAGCGCGCACGGCGCGACCAGGCAGGCGGCGATCACGCTGTACAGCGCCAGCTCGAAGATGCCGCTCCACACCCCGTCGACGCCCGCGAAACGGGAACCGGTCACCGGGGAGGCCGCGACCGCGTAGGCCAGCGCGGCGACCAGCCACAGGGTGCCCGGCGAGGCGTTGACGGCCCGGACGAAGCGGGCGGCCGGGCCGTCCTTCTCGCGCCGCACCCACACCGACACCACGGCCAGGGCCATGCCGGGGGCGAAGAACGTCCAGGCGCGCGGAAGCCAGGTGTTCATGTAGGGCCGGTACTCGGGGTAGTAGCTCAGCACCGTCCACAGGTAGGAGACCGCCGACAGCGCGGCGAGGCCGATCAGCAGCCGCCGCGCCCGGGTCGCCACGTCCCTGCCGCCTCTGCGCGCGAACCACGCGAGCAGCGCGGCCAGTAACGGCAGCACCAGGTAGAACGCCGCCTCCACCGACAGGCTCCACATCTGCGCCAGGCCCTTCGGCCCGAGGCCGAACCACCAGGGGTGCAGCTCGTAGTTCTGGGCGAGGAGCAGCATCTGCAGCCACGTCTTGGCGTCGCCGAGGTGGCCGCGCGACCACAGCAGCATGGCCGCCGTCACGACCAGCCAGTAAGCCGGCAGGATGCGCAGCGCCCGCTTGACCAGGTACGTCCCGGTGGCGGGGCGCGGAGTGCCTTCGAGCACGGCCCTGGCGTACGGCCGGTACAGCAGCAGGCCGGACAGTGCGAAGAAGATCGGCACGGCGACGTCGCCCCGGGACAGCAGGGCGCCGAAGAAGTCGTTCCGCAGCGCCGTGGCCGACTCGATGGCGACGTGGAAGGTCAGCACCGCGAACGCGGCCACGGCCCGCATCCCGTCCAACGCGTCCAGATGCCCACCCGCAGATGGCACCCCACCCCCGGCGGCGGACCTCTCGGATCCGGCGGCGGAGATCCGGGACTCGGCGGCCGGGGGAGAGGCGACGGCCATGGCGGTCGTTGAGAGACCGGCGGGCCGGCTGGACGCGCCGGTCGGTGGGGCTCCGGCCGTCGAGGGACCCTCGGACGGGTGCGCGGGCTCCGTTGAGGGATCGGATGGCTCGTGCGCGAGGGCCGCCTTCGGCAGAGGAACCGGGGCCGGGTCAGAGGTCGCGGCTACGGAGGGTCCGGCGGTGGCCGGGTCTTCGCCGTCGCGCGATCTAGAACCTGTTTCTGTCACTTTTCCGCATCCCTCGTGACGTGGGGTCACTCGCCGAACTAACATATCCCGAAATAGAACTATGTTTCAGAACATACCGCCCGCGAATCCCCGCCCAGCTCAGGACGGCCGCGGACGTGCACCCACCCAGCCGCCGGGCCATCGCCCCCCGCTCAGCGGCGTTTCCAGGAGGAGTCATGGCGTGACCACCGGACACGCCGGGGTGCGCTCCTCGGAACCCGCCGTCGGGCCCCTGGGCGCCGGCGCGCGTCTCAAGGGGTTCGCCCGCGCCTGCCGCCCCCGCCAGTGGCTGAAGAACGTCCTGGTCTTCGCCGCCCCGGCCGCCGCCGGCGTGCTGACCACCCCGGCCGGCCTGCGCGACACCCTCATCGCGTTCGTGGCCTTCTGCCTGGCCGCGAGCGGAACGTACCTGCTCAACGACGCCGCCGACGCCGAGGCCGACCGGCGCCACCCGCGCAAGCGGCTGCGCCCGATCGCCGCCGGCATCGTGCCGGTCGGTCTGGCGCGCGTCGCGGGCGTCCTGTTCATCGCCGTCGCCCCCGCCCTCGCCGCCCTGGCCGGGGGATGGCGGCTGCCCGCCGCCGTGGCGGGGTACGTCGTGCTCACGCTCGCCTACACCTACTGGCTCAAGCACGAGGCGGTCGTCGACCTGGTCGCCGTCGCGGGATGCTTCCTGATCAGGGCCTTCGCCGGCGCCCTCGCCGTGGACGTGCCCGTGACGAGCTGGTTCCTGGTCGTCGTCTCGCTCGGGTCGCTCCAGGTGGTGGTGGGCAAGCGCGAGGCCGAGATGCGCAACCAGGGGACCGCCGGCACGCGCGCCACCCTGGTGACCTACACCCCGAGCTACCTCGCCCACGTCCGGTCGATGGCCTCCGGCGCGATGATCGTCACCTACTGCCTGTGGGCGCTGCAGATCCACGCCGACACCCTGTACGGGGTGAGCATCGTCCCCTTCGTGCTGATCATCCTGCGGCACAACCTGCTCGTGGACCGCGGCGTCGGTGAGGAGCCCGAGGAACTGGCCCTGCACGACCGCCCACTCCAGCTCTACACCGCCCTGCTCATCATCCTGCTCGTCGTCGGGATCTACGTGAAATGACCTTCCTGACCGGCCGGGCGCGCACCGCCTCCACCTCCACCTCCACCTCCACGAGGGAGACGGTCGTCCGATGACCTTTCTCACCGGTTGGGGACGCACCGCACCCACTCCCGCGACGCTCGTCGGGCCGCGTACGGCCGAGGACCTGGCCCGCCTGGTGGCCGAGGCGCCGCCGCGCGGGCTGATCGCGCGCGGGCTCGGCCGGGCCTACGGCGACGCCGCGCAGAACGCGGGCGGCACGGTCGTAGACGTCAGCGCGATGCCGGACCGCTGGACGCTCGACCCCGGCACCGGCGTGGTCACCGCCTCGGCCGGGATGAGTCTGGACGCCCTGATGCGCGCGCTGGTCCCCCTCGGGTGGTTCGTCCCGGTCACCCCCGGCACGCGGTACGTCACGGTGGGCGGGGCCGTCGCGGCCGATGTGCACGGCAAGAACCACCACCTGGACTCCTCGCTCGGCGCCCACCTTCGTTCGCTGACCCTGGTCACCGCTGACGGGACCGTCCGGACGCTCACCCCGGACGACGACCTGTTCTGGGCCACCGTCGGAGGCATGGGCCTGACCGGCCTCGTCGCCGAGGCGAGCTTCGCCTGCGTGCCGATCGAGACCTCCCGCGTCCGCGTCGACGTCGGACGCACCCGCGACCTGGACCACACGCTGGAGGTCATGGCCGGCACCGACGACCGGTACCGGTACACGGTCGCGTGGATCGACCTGCTGGCGCGCGGCCCCCGCATGGGCCGCAGTGTGCTGACCCGAGGAGACCACGCCCGCAGGGACGAGCTCCCCGCCGGGGCCGATCCGCTGGCCTTCGCCCCCGCCTCGCGGCTGGCGGCCCCGCCGTGGGCGCCCAACGGCCTGCTCAACCGGCTGACCGTGCGGGCCTTCAACGAGGCCTGGTACGCCAAGTCCCGCGAGCGCCGCGTCGTCCAGCACCTCGCCCCGTTCTTCCACCCACTGGACTCCGTGGCCGGCTGGAACCGCGTCTACGGTTCGCGGGGGTTCCTCCAGTACCAGTTCGTCGTCCCGTCCGGTGAGGAGGCGACGCTGCGCCGCATCGTGTCGCGCCTGTCCGGCCGGGGAGTGGTGTCCTTCCTGACCGTGCTCAAGCGCTTTGGGGCGGGTACGCCGGGGATGCTGTCCTTCCCGATGCCTGGATGGACGCTCGCGCTCGACATCCCCGCAGGTCAGGACGGCCTCGCCGACATGCTGCGGGAGTTCGACGCCTGGGTGGCCGCGGCGGGTGGTCGCCTGTACCTGGCCAAGGACTCCCGCATGCGCGCCGACCTGCTGCCCGTCATGTACCCGCGTCTGGACGAATGGCGCAAGATACGAGACAGCGTCGACCCCACCGGCGTCTTCCGCTCCGACCTGGCAAGGAGACTCTCGCTGTGAAGAACGCCCTCGGCTCGGTGGACTCGGTGCTGCTGCTTGGTGGCCGCAGTGAGATCGGCCTGGCCATCGTCGACCGCCTCGTGCGCGACGGCGCCCGCCGCGTCGTCCTCGCCGCCCGTCTGCCGGCGACCGGGCCGGGTGCGGACGACGGCACCGAGAACGCGGTCGGCCCGCACGACCCGGCGCAGGAGGCGGCGGCGCGGCTGCGGGAGCTGGGCGCCGAGGTGACCCTCATCGACTTCGACGCGATGCGGCCGGAGACGCACGGCCAGGTCATCGACGCGGCCGTGAAGTCGGCCGGCGACCTGGACGTGATCGTCGCGGCGTTCGGGGTGCTGGGCGACCAGACCGCCTACGAGGCCGACCCGGTGTCGGCGGCGGCGTCCGTCGCGGTCAACTTCGGCGGACATGTGTCCGCCGGTCTCTTCGCGGCCCGGCGCCTGCGCGAGCAGGGTCACGGCACACTCGTCGTGCTGTCGTCGGTGGCCGGGGTGCGGGCGCGGCGGGCCAACTTCGTCTACGGCGCGGCCAAGGCGGGCCTGGACGGCTTCGCCCAGGGCCTCGGCGACGCCCTGCACGTCTCCGGCGCCCGCGTCATGGTGGTGCGCCCCGGTTTCGTCATCGGCCGCATGACCAAGGGCATGCCCCCCGCCCCCATGTCCACCATTCCCGCGCAGGTCGCCGAGGACGTCGTCAAGGGCCTGCGCTCCGGCGCCGAAACCGTCTGGAGCCCCCCGAAACTCCGCCCCGTCTTCACCCTCATGCGCCTCCTTCCTCGCCCCCTCTGGCGCCGCCTTCCCCGTTGATGTGACCATGGATGCCGCGCCGATTCCGGCACTGCCACAGCCGAACTCGGCAGGCGTGGCAAGCCCATTGGCGGTAGCTATGTACAGCACGCACAGAGGATGCGATCACGTGCTGCGACAAGGTCGTGGACCGATCTGAGTCCGACGTCGGTGCTCAAGAGCGGCGGGGTCGCAGCGCGCCAGAAGGGCCTGGATCCGCAGAGGATCTGCTGTACGTACAGCGGGTCAAGCTGGGCGGCGCGGTGGAGTTCGGAGGACGGATGGCCGGTATGGATGTGAGTGCGGCAATTGCTGATCGCCTGGCGGTTCCTTTGGCGGCCGTCTTCACTGCCTCCGACGGAGCCGCTGAGCTTCGCGACGAGCTGAATGCCGAGATCGTGGACAGGGTGTCCGCTGTATGGGCGAACGCCTGGCGCGGTGTGGTCTGGTTCTTCTTCCTTGCGGTCGCCGGGCTGCTTTCGATATTGATGCGAGGCATTGGGATCCCGGTCAAGTCGGTGCTCATATACTCCGTAGGAGATATCGCGGGTTACATTGCGTTCTTCAGCCTGATGCCCGTTATCACTCACAGCTATAGGGCCGGGATAGCATGGTATCTGCTACCTAAGGACGGTCGCCCGAGTGTCCGTATGCTGAAGTGGGCCAGTCCCAAGCTCAGGGACGGCTACATTGGCGTTCTACTTGGCGTTCTTTTCGTGGCGTTCGCGTACTTTGGTGGCTTTGGATTGGCCATTAACGGATTATAGGGCCGCACTGGTCAGCGCCGGCGAACCACTTCGGACAATCTCGAGGGCATGTGTCGGCCGGTCTGTTCGGGGCCCGGCGTCCGAAGACGGAATCATCGGCCACCGGGCGCCCAGCGGGCGGCGGTCAGGGCGCCGAGGGCCAGCACGCTTGATGCGATCGCCAGTGACAGTCGCAGCCCTGGCAGGAAGCCGCCGGAGACCAGTGTGCCGAACAGGGCCACGCCGACCGCGCCGCCGACCTGCCGCACCCCGTTCAGCGCGCCGGAGGCCACCCCGGCGTGGGCCGGTTCGACGCTCTCCAGCAGCGCGCTGGTCATCGGCGGCACCGTGATGCCGCCGCCGATCCCAATGGGGAGCATGGCCAGCCAGATCACCCAGTTCGGCGCGGTGTGGCCAGCCCACAGCAACCCGAGCAGGCCCACCGCGAACAACAGCTGCCCTGCCACCATCGGCGGTTTCGGCCCCAGCCGTCCGGTGAGCCGCCCGCCGAGGAGGTTCGCCGCCGTCACGGTCGCGGTCATCGGCAGGAACATCAGGCCGGTGACCAGCGCCGAGTAGCCCCGCTGGTTCTGCAGGAACAGGCTGAGCAGGAACACGATGCCGTAGTAGGCGAAGTTCATCGCGAACCCGACCACGCCGGCCGAGGAGGACGCCGGACGGGCGAACAGCCGCATCGGCAGCATCGGCTCCGCCGTCCGGCGCTCCCACCACACGAACAGTGCTCCGCCGACCACCGCCGCCGCCAGCGCGGCCTGTACCGGGAGCGAGGACCAGCCCAGTGAGCCGCCTTCGATGAGCCCGAAGGTGAGCGCGCACAGCGTCAGTACGGCGGCCAGTTGACCGGGCAGGTCCAACCGGCGACCCGTACCGGGCGAGGGAGCGGCAGCCCGCGTGGTCAGCAGCAGCCCGATCGCGCCGATCACCAGGTTCACCAGGAACAGCGACCGCCAGCCCAGCGCGGCGATGAGCAGCCCGCCCAGCACTGGTCCGGCCGCCACCGCGGCTCCACCGGCCGCCGCCCAGACGGCGATCGCCCTGGTCCGTTCGGCCTGACCGGGGTAGCCGTGCCGGATCATCGCCAGCGAGGCGGGCAGCTGCGCGGCGGCGCCGATGCCCTGGACGAACCGCGCGGCGATCAGCATGGCCGGTGAGACGGCCAGTCCGCAGGCCAGCGAGGCGAGGGCGAACAGGCCCAGTCCGCAGGCGAAGACCCGCCGTGCGCCCAGCCGGTCGCCCAGCGATCCGCCGGTGAGAAGGAGTGCGGCGAACATCAGCGTGTAGCCGTCCACCACCCACTGCAGTTCGGTCAGCCCGGCGCCCAGTTCCCGGCTTAGGGTGGGCAGCGCGACGTTCACGATGGTGGCGTCAAGGCTGACCATCAGGAACCCGGTCGCGGCGGCGATCAGTGTCCACGGTCCGGTCGACCGTTCGGTGGCGATCTTTGTGGTCACCGGACCAGCCTGGGGCAGGGGTGATCCCACCGGCAACGGACGAGGGTGCACCTGGCAGGGCCACCTTGACCGGCGAGAATGAGAGGCGGGAGCGGGTGGAGTCGGTCAGGCGGAGTAGGCGGGCAGCCGAGCTGGGGGCGTTCCTGCGGTCGCGGCGGACGCTACTCGGGCCCGGTGAGGTGGGTTTGCCGGCCGAGGGCGTCCGGCGCACGTCGGGGCTACGCCGGGAGGAGATGGCCCGGCTGGCCGGGGTCAGCGAGGGCTACTATGTCCGGCTTGAGCAGGGCCGGGCGCCGCACCCGTCGCCGAGCGTGCTCGGCGCACTGGCCAGGGCGCTGCGGCTGTCCGACGCCGAACGTGAACACCTTTTCGCGCTGGCCGAGGAGGTTCGCCCGCAGTCCGGGCCGGAGGTGCTCGCCTCCGGCGCCCGCCGGATGCTGGAGTTGCTCGCCCCGCCGACCGCCGCCTACGTCATCGACCGGGGCAGCGACGTGCTGGTGTGGAACGAAAGCGCCGTCGCACTGTTCGGGCACCTCGTCGACGGCCCCCGCCGGCCGAACAACGTGCGGTACGTGTTCACCGACCCGCGGGCCAAGGAGCTCTTCGTCGACTGGGCGGACATCGCGTCGGACTCGGTGGCCCATCTGCGCGCCGCCGCCGGGCACCGTCCGGACGACCCCGGACTCACGGCACTGGTGGCCGAACTGCATGAGGCCAGCCCGGAGTTCCGCCGACTGTGGCCCGCGCGGGAGTTGCGCCGGAAGGTCAGCGGACGCAAGGAGCTGAACCATCCGGCGGTCGGCCGCATGTCGCTCGACTACGAGGTCCTGAACGCCCCCCAGCCCCCCGGCCAACGACTCGTCGCCTACACCGCCCCACCCGGCACCCCTTCACACTCCGCCCTGACCCGGCTCGTGAGATAGCCGGGCTCGGTCTGTGGAGATGGGGCCGGAATGCCGGTGTCGACAAGCACGGCAGCATCAGCGGGAGAACGAGTAGACAATGAACGATCTCGTGAGATTCGCGATTCCGGCCGGCTTCATATCGGCGCGAGTCGTCCTGACCGCCGAGGAGTTGGTGTGCGGATACCGAAAGGGCCGGCTTTCACCGGCTGCGCTCGCTGAGCTCGCCAGGCACCTGTCGGCGGACCTGCCCGGCCTGCCGACCGAGGAGGAGATGCTGTATCTCCTGCCGAGCGAGGTCGAGGAGAAGGTGAGGACGGCCGTCTCCGCGCGCGACGACGTGGACTGTGCCGATCCGGAGATCGGCAAGGTCTGGAGGTACCTGGCGCTCGCGCAGTTGCACGAGCGCCAGGGCACGATCTCCGGTTTCTGGGACGTCATCGAGATGATGTGGTCTGATTTCGGTTATCCGGAGGAGATGGAGCCGTTCATCTATTACATGCCCCCGCCTCCGGGTGAGGAGTTCGGCGAGCCGGCCATGCTGCGGCGACTGGAGTCCTACCTGTCGGAGCGGGCGGATTGGTACAGGACCCGCGGCGATTCGTCGCCGGGCTGACTCGGTGCCGACCACGGATGGAACCGGCTCTGTCACGCCACGCGATCAGCTTTCGGTGAGGTGACTGGTGAAGAGGGTGACGGGACGGTCGGTCTTCACTCCGTCGACCACGATGTCCACGGCCTCGTTGTAGAAAGCGACGTGGTCCTTGATCGGCGCGACGGCCGGGATCGGGTCCGGGTAGGCCCAGGCGACGTTCGGCGGTGCCGTACCGGCGCGGGTGATCGACCAGTACGACGCGATCCCCTTGTAGGGGCAGCGGGTGTGCTCATCGGTCGAGGTGAGCAGGTCGAAGCGCACGTCCTCCGGCGGGATGTAGTAGCGGGTCGGCAGCCCCGTCTCGAACAGCAGGACCGGGTTGTCGGTCTCGGCCAGCACCTGGCCGTCGACCTCCACCCGGACGTGCCGCCGGCTGGGGAGCGCGTCGACCCGCTTGTACGGGTCACGGGGATGCACGAAGATCTCCTCGGCCTCCTCGTACCAGTGGTCGAACACCGGCTCGGTGTGGCCGAACCACTCGAAGGAGACATGATCGGCGAGGTCGGCGTGCGGGTAGGCGAACGCGGCGTTCGGCACGACCTCCTCGCCGATGACCAGGTCGTAGTACACGGTCGCGCCCGCGTGCGGACCGGTCGGCGGCGGGTCGGCGCTCGGCCGCAGCAGATCGGCCCGCACGTGCTCGGCCGGGAACGCGTAGCGCGGAACGGGGTGGCCGGGCTCCCAGACGAGCACCGGACGCGGGCTGTCGACGACGGTGACGCCGCCCTTCACCCCGCGGACCCAGCGCTCGCTCGGCTCCCAGTTGAGCGTGTCGGAGGCGGGCATCGGTCAGGCCTCCGCGAGGTCGGCGACGTACGGCCGGCCCTCGCGCCACGCCGCGACCTGCTCGGGCCGCCCGAACACCTGCAGGTACTCCTCCACGTTGTCCTTGATCTCGTCCCACAGCAGGCTGGGCTCGTAGTCGCTGCCCTCGGCCGGGTCGACGAACGGCTCCAGCGGCTCGATCACGGTGTCGAGGCTGGGGTGCCAGAACACGGCGGTGGAGCGCCGCGTCACGGTGCCCCCGGCGACGACCCGGTGCCGCCCCGGGCGGAGCCGCCCGTTGGTCCATCTGGTGAGCAGCGAACCCGAGAACACCTGGAGCGCGCCCGGCACGATGGGCACCGGGATCCACGACCCGTCGGGCGTCTGGCCCTGCAGTCCTTCGTAGTCGCCGCGCTGGTGCAGCACGGTGAGCGCGGACCCGTCGGCGTGCTCCAGCAGGAGCAGTTTGTCCTCGTCCGCGGTCGCGGCGTCGTCGGCGTAGGTCCAGGTCGGGTAGTTGTTCACGACGAAACTCGTGTAGTACGGCCGGCCCTCGGTGGGGAACACCGAGGCGGGCACGCCAAGGGCCTTGGCGTACAGGGCGAGGGTCTTCTCGGCCACGCCGACCGAGGCGTCGTGATACCGCTTGGCCAGCTCCTGCAGTCCCGGGTCGTCCTGGGGCCAGACGTTGGCGTGGGCGTACAGCCCGGCGTGCTCGGCGGGCAGGCCCGCCGCCACGGCCTCCTCCGGGGTGCCGAACCGGCTGATGGAGAACCGCTCCAGCTCCAGCCGCCCGAAGTCGTCCGGCCACTGCCGCCAACCCCGGTACGGATGCCCGGTCGGGCTGGCCAGCGTCTTCTTCTCCTCGCGCGGCAGGTCGAGGATGCGGCCGATCCGGTCGTGGAACTCGTCGATCAGCTCGGCGGGCACGCCGTGGTTGACGACCTGGAGGATGCCGATCTGCTCGGCGCTGTCGCGGACGGAGGTGAGCAACTCGGCGGGTGCGTCGTCGCTGAGCGCGAGTTCGAGGTCGATGACGGGGATTCGCGTGACGGTCATGGTCAACTCCCTTGTGGGGTGTCGGAGTGGAACTCGCGGATCAGGTCCGCGAGGCGGGCCGGCTGGTCGTGTTCGACGATCCCGGCGGATTCGGTCACCGTGACGACCTGCGCCCCGGGCGCGCGGCGAGACAGCTCGTCCAGGGACGGCGCGGTGAGCCGGCTGCCCGAGCCGGGCCGGACGACCAGCACGGGAACGCCGCCTGCGGCGACGGCGCCGATCTGGTCCCACAGGGTCTCGTCGTCGAGTCCGCCGTTCCGCTCGGGGGGCAGGTTGCCCAGGTGGTGGCGCCAGCCCCAGGTCCCGTCGTCCTCCTCGGCCGCCTCGTGCCGCACGTCGTCGGCCAGGAGCTCCGGTGGCGCGGACGGGTGGGTCTGGCGCAGCCAGGTCAGCGCCTCATCCCGGGAGGCGAACCTGGTGGGGCCCGCGGCCGGGACGTCGGCGGCCGTGCCCGGCAGCGTGTCGATCAGGACGAGGCCGCGGACCAGCCCGGGGTTGCGGACGGTGAGCGCGATCGCGGTGAGCGCGCCCAGGCCCCGTCCCACCACCACCCTGGTCTTCGGGGCGAAGGACCGGACGGCCTCCGCGATGGCGGGCGCGAGTTTGCGCGGCTGGTAGACCCCGTCCCTGCGCCAGTTCGACCGCCCGTGTCCTGGCAGGTCAAGGGCAAGGGCGGGAAGGTTCAGCGCGAGCGCCGGCCGATCCCACGCGCGCGCACTGCGCCGCGCGTCATGCAGGAGGACGATTTCGGCCGGCCCGGCACCCCAGCTCACGCCGCTGACATGGCCACCGGCGATGACGCTGACCCAGCGGCGCTGCACCGTCGGCGGGACATCCCGCTCCAGGCCCAGACCTTCCAGCGTGCCGGCCACATCGGCGAACTCGTTGTCGGCCACGACTTGGTTCGATGACATGAGACTTCCTTCGATCTTCGACCTTCGACAATCGCGTGCGGTGATTTCCAGGCGACCCGCTTCCAAGGCGAGCCTGATCACGCAGGTGACTCCTCCTTTCCGGCCACGGACACCGGCAGGGCGGCCCGCGGCAGTCCGGTGAGGTCCAGATGGCAGAGCACGGAGTGGCCGCCGTCACCGGAGGTGAGCGTGCGGACCGGAGGGTCGGTGGTGTCGCAGAGTCCGTCGATGCGCGACGGGCACCGGTGCGCGAACCGGCACCCGGCCGGGGTCGCTCCGGCCGTCCCCTTCACGACCACGAGCGGTCCCTCGCCGTCCGGCGCCGGACCTCCCGGCGCGGTCTCCCCGCGGGGCGTTTCGGCGAACGTCGCCGAGGACGCGGCGATCAGGGACGCCGTGTACGGGTGGTGCGGGCCGGTCAGGACGTCCTCGGCGGGGCCCCGCTCCACGATCCGGCCCCGGTACATCACCGCGATCCGGTCGGCCAGGTAGCCGACGACCGCCAGGTCGTGGGAGATGAACAGGTACGCCGTGCCCGTCAGCCGCTGCTGCTCGGCGAGCAGTCGCAGCACCCCGGCCTGGACGCTCACGTCCAGCGCGGACACCGGCTCGTCGCACACCACCAGATCGGGGTCCCCGGCGAAGGCCCGCGCGATGGCGACGCGCTGTTTCTGGCCGCCCGACAGCCGGTCGGTGCGCGCGTCCAGCAGCCGGGGGTCGAGGCCGGCGCGCTCCGCGAGCCGGTTCACGGTGAGCGGGCCGCGCAGGCTGCGCAGTGCCCTGGCCAGCACGGTCCGGGCGGTGTGGCGGGGGTTGAGGGAGGCGTCCGGGTTCTGGAAGACCATCTGGATCCGGCGCCGTACCTGCGGCTCGCGCCGTCCGGTCCCGGCGGCCAGCCGCCGTCCGTCGAGTGTGATGGTGCCCGGTCCCGGCGGGCCGAGCCCGGCCACGGCCCGCGCGAGCGTCGTCTTGCCGCTGCCGGACTCACCCACCAGCCCCAGTACCTCGCCGCGCGCGATGGTCAGGTCGACCTCGTCGACGACGGTGAGCCGGCCGTATCGGCGGACCAGCCCGCGCACCTCCAGCAAGGTCGCCGGATCCCCCTGCGGGCCGGGTGCCGCGGCGCCGGCGCCGGCCCGCCGGACCGTGCCCGCCGCCGTACCCCGCCCGCCGGCGGGATCGGTTCCGCCGGCGACTCCGGCGGGATCGGTTCCGCCGGTGGTGTTCCCGTCGTGGCGGTGATCCGGCGCGTGGAGCGAGGCCGGGTTCGGCAGGTCCGCGAGCCAGGCCGCGTGATGACAACGGACGGTGCGGTGAGCGCGTGGGCCGAGGCCGGGCACCGGACCGAGCGCGGGCAGGAATGCCCGGCACCGGTCGTCGGCGTGGGCACAGCGGGCGGCGAACGCGCATCCCTGGCCCGCCTCGCCGGGAGCGGGAGGACGTCCCGGGATCGCGGCCAGCGGTGCGGTCCGGCGGGTCATCCCGAGGCGCGGGGCACTGGCGAGCAGCGCGGCCGTGTACGGGTGACGGGGCGCGGCCAGCACCTCCTCGGCCGGGCCCTGCTCGACGAACCGCCCGGCGTACAGCACGCCGACCCGATCGCACAGCCGCCCGACCAGCGCCAGATCGTGGCTGATCAGCACGACGGCGGCGCCGAGCTCCGCGCGCAGCGCCCAGATCAGCGTCAGCACCTCGTGCTGCACGGTGGCGTCGAGTCCCGTGGTCGGCTCGTCCAGCACGAGCAGCCGCGGCCGGGCCGCGAGCGCGGCGGCGATCACGACGCGCTGCTGCTGGCCGCCGGAGAGCTGGTGCGGATAACGCCGGGCGATCGCGGCCGGATCGGGCAGCCTCACCCGGTCGAGCAGCTCGGGCACCTCGGCCCGCGCCGCGCGCCGTGACCGGCCCTGCAGCCGCAGCACCTCGGCGAGCTGCGCTCCGACCCGCATCGTCGGATCGAGCGCGCCGCCGGCGTCCTGGTGCACCACCGCCAGCGACGCCGCGTGCCACCGCCGCAGCTCGGCGGGCGGAAGAGCGAGCACATCGGTGCCGTCCACGTGCACGCGCCCGCCGGTGATCTCGCCACCCCGGGGCGGATGCCCGCTCAGCGCCCCGCCCAGCGTCGTCTTACCGCACCCCGACTCTCCCACGAGCCCGTACGTCTCGCCGGCGGCGACCTCGAACGACGCCTCCGACACCGCCTCGACCGGCCCGCGCGCCGTCTGGTACGTCACGGTGAGCCCCTCGACCCTCAGCCCCGGCCGGTTCACGGGGCCTCCCAGCGGTTGCGCAGCGCGTCCGCGACGAGCGCGGTGCCCACCACGAGCGAGGCGATGGCCAGGGCGGGGGCGAGCACCGTCCAGGGGGCGATCTGCAGCCAGGCGCGGTTGTCCGACACCGACGCGCCCCACTCGGGGGAGCCGGGCGGCTGGCCGAGGCCGAGGAAGGACAGCGTCGCCGCCGCGAAGATGGCATCGCCGAACCGCGAGGTCGCCTCGACGAGCACGGTCGTGGCCACGTTGGGGAAGATCTCGCGCAGCATGAGCGGCAGCGGCCGCTCGCCGCGCAGGCGCGCCGCCTCGACGTAGGCCTTCTCCCGCTCGACCAGCGTCGCCGCGCGCACGCTGCGCGCCACGATCGTGGTGAACGAGGCCCCGATGACCAGTACCACGACGGTCACCGAACGGCCGGCGAGCGCCACGAAGAGCACGGCCGCGATGATCGTCGGGAAGACCGCGATCGCGTCGAGTACGCGCATCACGATCTCGTCGACGAGCCCGCCGAGCGTTCCGGCGATCAGTCCGACGACGGTGCCGGCCATCACGCCGAGCGCCGTCGCCGGCGGCGCGACCTGCAACACCGGCTGCGCCCCGGCGAGCATCCGCGAGAGGGTGTCCCGCCCGAACTGGTCGGTCCCCAGCGGATGCCCGGGCCCGGGCGCCGCGAACCGGTGCAGCGGATCCTGCAGCCCTGGGTCGTACGGCGCCAGATGCGGCCAGAACGCCGCGACCACCGCCCAGCCGACGATCACCGCCCCGCCGACGGCCAGCGCGACCCGCGACCTCCTCGGCCGGCCACGCCGCACCGGCCGCGCCGCCCGGCCGATCACCAGACCGGTCACGACGCCGCCACCCCCAGCCGTACCCGTGGGTCGAGCAGGCGGTAGACCAGGTCGGCGGCGAGGAAGACGACCATGTAGATGACGCCGAGGACCATCGCCGTGGTCTGCAGGGTCGGCAGGTCCTTGTCCACCGCCGATTGCAGCAGCAGGGCGCCGATCCCGGGGTAGTTGAACAGCAGTTCGACGGCGACCAGGCCACCGAGCAGGAACTGGAGCTGGACGCCGAGGGCGCTGGTCGCGGGGACCGTCGCGTTGCGGAGCACATGCCGCCGCACCACCTGGGCGCGGGTGAGGCCGCGCAGTTCCGCGGCTCGGGCGTACGGGCTCTCGACGGCCGCGATCGTGCCGGCGCGGACGTGCCGGGAGACGTACCCGGTGCAGAGCAGGACGAGGGAGAGCGCGGGCAGCAGCAGGTGGCCGAGCGCCTGCCCTGGCGTGGCGTCCGGTGGGATCTGGGCCGAGGCGGGGAACCAGCGCAGCTTCACGGCGAACACCACCAGCAGGATCACCCCGGTGACGAACTCCGGGATCGCCCCGAACGCCAGGCCGGCGACGCTGATGACCCGGTCCGCCGGGCGGTCGTGCTCGATCCCGGCGACCAGCCCGAGCGTCACCGCGACCGGCACCAGCAGCACGAAGGCGAGCAGCGCCAGCAGCAGCGAGGCGCCGAGCCGGTCGGCGATCAGGTCGCGTACGGGAACCCGGAGCGTCAAGGAGTCGCCCCAGTCCCCGGTGAGCAGGCCGCGCAGCCAGTCGCCGTACCGGGTCAGGGGCGGCCGGTCGAGCCCGAGCTGGGCGCGCAGCTCGCGGACCGCCGTGCCGCTCGCCTCCCTGCCGAGGATGGTCCGGGCCACGTCGCCGGGGATCACCTCGGTGGCGGTGAAGACCAGCACGGACACCGCGAGCAGCGTGAGCGGGATCGCCGCGATCCGCCGCAGCAGGAAACGTCTCATCTCCGCCACACCGCCCTAGAGCCGGGAAACCGACGAGAAGTCGACGTAGCTGGACGGATGAGCCTCGATACCGGCGAACTTCTTGCCGTTGTACGCGCGGACCGCACCCGACCAGACGCTGATGATCACGGGCACGTCATCGTTCAGCGTGGTGGCGATGATCTCGGCCTGGGCCTTGCGGCCGGCGTCGTCGGCCGCCGAGTCGTAGGCGTCGGCCGCCTTGTCCAGCGCGGGGTTGGCGTACTTGGCGCCGTTCCACACCGCGCCGCTCTTCACCATCGGGATGATGAACTGGCCGGGCACCGCCCGGCCGGCCCAGCCCACCAGGTTCGCGTCGGTGAACAGCCAGGGCGTGTCCTTCTCCTGGTCGCCGCCGTAGAAGTCGGCCGAGGTGCGCTGGTCCAGGGTGACCTCGATGCCCACGGTCTTGAGCTGGCTCTGGATCGCCAGCGCGTAGTCCTTGCTCGGCGGGTCGTAGGTGAGGGGGAAGGACAGCTTGCCCACGCCGGCCGCCGCCAGCAGCGAGGCGACCTTCGCCGGGTCCTTGGCCCGCTGCGGCAGGTCGGTCGGCGCGGCCGGGAACAGCGCGGCGAACAGGTGGTCGTTGCCGAGCGCGCCGATGCCGCTGTTGGTGACGGCGTTGACGCCCGGCCGGTCGAGGGCGTACGCGATCGCCTGGCGGACCTCCTTCTTGTCGAACGGCGCCCGGTCGACGCGGAGCGTGAACGCGGTGAATCCGGTGCTCTTCACCTGGTCGACGACGATGTCCCCGGTGCCCTTCAGCGGCTCGGTCAGGGAGGCCCGGCTGAGGATCTGGGCGTCCACGTCGCCGCCCTGCAGCGCGAGCAGGTCCGCCTGGTCGTCGGCGTAGAACTTGATCTCCACCCCGTCCAGGTACGGCTTGCCCGGCTCCCAGTACTTGGGGTTGCGGGTGAAGGTGGCGCCCTTGGACGGGTCGTACGACGCGAGCAGGAACGGGCCGGTACCGATCGGCTTCTTGGCGAAGTCGCCCGAGTAGTCCTTCTTGAGGATCAGGGCGTTGTAGTTGCCGGCCGACACCAGGTACGGGAAGTCCGAGAACGCCCGCTCCAGCTTGAAGACCACCGTGTGCGGGTCCCGCACGCTCACCCCGCCCTCGGCCAGGACGGTGTCGAACGCCGACAGCGCGGCGGACTTGCTCTTGGGGTCGAGCAGCCGGTCGAAGGACGCCTTGACCGTGTCGGCGTCCAGCGGCGTGCCGTCGGAGAAGACCACACCCTGGCGCAGCGTGAACGCCCAGGTCCGGCCCTCGTCCGTGGTGTCCCATTTGACGGCCAAACGCGGGACCAGGTGGTAGTCCTTGTCCAGCCAGATCAGGTAGTCGGCGACGAGCTGGACGATCGCGATGGCGGTCCCGTCGTACATGGAGACCGGGTCGACCGCGGTCGGCGGCGGGGGCGAGCCCGCACGCAAGGTCCCGCCGCTCTTCGGGGTCGCGGGGGCCGAAGACGCTCCGGACTCTCCGGTGTTCACGCCGGCGCTCGTACGGGTGTCGCCCGAGCAGGCGGCCACCAGCGCGGCCAGCCCCGCGACTCCCGCACCGGCCAGGAGGTCGCGCCGGGAAAGGCCGGACGGGTAGTGTTTCGGCATATCCATACTATTTATGTAGGAATAGTATGTTGTCAACCTCCCGGGAGAGCGAATCGGCCGTCAGGAATCCCCCCGTCGAGCCACCGAAACCCGCCAGGAAGGTCCGCAACGCCTCGATCGCCGCTGCTCGGCCCCGCCGTCCGTAACCCCAGTGCGGACACGCGTGACCGGATCGGTGTGGTCGCTGGATGATGACGCGGTGCGTCGCGCCGGAAAGGTCGTGAATGATGAGGTACGAGGTGGACGTCGTCGTCGTGGGCGGCGGGGGCATGGGGTCGGCGGCCGCATGGCGGCTGGCCGGCCATGGAGCCGACGTGGTGGTGCTGGAGCGGTTCGAGGCGGGGCATGTACGCGGAGCCTCGCATGGCGCGTCCCGGATCTTCCGCGTCTCCTACGTGGAGCCCGTCTACATCAGGCTCGCCCACGAGGCCGGGAGGTTGTGGCGGGAGCTCGAGGCCGCCTCAGGCGTCCCTCTGCTCACCGTCACCGGTGGTGTCGACCATGGGCGGACGCCGCACCTCGGCCTGCTGGCCGAGGCGGTCGAGGCGGCGGGCGCGCCAGGTGAGTGGCTCGCCCCCGAGGAGGCCGCCGAGCGCTGGCCCGGCCTGCGTTATGACGGCAAGGTGCTGTTTCATCCGGCGAGCGGGCGACTGCACGCCGACGACGCGCTGTCGGCGCTGCAGTCGCAGGCGGCCCGGCTGGGCGCCGTCGTCCGGCACGAGACGCCGGTCACCTCGATCGCGGTACGCGGCGACGACGCCGTCGAGGTGACGGCCGGGGAAGACGTCTACCACGCGAAAAGAGTCGTCGTCGCGGCCGGGGCATGGGCGGAGAAGCTGCTCGGCGGCCTCGTGCCACTGCCGCCGCTGCGCGTCACGCAGGAGCAGCCCGCGTACTTCGCCCCGCTGCGCGAGATGGCATGGCCCAGCTTCGTGCACCATCTCGACGGCGAGTCGCTGGAGGCCACCGGGTTCCCGAGCGGCGTCTACGGCCTCGGAACGCCCGGCGAGGGCGTCAAGGCCGGGTTTCACGGCACGGGCCCGGTGGTCGACCCCGACGATCGCGACTTCCGGCCGGAGCCCGCCCAGTTGCGCATCCTGCGTGAGTACGCCCGCGCATGGCTGCCAGGTGTCGACGCGGACGCCTTCACTCCGATCAGTTGTACCTACACCTCGACGCCGACCGCCGACTTCGTCCTGGACCGGGTCGGTCCCGTCGTCGTGGCGGCCGGGTTCTCCGGGCACGGCTTCAAGTTCGTCCCGGCGGTCGGACGGATCCTCGCCGACCTCGCCCTCACCGGTCACCCCCCCGACCCCCGCTTCGCGCTGACACGCCCACCTGCCGGGGCCTGATCTCCTAACCGCGCGCTGACCGGGCATGGATGGCCGGAGCCGGCCTCGGCGGACGTCGGCTCAGTCCTCGTCCCGCACCTGCTGGCGGAACTCGAGGGCCGTCCGGCCGGCGTGGCGGTGGAAGAACGTGGTGAAGTTCGCCGCCGAAGGGAAGCCGAGGTCCATCGCGATCTGGGTCACCGTGCGGTCGGTGTGGGCGAGCAACCGCTGCGCTTCCAGGACGACCCGACGGTCGATGAACCGTTTCGCGCCGATTCCTGCCGCCTGCTCGGTGGCCCGGCTCAGCGTTCGCGGGGAGTAGCCCAGGCGGCGCGCGTAGTCGGTGACGCTGCGGGACGTGGCGAAGTGCCGCTCGACGGCCTGCCGGAAGCGCACGAAGATCGCGTCGGCCGGCTCCGGGGACGACCGCGTCACCGACTCCAGGTACGCCAGGCGCAACAGCAGCAGGCCGAGCGCCTGACGGAGCCGCAGCGCGTGGACGGCACACGGCTTCGACGGACTCCGGTACTCCTTCCTCAGCAGTTCGAGGGTCGTGGTGAGGGACGCGCTCTCCGCCGCGGTGGGAACGCGCAGCACCGGCGCGTGGGCGTCGTCGACGTGGGCCAGGCGAAGGGTCTCGGTGTCGACGAAGCTCGCCTCGAACATGATCACCGTACCCGTCGCGGAGCCCGGGTGCCCCCACCGCTGGACCTGGCCTGGACGCGTCCACAGCCACTCACCCGGGCGCAGCGCGTACTCGGCGAAGTCGGCCGTGTGCGGCACGGTGCCCGAATGGAGTGTGATGAGGTGGTGGAACGACGGCCGCTGGGGCTGCGCCAGGGATCCCGAACGCACCCGCGCGTGCAACTGGGCCAGCGACACGACCTCGACGCCGGGTGGCAGGCCGATGCCCGGCGCGAACCCGACCTCGGGTACCGGGCGCTGTCCTCTTCTGACCATCTCAAGTCACAATTATAAACGATTCCCTCTATTTCAGCTCTTTAAAGTGGGGTTTGCCCGGCGTCCGCACAACGCGCGGATCGCGGAAGTTACCTCTCCGGCCTTGAGGAATCGAGGGGATTCCAGTGAAGATCTACTTCGCAGGCTCGATCAGGGCGGGGCGTGACGACGTCCCCACGTACCAAGCGCTGATCACGCACCTCAAACGGTACGGCGACGTACTCACCGAGCACGTCGGCGACTACTCGCTCTCCCTGCACGGCCAGTCGCACCTCAGCGACTCGCGCATCCACGATCGCGACCTCGACTGGCTGCGCAGCGCCGACGTGGTCGTCGCCGAGGTCAGCACGCCCAGCCTGGGCGTCGGCTACGAGATCGCCACCGCCGTCCACCGCGAAACCCCCGTCATCGCGCTGTACCGCGGCGAGCGCGACAGGCTGTCGGCGATGATCGCCGGCAGTTCCGGGGTGGCGACGGTCGCGTACACCGACCTTCCCCAGGCACTGCGCGCCCTCGACACCGAACTCGCGGAGCTGACGCGATGAGCCGCAACGTCACAGACGCGCTGGTCGGCGTGCTCGACGACATCAACGCCCGCGGCCGGACGGTCGCGGCCCGGGGCAGCGAGCAGCGCGAGATCCTGTCGGCACTGGTCACCATCGACCGGCCGAGGGAGCGGGTGCTGACGATCCCGCATCGCAACAACAACGTCTTCGCCCAGATCGCCGAGACCCTGTGGGTTCTGGCAGGGCGTAACGATCTCGACTTCCTGAGCCGTTACCTGCCCCGGGCCGCGGAGTTCTCCGACGACGGCAAAACCTGGCGCGCCGCCTACGGCCCGCGGTTGCGCGCATGGGACGAGAAGGTCGACCAGCTCGCCCAGGTCCACGCTCGCCTGGCCGAGGACGCCCACACCAAGCGAGCGGTCGCCACGATCTTCGACCCGGCCCTCGACTACGTCGACACACTGGACGTGCCCTGCAACAACTGGCTGCACTTCATCCAGCGCGACTCGACGCTCCACCTCAACGTCGCGGTCCGGGCCAACGACGCCATCTGGGGCTTCTCGGGGATCAACACCTTCGAGTGGAGCGTGCTGCACGAGATCATGGCGAGCTCGCTCGGATGGGCGGTAGGGCGCATGTCCTGGTTCGTCGGCACGATGCACATCTACGAACGCCACTACGACACCGCGAACCGGATCATGCGCCACAGCGGGATTCGCAGCGTCTACGACTTCGGAATGGCCCCGATACCCATCCAGATCGGACTCGACCAGCTGGACGACGTGTTACAGCAGGTGTTCACTGTGGAAGGCCTGGCACGCGCCGGCTCCCACCGGCAGGCCCGCGCCGAGAACGCGCTGATCCGCGACCCCTTCTTCAACGCGAGCGCCACGATGCTGCGCGCCTACCTCGCGTTCGCCGAGGGCGACGCCCCGGAAGCGGCGTTCGAGATCGTCGGCGAACTCCCTTCCTCCGACTTCCGGCTCGCGGCCATCGAGTACCTCAGCCGCAGGCTGCGCACGCGGACCGTGCCGCTGTCGCCCGTGGAACGCGACTACATGAACTACCACTGGGCGATGCGGGACGCGGTCACCGCGTTGTCGGTGTAGCCATGGCGCCATCTCCCCTGGTGCGGGCACAGAGCCGCAGGGCCGGCATCCGCCTGTTCATCCTCTCCGACGTCATCACCCAGTTCGGCGCGGGCATGGTGCTCTCGGCCAGCGCCTGGTACGTGTTCAGCGAGAGTCACAGCAACAGCCTGGTGGCCGGCGCCGCGTCCGTGAACACGGTGAGCGGCGTACTGGTCTCCATCGTGGCGGGAACGGTCGTGGACCGGTTCCGGCCGAAGTCCGTCGCGCTGGCCTCGCATGTCGTACGGATCGCCCTGATCGCGCTGCCACTGGCCCTGTTCTCGGCCTTCGGGTTCCACCCGGTGTTCGCGTTCATCCTCGCCCTGAACAACGGCATCGGGTGGAACCTCTACTTCCCCGCCTCCAAGGCGATCATCCGGCAACTGGCGGACGGCGACGGCACGGTGGGGGTCAACTCGGCCGCCGAGGTCTCCATGCAGGTCGGACTGTTCTCCTCCGGGGCCGTCGCCGGTCTGGTGTACCGGAGCGTCGGCTTCAACCCGATCCTCGTGGCGAGCGTCGTCGCCTTCGTGATCGGCATCGGGATCCTCGGCCTGGTCCGGATGCCCGAGCGGCCCGCCGCGGACACCGGTGAGGGCGAGTCGTTCGCCCGGACCTTCCGGTCCGGGTTCTCCTACCTGCGGGAGAATCCGAGGGTCCTGGTCCTCTCCCTCGTGCTGTTCTCGCCGTTCGTCGTCGCCGGCGTCTTCGCGGCCGCGCTGCCCGGCTACGTCAAGACCGACCTCGGCGCGACATCCGTCGACTACGGCGTCATCGACATGGCCTGGGGCGTCGGCGCGTGCGCCGCCGGCGTCGCCATGGTCAGGCTGACCCGGCGCGTGCGGTCTTCGGCCGTGGTGTCGGCCGGGCTGGTCGCGCTCGGCGTGTACGGGCTGGCGATGGTCGCGAACGCCTCCGTGGGGGTGGCCATCGGCTTCACCGTGCTCGCCGGCTTCAGCGCCGCCGCGACCCGCATTGTGCTGTACTCCGAGGTCATGGCGGTGGTGCCGGTGGAGTACCTCGGTCGCGTCATAGCGCTCGGCAACCTCGCGGGCCTGCTCCTGCAGACCGTCCTGGCGCAGAGCGCCGGAGCGCTGATGGACCTCACCGGCCCGCGCTACGGATTCCTGCTCGTCGCCCTGATCGGCGCTCTGGCGGTGGCGGCGTACGGCGGCGCGCGACGCGGCGCGCGGACCGCCCCGGAACGCGTCTCCGCCGAAACCTGAAGGAGGACCCAAGATGCGAGTGGCGTTCCTGCGCTCGGTGGACGTCCGTCAGGCGTTCCCGAGCCTCCACGAGGCCGTGGCCCGGCTGCGCGCGGCGGGAGACGAGGTCGCCGTGTTCCTCGTCGACGACGAGCCGGCCTGCGACCCCGGGCTCGGCGGGGTGGTCAGGCTGCCCGCCGCGAGCTCCGCGGGCGACATCGCCGCCGCCCTCGCGGCGTGGCGGCCGGACCGGGTCGTCTCGATCTCCGTACCCGACGACAAGGCGCTGCGGGACAGTTGCGTGCGGGCCTTGCTCCACGAGGGCGAGGGGACGGATGTCGTCATGCACCCCCTCGACGCGACCCACGCGCTGAGCAACAAGTGGGAGACGCGACGCGTCGTGCGGCAGCTCGGCCTCGGGGTGGCGCCGGGTTTCCTGATCTCCGGCGACCTGCTGCGCCGGCGCGGTGTCACCTACGACGCCTACCGCGACTACCTGGGCCTTCAGCTCCGGTCGCTGTCCTACCCCGTGGTGTGCAAGCCGGTCTGGGACTCGATGGCCCAGGGCATCCGGAAGTTCGAGCGTCCTGCCGACGTCGAACGCTGGCTCGCGGACGATCCGCCGGAGGTGGACACCATCGTCGAGGAGTACCTCGCCGGCGAACTGTTCGGCATCGAGGTCGTGGGACGCGACGGCGTCTACTGGTGCCAGCCGCTGGTCCGCAAGTGCATCGGGCACGGAGAGGACCTCGTCCCGTTCAACCACATACGGTTCGGCCCCGTGACCGACGCGCGGTACGCGCCGGACCTGTTACGCGGCCGCGTGCAAGCCGCCGCCGCGGCCCTGGAACTGTGCGGCAGCGCCGAGTTCGAGCTGATGTGGTGGCGCGGGCGGTTCCACGTCATCGAGGTGAACCCCCGCGTGTCCGGCATGACGAACCTGTCGATCGCGATCTCTGGAGTGAACACCTACACGGCGCTGGCGACCGGCACCAGGCCGAGGCAGCGCCGTCCGGAGTTCGTCGCCGAGGTCCCCCTGATCGCCATGGACGCCGCGCGCCGGGACGAGATCGCCGCGATCACCGGTGTCCGCTCGGTCGAGGGAGTGACCTACCACGACGGTTCCACCCAGTGGAAGATGCTCCTGGCCGCGGACGACGCGGAAGCCGCGCTCAAAGCGCTGACCGCCATCGCCCACGCCCACGGAGTGATCGCACCGCGAACCCTCGCCGAGTTCGCGGCGTCACTCACCCGGTCGAACCCCATCGAGGCCTACGCGCCCTGACCAGCGGGTCCGTCCGGTCCCACCGACCGTCGCCATGGCCGTACGGGCCGGACCGTCTTATGGGCTGATGTAGTGGTGGAGGAGAGCCGGTTCGCCGGCTGCGTTGGTCCAGTCGGCGCGGCTGCTGCCGACTCTGCGCCAGCCGGACCGTTCGTAGAACGCGATGGCCGCCTCGCCCTCCGAGGAGACCTCCAGCTTGAGCGGGCGTCCCGCTGCGGCGCGGACCGTGTCGAGGAGACGACCGGCCAGGCCGCGTCCACGTGCCGCCGGGGTCACGAACAGGCGGGTGATCTCCGCGTCGTGGGTGAGACCCACGTGGCCGAGCACGGCGCCTGTCTCGATCGCCATCCAGGCCGCTGTCAGATCGACCGGCGTGAGCCAGCCCCACGGGTCGTCGGGCCACTCCACCGGATAGCGGTCGGCGGCCTGGACCTGGGCGAGTGCCTCGACACAGGCGTCCCCATCCTCCAGGGTCCTGAGGCGTATTCTCACGCGGGCCAGCTTAAGGTGGCCGCTTGCCAGGAACCATCATCCGCACCGGTCAGCGCCGGTGAACCACGTGGACCTCGATGCGAATCGCCGTGTCCGACGAGCGGATGGTCACGGTGACCGTACCGCCGGCCTCTCCTGAACGCGCGTGTCCGAGCGAGTTGGTGACCAGCTCGCTCACCGCGCGGGTGGACGAAAACTCCAGCTGTAGAGCGTGATCTTCATGCTGGATGGCTACGCAGCAGCACCGGTCGGGGAGCTGCCCCTGTGTGAACCGTTAGCGTCTGGACATGGCAATCGACCAGTTCTCGACCTCTACCGAGCGGGAGGCCCTTTGCGGCTTTCTCGACAAGCAGCGCGCCGATCTGCTTCGGAAGGTCGAAGGTGTCTCTGACACGGATGCCCGCATGACTCCGACGGTGAGCGCATTGTCCTTGCTGGGCCTGCTCAAACACTCGGCCCTTTGGGAGCGCAGGTGGTTTCAGATCGTCGTTGCGGGGCGGGCACTTCCCGGCGAGTGGACCCAAGCAGAGGTCCAGGGCTGGAGAGACGAAGACTTCCGTGTTGACGAGCGGGACACGGTGAAGCACTGGACGGCCTTCTTCGAGGAGCAGGTGGCCATCTCGCGGGAGATCGTCGCGGGCATGTCACTGGAGGATCCGTGCAGTCTGCCCGCCCTGGCGGACCGGAACCTGCGTTGGGTCCTGCTTCACATGATCGAGGAGACGGCCCGGCACGCCGGTCATGCGGACATCATTCGCGAGAGTCTCGACGGCAGCCGCGGTATATAGCGCTCCTCCGCAAGCTCGACCTGGGGCAGGGGCCTGCTGACGACACCAGTACGGCCATCGTTGATCATCGAAGACTGAAAATCACGCGGTGGCCGCAGGTCACAACGTAGACCCCGCTCGATGGCAGGATGCATTCGAATGCCTGATGGGCCGGATGGCGGGCCGGTTCAAGCGGGTCGAGCCCCGGCGCCGGGTCCGGCGATCGGTGCTCGGGCTCCTGTCGGACCTGCCGCGCAAGAACTGCTGGACGATCGCCGAGTGGGCCGGGGATTCCACCCGGGATGCCATGCAGCACCTGCTCAGCCGGTCCAAGTGGGACGCCGACGCCGTCCGCGACCAAGTGCGTGGATAGGTAGTGGAGCACCTGCAAGACGAGCGGACGGTGCTGGTGGTCGAGGAGACCGGCGATGTGAACAAGGGCATCGGCACGATCGGCGTGCAGCGCCGGTACACCGGCACCGCAGGCAGAATCGGCGTGTCGGTGGACGAAGAAGGTGAGCTTGTTCTCAGGTCGACCTTCAGCACCAAACCTGCCTCGAAGCAGCAGTTGGCCATCGTCCGCCTGGCATTCGATGATCCCGCATTCAGGAAGAAAGCCCTGCAGACGGCGAAGAGAGCACTTGAATATCTCCGTGATAATCATCCGGACAGTAAAGAAATAAAGGGCCTTGAGGGCTTGATCGATGAACTATCGTAAAATAGTGGGTCAAATGCTTATGAAAGAGATCGTCGATTTCGCCAGTACGGGTGCTCTCGGGGATCTCAGAGTCGGGGACCCCGTGGCGAAAGCATTCCGCGTTCTCGGTGCCCTAGACACAGAGACTTCAGCGTCGGAAGAAGAGATATACGCTTTCGCGGACATTCAGATTTTCCAAAACGCGCAGCGCGGTTGTCTGGTATATGGCAATAGAGCCCAGCGGGGATTCGTGGATTTTCCGCCCGGCCCCTACGGGTCGATAAGACTTCCTACTCCGCGCCGCAGTGACCTGCTCGCGGCGTTGCATGACCGCGGCGAGGAAATTCTGGAAACGCAGCCCTATGTGTGGGATCAAACGTGGTGGCAGGTGATTGGGTCGGGCGTCTTGCTGCACTTCGATGAAGATGGACTCCTCGATAGTGCGGTAAAGGAGGATATATCCCTGAAAATCTAGTTGATTGTGATTCTGTTCAGGCTATCGGCGATAAGGGAGGCGTCCGGCTTCCTTTGCGAGCTACCGTTATGGATGCACTTCTGAGTAGCGTCCCCCACCTCCGTGCATGGGGCGCTCCGGCTCAGGGCGGGTCTTCTCCGGGGGTTCGCCCTGTGGCCTCCGGCCAACTGCGGGCCGGGCCGGCGCGGCACATCGGCTCGCGCTGGTCGCCGTTGCTCGCTGGGACCGGCAACCGAAGCCGTCAGCACGCTGCGGGGTCTCTGTCTTGCTGACCTGGTGGCGACGAGCACCGGACGATGGCTAGGTTGCACCAGAGGGTCGCGTTCAGACCGTGGTGGATCGTGCCCCATTCTTTGGCCAGTGCGCTGATGATCTGCAGCCTTCGTCCGCCCTCGGCTTCCGGTTCGTCCCGTACGTTGAATCAACGCCTACGCGGCATTCTGCGCCTTCGACGCCAACCCGATCGACGTGATCGACCCCGATCGACTCGGCTCGCAGCGTTGTGTGACCCCCGGGTCGTGGCCGACGCGGCGGACTTCTCCAATACTCCGAGCGGTAGATCGAGAAGATTGAGCTCATTCCAATCTGGCTGCCCTGGTCCTCATGGCTTCACACGGAGAGTGGTGGCGGTTGAGAGGAAGCTCCCGATGACAGCAGTCGACCAAGATCCCATGCCTCAACCGGGAGCCACGCTGACGGGTGCCTCTCTACGGCCGCTGGCACAGGCTGATGGCTTGCAACCCCTGGTTGCGCGGGAACCCCAACTGCACTCCCCCACTCGTCAGCACCCCGACAACGTCCGGCGGCGGATTAGGGTCAAACTCCCAGCCGACATCCGCATCATCGAGAGCCGCGCACACATCTTCAAGGGGTCTGTTCCAGCGGAGAACCCACGGATCGAGACTGAAGGCCCCGCCACCAGCCGGAATCTCGAAAGTATCCGTATAGATCAGCCAGACCTGATCAGTCGACTGGTCGAAGTGGAACTCGATGTCACCGAACACCCAAATATCTTGGAAGTGCGGCCGTCTCTTCGACATGACCGCATAATCGTCAGGCTCGCCGAACACGTCCCTGATGAACTTGCGCGATGCCCCCAACTCAACAGGACCGAAGCGACCCGACCGGAGCATCGTCAGCAACGAGACGTTCATCATCACAGGTCTCCAGGCAGCATCTATTACAGAGCGCTTCCATACCTGGTGGCTCTGGTCACCATGGCTTCACGGAGAGCGTAGCGGGATGAGAGAAGGCTCCCGATAAGACGGCAGCGACCAAGATCCGATGCCCAACCGGGAGCCTCGTTGCTGTCTTACCGTGCCTCGATGCCACTGTCCAACCACACCCTGATGCGCCTGGCCGAACTCATCCGCGTTGCGCTGGCGGACGACGTGCACGCCGCCGTCGAGCGCGCATCCCGACTGGCTCACACCCTCCTCGACGGCACCCTTATCCCCATCGACCGCCTCGCCGATGAACGGCCGCACTACAGCGGGAAGCACAAGCAGGACGGGATGAACATGCAACTGCTGGCCGATCCCGCGGTCTGGCTGGTGTGGGCCTGACCTGCGCTGCCAGGCTCCGTTCACGACATCACCGCCGCTCGGACGGTCGGCCTGATCCACGCCTTGGCCAGCGCAGGCGTGAAGACCTTTGCGGACAAGGGCTATCAAGGTGCGCGCGGCACGATCCGGACGCCGTTCAAGCGGCACCGCCAGCGGCCTTGGTTGTCGCGTGGGCAGCAGGACATCAACGGGGCCCATGCCCGATCCGAGCTATCGGTGAGAGTGCTGTTGCAGAAAGGCGAACCCGGCCAGAATGCCCACAAATTGGGAGTGGGATTCAGCGATCTATTGAAGGGCGCGTCAAGTAGGCGATTGCCCGTTTCGCAGATGGCCATCATGTAATCAGTATGGATCGCGTTGGGCTGAGATGCGCGAAACGTGCGGTGCTGTAACGTCATTTACATATTGGAATATTTAGTGCAAACGGTGCGTATACCATAAATGCCGCGCGGGGCGTGCAGCGGTTGGCGCCGGTACTCCGTGCTTCTCGGTATCGGCCGGGCGTTCCAACCGGCGGACGAAGCGTGCATCGATCAAGTGGACCGGGCGGCGGCTGGATCGATCGGGCCGGAAGCGGGGCTCTGGTTGACTTCGCCGGGATCGGGCGCGATCATGATGCGGTCAATTGATCGACAGGTCAGCGCCGTGGTGGTCGGTGGGTGCGCTGGCCGAGCCCGTCTTGTCATGGGCCCGGCCGCATCCCCCGCGTACAGCACGGGTGGTTCTGCGTCGTCGGGTCCATGACCGGACCCGACTCGACCAGGAGAACCCATGTCCGACCACGTCTCCGACACCCGGCCGTCGGCGGCCGGCTATCAGCCCGACCCGGCCGCCGAGACCCGGATGCTCATCGACGCGTTCTTCGCGGCGTTGTCCGATGCCGTCACCGGGCAAGACGACCTGATCGCGCGGCTGCGTGCGAAGCACGAGCGGCTGCTCGCCGACCAGCGGCACCGTGTCATCGACGAGGCATCCGCCTTCAATCTCGCGCTCAGCCTGGCCGTGCTGGCCGGCTACCAGGAACTCGCACCGCAGTACCGTGACGACGAGCTGCATGCGCTGCTGCGAACGGCCTTCGTCGAGCCCATGCGGGCCACCGTTCAGCAGGCGACCGCCGCCGCGCTGGACGCCGCCGCCGACCCGTTCGCCGCGATGGTGGACATCAGCAGGCTGCGGGAGCGGTACGCCTTCGGCGCCGGGTTCACCTTCACCCATCCACGGGACGATGACGGTCACTACGTCGCCCAGGTGGAACGCTGTTACTACCACGACGTCCTGTCCGCCAACGGCGCCGCGCATCTCACTCCGGTGTTCTGCGCCTTCGACGCCAACTGGATCGACGTCATCGACCCCGAGCGCCATGGCTTCGCGTTCGACCGACCCACCACCATCGGCACCGGCGGCCAGAACTGCCCGTTCCGGTTCCGCCGCACCGACACCCCGGCTGAGGACTGACGCCCGGCTACTCGCTCTTTTTCGATCTCCGCCCGAGGAAGAGCGAGCGGCCGTCGTCAGCGCCTTGCGCCCAGTGGAGAAGGCTGGCGCCCGCACATGATCGCGACCGCACCGACTGACAGCGGGCATGCGTCAGCGCGCTGCGGGATCTCTGGTCTGATGACCTGGTGGCGAGGAGGACCGGGCGATGGCTATGTCGCACCAGAGGGTCACGTTCGGACCTTGGTGGATGGTGCCCCATTCTTTGGCCAGTGCGCTGATGATCTGCAGCCCTCATCCGCCCTCGGCTTCCGGCTCTGATTCATGGGCTGTTGCAGTCCGAGGCGTACGCCCGCTCCGTCATCCGTTCGGGCTTGATGTCTCTGGCGCCGGAGGGGGCTGCGCTGCAGAACGAAGAGGGGGGCGAACTTCGCCTCGTGCGCGACTCGAAGTATACGGCGGGGCCGGTGATCGCCTTCAGGCCTGTTGTCTGGAGGGCGTTCATCGGCGGCATCAAAAATGGCTGGGCGGATCGGACGGGGTAGTCTCGCGATTCTCGGCGCTTGTCCCATCCATGGGTGCGCGCGCCTCCTACTCCGTTCGAAAGGCGCTTATGCTTGACAGCGCAGGTGAGAGGCTCGCGTTGCCCGAGATGGCGGCCCTTCTGTGCTACCTGGCAGCGGTGGGGGTGCTCACCTGGGTGACCATGGAAGGTCTGCTGGGGGACTCCGCCTACGGATTTGTGCTGATGTTGCTGATGGCCTTCCCCGTGTCGATCGCCACCCTGCTCGTCGGACTTCCCCTGACTCCCGTCGTGGAGGCGCAGTCGTACGACGTCAGGCAGGTCGTCTACTACGTGGAGCTTGCCGGACCAGGCGTGATGTTGGCCGTCATTCTCTTCATACTGCTCAAGGGCGTGCGTAGTCGGGCCGTGGGCCGTGGTCTCACGTGGTTCGCCACCGCGTGCGTCCTGGTGTCCGGAATGGCGATCG
Organism: Sphaerisporangium sp. NPDC004334; assembly: GCF_053602655.1. NCBI lineage: Bacteria > Bacillati > Actinomycetota > Actinomycetes > Streptosporangiales > Streptosporangiaceae > Sphaerisporangium > Sphaerisporangium sp. NPDC004334. Next base: position 367,299 of record NZ_JBSGDZ010000003.1, read on the forward strand.
TTCTCGACGACTGGGAACCGCGTCGTCCATACGGCTGGCCCCTGCTGGTCTGCGGTCTCGGAATGGCGGCGGGTCTCATCACCGGGCGCCGAGGTGCCTTGACCCGAGATGTACAAAGCGAGTGAGCATTCGCGATCGCCTTCGCCGTCCGCAACCTGCCACTTTGCAGGTCCGGCGGATTGCAGGTGCCGCAGGACGGCTCGCAGCGCTGATATTGGGCTGGACCGGTCGATGTCGATGGTCGTTCAAATAGCGCAGGTCCCCCTTGGGGGCATGAAGTGAAGCCGGGTTGACCTCCGCAGGGGGTAGCCCGGCTTTTGCGTTTCATGTGTCGTGACGGCTCGCTGTCCACATACGGTCCACCTGTGCTTATGAGCTCTCCATTCAGTGCGGGCAGTTCGGTTGTGGGTCTGACGTCGGCATCCGTAGAGCACAGGCCGACGTTCTCGCTTTCAGAGTCACGCAACAGGTGGTGGCCGCCGATCACATCCGCTCCATGAGCCGATGTGGTCATGGGCGGGGCAACCCGGTTCGGGGATCGATGCGTCACCACGGAGGACAGGGTGGATGAGGTGGCCTCCGGGTGACGTGGTCGGGGTGCCGGTGGGCGGGAGGATGCGGGTGGCCGATCGGGCGTTGTATGAGGATTTCGTGGTGGCGAGGTCCGACCGGCTGTTACGTACGGCCTACCTGCTGACCCGCGACTGGGGGGTGGCGGAGGACCTGCTGCAGGAGTCCCTGGCCAAGGCGTGGTTCGCCTGGCCGGGCGTGGAGGAGCCCGAGGCGTACGTGCGCAGGGTGCTGGTCACCACCTACACCTCGTGGTGGCGCAGGCGGTGGCGGCGGGAGGTGCCCCGCGACGACTTTCCCGACATGCCCGCCCCGGAGGGGGCCGGCGATCTCGCCGAGCGCGAGGCGCTCTGGCGGGCCGTGGGACGGCTGCCCGCCCGGCAGCGTGCCGTGGTGGTGCTGCGCTTCTACGAGGACCTGCCGGTGGCCGAGGTGGCGCGGCTGATGGACTGCGAAACCGGCACCGTCAAGAGCCAGACGGCCAAGGCGCTGGCCAAGCTGCGCGTGGACGACTCGGTCGTGAAGGAGTTGTACCGATGACCGTACAAGATCTGCGGGACGTCCTGCGCTCCCATGGTGAAGGCCCGGCCCCCGCCAACCCCGTCCGGAACGAGCAGGTCCAGGCACGCATCCGCAGGATACGGCGGCGCAGACGCGCGGTTGCCGCGGGCGCGGCGTTGAGCGCGGTCGCGGTGCTGAGCCTGGTCTTCCTGCCGGGGCGTGCCCAGCCGGGTCCCGACGCGGTGGCGGTCGCCCCGTCGCCAGGCCGGACGTCTACGCAGGGGGCTGGTCCCGCGCAGCGACCGGATCCGCTGCCTGAGGCGTTCACCGCCGCCGACGGCGCCGAGTACCGGCGCCTGGCCGTGGCGGCCGTCGCGGCCGGCGGCTCCAGGAAGGCCACCGTGATGGTGCCGGTCACGGGCGGGCCGCTGGACGTCGCGGCGGCCTGCTCCGGGGGCGTCCGATCAAGTATGGGGGTGCGGATCCGTATCGGCGGCAAGCCGGTGTCCGCGGCCCCCTGGGACCTCCTGCCGTGCGGGAAGGGCAGGCTTTTGGCGCCGCTGACCGTGCCCGGGGGCGCCGGCGAGCGGATCAGGGTCTCCTTCGAGCTGGTCGACCGGCTGGGGGGCTGCGTTGTGGCGAAGGGCTCCTGTGTGCCGCCGGAGAACGGGAAGGTCGCCTTCTCGCTGGCCGTGTACGAGTGGGCGCCGCCCGAGCGCCCGATCGAGCCGCCGGCGCCGCGGGCCCTGCCCGCGCTGCGGGGCTACCGGCTAGCCGACTCCCGGACGGGCACCTGGCCGCGGGACAGGTCACTGGCGTTCGACGTGTTCGGCGATGGAAAGCCGCTCGGCATCGACCAGATCTGCACCGGGGACGTGGCCCCACGACTGTGGTTCACGATCCAGGTGAACGGCCGCCTCGCCTCGCGGGGCACGTGCGCCGTGTGGACGAGCGGGCCGTTCCCGATGGCGCTGGCCGAGCTGGAGGTACCGAAGGGAAGGAAGGCGACCCTCACCGTGAAGCTCAGTATGTCGCCCGAGGCGCCGAACCGCCCGGTCCGGTGGTCGGTCGGCCTCTGGCGCCGCCGGTAGATCGTCAAGAGTCACGGACGTGCGGCGGCGGAGGTCATTCGATGACCGGATCGTCCAGTACGTGGGGGAGGACGCGGGCCTGGAAGGCGTCGGGGTCGGGGCTGGACAGGCCGGCCATGGTCACCAGCGCCTTCCACAGCGCCCATCCGCGTGCGCGCCTCCAGGCATCGTCGGACAGGCCGGCCGCCTTGCGGAAGATCTTCCGCTCGTCACCGGTGAAGTACGTCCAGGCCATGACGAGGTCACACGCGGGGTCGCCGACCCCGCAGGTGCCGAAGTCGATGACCGCCGACAGCCTCCCGCCCGTGGTGAGCAGGTTGCCGACGGCCACGTCCCCGTGGAACCAGACGGGTGGGTGCGGCCAGGCGGAGGTCAGCGCGCTCGCCCAGACGGCCTCACAGGCGGCCACGTCGACCACTCCCTTGAGCCGGTCCAGGGCGTGCTCGACCTGGTCGCCGTAGGCGCTGAGGTGACAGCCCCGGAAGTAGGAGTGCCGCCCGGCCGCCGGCCCGTGGTCCGCAGGGACGTGCCTCAGCGCGGTCAGGAAGCCTCCGAGGTCCCGTGCCAGATCAGATCGGTCGAGGTCGGTGGCCCCCTCGACGGTGCCTCCGGGCAGCCAGCGCCGTACCGACCAGGGGAACGGATACCCGGCCGCCGGACGTCCCGCCGCGACCACCGCAGGCACGGGCAGGGGGAGATGCGGGGCCAGGACGGGCAGGCAGCGGTTCTCCTTCTCGACGGCGGCGACGTAGCCTTCGGCGCTGGGCAGGCGCACGGCCAGCCGGTCACCGAGCCGGAAGGTCCGGTTGTCCCAGCCCTGGCGGGCCACCGGCTCGACCGGCAGGTCGCTCCACTCGGGGAACTGATCGGCGACCAGGGCGCGTACGAGGTCGGCGGTTATGTCGATCACGGTCAGACCTGGTGCCGTTTCTGTACGACGGTGGTGCGTCCGGGAGCGGGACGAGCGGGGTCCGCGCCCCGCCGGACAGGAAGCCTACGCGCGGAGTGGTGCGGACGACATCCGATTTTCGGACGGGTCCGGTCGGCTCACCTGGCGTGGTGGGCTCAGCAGTGTTGGCCGTTGGCGTAGTCGATGGTCGGGAAGTAGGTCACGTTCTGGCAGAAGTAGCTGCCGGACGGGATGGTGATGGTTCCGTAGGTGCCGGTGCCCGACCCGGTGCAGCCGCTGGCGGTGATGTAGTAGCCCAGCAGGTCGGACAGGAGGAACCGGTTGCCGCTCGTGCAGGTGTAGTGGGCGTCCATGGCCATGGCGGGCGCGACGGTGAGGGCACTCGCGAGCATGGCCGTGGCGCAGACGGCGGCCATGCGCTTGACCAGAGCATTCATCAGGCGCTCCTTCCGGGGGGTACGGACGCGTGCATCCTTACCCGAGGTGCCTTGCCCTGATCTGGTAGGAGGTGTCCAGATGCGGTCAGCTCCCGGACGCGGCACGGCGGTGGTTCGACGGCGGTGGTTCGACGGCGGCGGTCCCGACGGCGAGGGCGTGGCCTACCGGGCCGGTGACCTACTGAGCTCGCGACCTATGGGCCCCGTGACCTGCCGGGCCCGCAACTCCACCCGGCCGGTTCACAGAGGGTTCCGCGTCCAGCCTGGGAGCCGTCAGTGTTCGGCGGTGGGGGCGTAGGTGGGGGTGTAGGTGGTGGCGTAGTAGTCGCAGAGGTCGGTGAGGGGGCAGGTTTCGCAGCGGGGGCGGCGGGACTGGCAGATGGTGCGGCCGTGGACGATCAGGGCGATGTGGAGTTCGTGCCGGATCTCCGGAGGGACGCGGGGGGCCAGGAGCCGGTGCGCCTTCTCGGCGGTGGTGCCGGGCGGGATCCAGCCGAGCCGGCCGGTGACGCGGTGGACGTGGGTGTCGACGGGGAACGCGGGGCGCCCCATCGAGAAGACCAGCACACAGGCGGCCGTCTTCGGGCCGACGCCGGGCAGTGAGGTGAGGTAGGACTCCACGGCCTGGTCGTCGAGATCGTCCAGGCGGCCGAGGTCGATGCGGCCCTCCCGTTCCTCGATGACGGCCAGGATGTGCTGGATGCGCCGGGCCTTCTGGTCGGCGATGCCGCCGCACCTGATCGCGTCGGCGACCTCGTCGACGGGGGCGTCGGCGGCCTGCTCCCAGCTCGGGAAGCGGGTCTTCAACGTGGCGAACGCCCGCTCGGAGTTGCGGTCGGAGGTGGCCTGCGAGAGCACGGTGGCCACCACCTGGTCGACGACGGGCAGCGCCTTGCCCGGGACGAAGGGCCCCTGCCGGGCGCGCAGCCGGCGGAGCACCTCTTCGATGGTCTCGCGATCAGCCTCGGTCATCTCCCGCCTTTCTCACCGGTCGTTCCGCACTGCCCATGATCGTGGCGGCGCATGCGGCGGGGCCGGTGTCGGATCCGGTTCGTCGCCGCCCGCTGTATTCGATCATGGCGGCACATGTGGTGCGGGGGGCGTGATAGTCGAATTGTCCAGGTGCTTCGCCGGTTCGACCATTCCTGTGACCTTCTAGCTGGGCTCATAGTTACCTCACCTGAACGGACGTACCTCGGTGAAGTCCAGGAAGTCATGTCGATCGTTCCCTCGGAGGTCCGATGGCGCAGCGGGCGCAACGGGCGCAACGGCCGCACCAGTGAGCGGCCGGTGGCCCCGCGAGCGTCGGCTCGCGGGACGCGGAGGTGAACGCCGTCCCGCCGGGGCCGTCGGATCGTCTATCTGGTACCTGTGAAAGCCCATGTTACGTGCGGTGACGTGATCGACAGCGTCATCGATATGTGGCGGTGATCCGCCACGGCAGAGAGTCGGACGGCATCGTGATGGAGAACCTCGTGACCGACGAAGTACGTCCCGGCCCCGCGACGGGTCCGGGTGCGGTGAGCGCCTGGGTCCGTCTCACGGACACGGGGGTGCGGCTGACCGTCGCGTGCGACGGCGAGGTGGTCCTTGACGGGATCCCGCTGGGGTTCTCGCTGGACGGCGTCGAGTTCGGCCTCAACCCCGAACCGGTGGGCGTCGTGGAGCGCACGGTCCGCGACCGGTTCCGCGCCCGCTCGGGCAAGGCGGTGGGCGAGCACCACTACGAGCACCACGAGACCGTCCGCACCTTCCGCGAGGCCGGCGTCGAGTGGCAGGTGATCCTGCGGACCGGGCCCGACGGCGTCGCCGTCCGCTACGCGCTGCCCGCCCTGGACGGCACCGCCCTCCTGACCGGCGACCGCACCGCCGTCACGCTGCCGGCCGGGTCGAGGAGCTGGGTGCTGGACTACCAGACCTGGTACGAGACGCCCCGCTTCGGCGCCGACGCCGCCGAGCTGCCGAGCGGCGCCTACGGGTTCCCCTTCCTGACCCGGCTCGACGCCACCCGGCACCTGCTGGTCACCGAGTCCGGCATCGACGGCCGGTTCTCCGGCGCGCACGCCGAGGTGGGAGAGCCCGAGACGGCCGGCGGGCGGACGCTGCGCTTCGCGCTCGCGGACGAGGCCGTCGAGGTCACCCGAGGCCTGGTGACGCCGTGGCGGGTCTTCCTGGTGGGGACGCTGTCCCGGCTGGTGGCCTCGCTGTTCGTGGACGAGCTGGCGCAGGCCGCCGCGCCCGAGCTGGAGGAGGCCACGTGGGTGCGGCCGGGCCGCGCGGCCTGGTCGTGGTGGTCGGACTTCTACTCCGGCGCGCAGCTGGAGAAGCAGAAGCACTTCGTGGACGTGGCCGCGAGCCTCGGCTGGGAGCACCTGCTGATCGACTGCGGGTGGGAGGAGACCTGGGTCCCCGAGATCGTCGCCTACGCGAGCCGCCGGGGCGTCCAGGTGCACCTGTGGACCATCTGGCGCGACCTCAACAGCCCCGAGGACCTGCGCAGGCTCGCGCTCTGGCGGTCGTGGGGCGTCGCCGGGATCAAGGTCGACTTCATGGAGTCGGAGTCCAAGGACCGCTACCGCTGGTACGACACGATCCTCGCCGAGACCGCCCGCCTGGGCCTGATGGTCAACTTCCACGGCTCGGTCATCCCGCGCGGCTGGGCGCGCGCGTTCCCCCAGGTGATCGGGTACGAGGCGATCCGCGGCGCCGAGTACTACGTGTTCTTCGAGAACCAGGCGCTCACCGCCGCGCACAACGTGATCCAGCCGTTCACCCGCAACGTCGTCGGCGGCATGGACGCCACCCCGGTCGCCTTCGGCGCGGCGAACCGCACGACGAGCGACGGCCACGAACTCGGGCTCTCGGTGGCGTTCGAGTGCGGGATCACGCACTTCGCCGACCATGTCGACGCCTACACGGCCCGGCCCCTCGCGGCCCGGTTCCTGGCGGAGCTCGCGCCGTGGTGGGAGGAGACGGTGCTGCTGACCGGTGACCCCGACGAGCACGCGGTCGTCGCCCGCCGGTCCGGCGACCGCTGGTTCGTGGGAGGGATCGCGACCAGCGAGGCGCGCGTCCTGCACGTGCCGTTCGACCTGATCGGGGTGGGGGCGGACGCCCAGGTGTGGGTGGTCGGCGACGCCGCGCCCGCGACCGGCGAGGTGCCGGCCACCGGGCTGGCGGAGACCACCATGACCGCGGGCGACGGCATCGACGTGGAGGTCGCCCGCGACGGCGGCTTCGTCGCCATCGTCGCCCCGGCCGGAACCCCGCTGTTCCGGGCCGTGCCGCGGCCCGTGCAGTCCCCGCCCGCCGCGCACCCGGCCGTCGCCGAGGTCGGCCCGGACGGGACCGCGACGATCACGACCGAGGCGGGCGCCCGGCTGCGCCTTCCGGCCGGCTGGACGGCCCACCGCGACGGCGCGGAAGGGTGGGTGGTGCGCCCCGATCGTTCGCTGGCGCCCGGACGGCTCGGGGTCGTGACGGTCGAGCGGGACGGCGACGGCGGCGTTCCGGTCGTCGCGCACGTGCGCGTCGTGCGCCCGCTGACGCCCGGCGACCACGCGCTGTCCGACCTGCCGATGATCGCCTTCGTCAACGACGACGGCCCCGTCGAACGCGACCGGTCCAACGGCGCGGGCAACCCCGGAGACGGGCGGCCCATGCGCGTGGCCGGCGAGGGCTTCGCGCGCGGCCTCGGCACCGCGCCGTACTCCGAGGCGCGCTTCCACCTCGGCGGGCACGCCGATGCCTTCACCGGCGCCGTCGGCGTGGACGACGAGTCGACCGGCGTCGCCCGGGTCGGCGTCCTCGGCGACGGCCGCGAGCTGTTCACCGCCATCGTCGAGGCGGGCAAGCCCGTCACGGCGTTCACCGTGGACGTCCGGGGCGTCCAGACCCTTTGCCTGCGCAGCGAGACGGCGACGCCGGACGACACCGGTGTCCACGTCGACTGGGTCGACACGACCCTGCGCGTCGCATCCACCAGCCGATGAAACCGCGCCGGTCACGACGACCGGGGCACAGCACGATCAGAGGAACACCATGAAACGCAAGTGGATGGCCGCCGCGGCGATGGCCGCGGCGGCGACGGTCCTGACCGCCTGTTCGGGCGGGTCCGGCGGCGCGTCGACCTCGTCATCGACGGAGAAGGTCACGCTGACCTACGCCAACTGGAGCGAGGACCAGTCGCCCGCGATGAAGCAGATCGCGGCCGAGTTCGAGAAGGCCAACCCCACCATCACCGTCAAGATCCAGACGCTGCCGTGGACGGAGTACTGGTCGACGCTCCAGGTCGGCGCCGCGGGCGGCACCGCGCCGGACGCGTTCTGGATGCTCGCCGACCACTTCCGCGAGTACGCCAAGGGCGGCCAGCTCCTCGACCTGTCCGGCACGGTGAAGTCGGCCGGCATCGACATGAGCGTCTACCCCAAGGCCGTCTCGGACTCCTACACCCTGGACGGCAAGGTCTTCGCGCTGCCCAAGGACTTCGACACCAACGGCATCTGGTACAACAAGGCGCTGTTCGACGCGGCCAAGGTCGCCCACCCCGACGACAGCTGGACCTGGCAGGACGTGCAGGACGCCGCCAAGAAGCTCACCGACAAGGCCAAGGGCGTGTGGGGCATCGCGGCGCCGATCGACGCGCAGGGCGGCTTCTACAACACGATGCTGCAGGCAGGCGCGCAGATCGTCAATCCGGAGGGCACCGCCTCCGACTTCGCGAGCCCGGCCGGCGTCGCCGGCCTGAAGTTCTGGGCCGACCTGCAGGCGGCGGGCGTGTCGCCGACGCTGCAGCAGCTCTCGGACACCGAGGCCGTCTCGATGTTCGAGAACCAGAAGGTCGCCATGTACTTCTCCGGCGCGTACTGGGCCTTCCGCCTGCACAACAACCCCGAGCTCAAGGGCAAGGTCGACGTCGCGCCCCTGCCGCAGGGCGTCAAGCGCGCCACCGTCACCAGCGGCATCGGCAACGCCGGGTACGCGGGGTCCAAGCACCCCGAGGAGCTGAAGAAGTTCCTGGCCTTCCTCGGAGGTACCAAGGCGGCCGAGATCCAGGCGGCCACCGGGACGGTGCTCCCCGCCTACAAGGGCACCCAGCAGCCGTGGCTCGACGCGATGCCCGAGTTCAACCTGAAGGTCTTCATCGACGCCATCGACTACAGCGTCCCGCTGCCGGTCGCCGGCAACGCCTCGGAGTGGCAGGGCCTGGCCGCGCAGTACCTGACCCCCGCGTGGAACGGCGACAAGCCGGTGGAGCAGGCGGCCAAGGAGTACCAGGACGCCGTGGACAAGGTGCTCGCGAAGCAATGACGTCCGTCAAGACTGTGACATCGACACCCGTGCGGCGGCCGGCCGGTCGCCGCGCGGGCGTCGGCGAGCCCGGCGGCTGGTGGGCGTTCGCCTTCATCGCCCCGGCGGTGCTGGGCCTGGCCGCCCTTTATCTGTGGCCGTTCCTGTCCACCGTGATCAAGAGCTTCCAGGACGTGCCGGCGTTCGGGCCGGCCACGTTCGTGGGGCTCGGCAACTACACCGAGCTGCTCGGCGACCCGGAGTTCTGGAAGGCGTTCGGCAACTCCGCCCTCTACACCGCGATCATCCTGCTCGGCATCCCGCTCGCCGTCGTGCTCGCCGCGCTGATCGAGCAGGTAGGGCGGGGCCGGGCGGTGTACCGCGTGCTGTTCTTCCTGCCGGTGGTGACGCTCCCGGTGGCCATCGGCATGGTCTGGCGGTTCATCTACAACGGCGACTTCGGGCTGCTGAACACCGTGCTGTCGTGGTTCGGCGTCGAGGGCCGGTTCTGGGTCGCCGACCCCCGGTACACCATCTGGGCGTTCGGCGCGGTCGGCATCTGGATGAGCCTCGGCATCAACATGATCATCCTGGGCGCCGGGCTGCAGGCCATCCCGAAGGACCTCTACGAGGCCTCGGCCCTGGACGGCGCCGGGCGCGTCCGGCAGTTCCGCCACATCACCGTGCCGCTGCTCACCCCGAGCATCTTCTTCGTCACGATCCTCAGCGTGATCGCCGCCCTGCAGATGTTCGACCTGATCTTCGTGATGCTGCGCGGGGTGAACAACACCGCCCTGGCCGACTCCAAGACGATCGTGTACCTGTTCTACGAGAAGGCGTTCGTCCAGTTCCACCAGGGCTATGGCGCCGCCATCGCGGTCGTGCTGCTCATCGTGATCATGATCGCCACGGCCCTGCAGTTCCGCCTCCAGAGATCGTGGGTGTTCTATGGCTGAGTCCGCCGCCCGCTCCGGGCCGGGCCGCCGCCGGCGCGGGGGAGCGGCCTCCACCTGGACGATCCACGCCGTGCTCATCGTCGCGGCCGTCGTCATGGTGGTGCCGTTCGCCTGGCAGATCCTCACCGTGTTCAAGACCACCGCCGAGGCGACCAGGATCCCGCCGACCGTCCTGCCGGACGCCTTCTCGCTGCGCTCGTTCGGGACGTTCTTCTCCACCGTGCCGTTCTGGTCGATGTTCGGCGTGTCGGCCGGCGCGCTGGTGCTGCGGGTCGCGGGCCAGCTCGCGGTGGCCTCGCTCGCCGGGTACGCCTTCGCCCGCATCCGCTTCCGGGGGCGCGAGCCGCTGTTCGGGCTGTTCATCCTCATGCTGATGGTGCCGAGCCAGCTGTTCCTGATCGGCCAGTACGACCTGATCCGCGGCCTGAACCTGCTGGACACCCTGCCGGCGCTCGCCATCCCCGGCCTGTTCTCGGCGTTCGGCACCTTCCTGATGCGCCAGGCGTTCCGCACGATGCCCAAGGACTACGAGGAGGCGGCCCGGCTCGACGGCGCCAACACCTTCCAGGTGTTCTGGCACGTCATGCTGCCGATGGCCAGGCCGACGCTGGCCGCGCTCGCCGTGCTGACCGGCCTGTACTCGTGGAACGACCTGCTGTGGCCGCTCATCGTCTCGCCCTCGGGGGAGAACCGGCCGCTGCCGGTGGGCCTGGCGGGGCTGCAGGGACAGTTCGGCACGGACTACCCGACGCTGATGGCCGGGGCGTTCGTGTGCTCGATACCGCTCGTGATCGTCTTCCTGGTGCTGCAACGGCAGTTCTTCGCGGGCATCGCGAGCAGCGGACTCAAGGGATGACGGGGGAGTACGCCCAGTGAACGACGACACCCGCACGCCGGTCCATCTGCGAGCCGGGGGCACCGGCCTGGTGGTCGCCGTGGACGGGGGCCGGCTCCCGCGCATCCTGCACTGGGGGCCGGACCTCGGCCCGCTCACCGGCGACGTGCTGGCCGACCTGCGCAGGGCCGCGCTTCCCGCCATCGGCGACAGCGCGGTGACCTATCCGCAGCCCGTGCCGGTGCTCCCGCAGCTCGCGGAGGGCTGGCTCGGACGTCCCGGGCTCACCGGCGACGACGGCGGCCGCCGCTGGGCGCCGAAGTTCCGGGACGCGGCCTACCACCTGGACGGCGAGGCGGACGGCGGGCCGCTGCTGCGCTGCACCGCGCACGACCCCGAGTACGGCCTCGCCGCCGAGATCGAGATCCAGGTGCTCGCCGCGAGCGGCCTGGTCCGGCAGCGGGCCCGCCTCAGGAACGACGCCGCGGCGCCGTACCGGGTCGGACACCTCGAACTGGCCCTTCCCGTCCCGTCCGAGGCGACGGAGATCCTCGACCTGACAGGGCGGTGGGCGCTGGAGCGGGTGCCGCAGCGCCGCCCGTTCCACGTCGGCGAGTGGGTCCGGGCCTCCCGAGGGGGCAAGCCCGGGCTGGAGCACACGACGCTGCTGGTCGCCGGCGAGGAGGGCTTCGGGTTCCGGCACGGCCAGGTGTGGGCGACGCATCTCGCCTGGAGCGGCGACCAGGTGCTCGCCGCCGAGCGGACGCCCGCGGGCACCAGGCACCTGGCGGCGGGGGAGATCCTGCTCGCGGGCGAGGTGGTGCTCGGGCAGGGCGAGTGGTACCGGACCCCGTGGCAGTACGGGTCGTGGGGCACGGGGCTGGACGAGCTCGCCGCGCGGTTCCACCGGCACCTGCGGTCGCGGCCCGGGCACCCCCGCTCACCACGGCCGGTCGTGCTCAACACCTGGGAGGCGGTCTACTTCCGGCACGACCTTCCGACCCTGGTGGCGCTCGCCGAACGCGGGGCCGAGGTCGGCGCCGAGCGGTTCGTGCTGGACGACGGCTGGTTCCTCGGCCGCCGGGACGACACCAGCTCGCTGGGCGACTGGACGGTCGACCCGCGGGTGTGGCCGGACGGCCTGGAACCGCTCGCCGCCCGGGTCCGCGAACTGGGCATGGACTTCGGCCTCTGGTTCGAGCCCGAGATGGTCAACCTGGACTCCGAGCTGGCCCGCGAGCACCCGGAATGGGTCTTCGACGCCGGGCACGGCCCCGGCCTGCCCTCCCGGCACCAGCACGTCCTGGACCTCGGCCACCCTGGCGCCTACGCCCACGTGCTGGAGCGGATGAGCGCGCTGGTGGCGGCCCTCGGCATCGCCTACATCAAGTGGGACCACAACCGCTACCTGCTCGACGCCGGGCACGGTCCGGACGGCAGGCCGGGCGTGCGGCGGCAGGTGGAGCAGGTCTACCGGCTGATGGCCGAGCTCAAGGCCGCCCACCCCGGTCTGGAGATCGAGTCGTGCGCCAGCGGCGGCGGGCGGGTGGACCTCGGCGTCCTCGAGTTCGCCGACCGCGTCTGGCCGAGCGACTGCAACGACCCGCACGAGCGGCTGGAGATCCAGCGCTGGACGGGCCTGCTGGTGCCGCCGGAGATGCAGGGCACCCACATCGGCGCCGAGGAGTCGCACACCACCCACCGCGCCCACCCGCTGGACTACCGGGCGGAGAAGGCGCTGTGGGGACATCTCGGCATCGAGGTGAACCTGCTCACCGCCGACGACGCGACCCGCGCGGGGCTCGCCCGCTGGGTCGCCTTCCACAAGGAGCACCGGAGCCTGCTGCACTCGGGCCAGGTGGTGCACGCCGACCTGCCCGACCCGGCCCTCCGGCTGGAGGGCGTCGTCGCGGCCGACCGGAGCGAGGGGCTGTACGCGTTCAGCGTCGTCGCCCGGCCCGCGACCTGGCCGCCGGGCCGCGTCCGGCTGCCCGGGCTGGACGACGACCGGCTCTACACCGTGCGGGCGGTGTACCCGGGGGAGCCGCCCGCGGCGGGCGCCGTGCTTCCGCCGTGGCAGCGCGAGGGGGTCACCCTGCCCGGCCGGGTGCTGCGGCTGGCCGGCGTCGAGGCGCCCTCGCTGGACGTCGACCGGTCGGTGCTGCTGCGCGTGACCGGCGCCTGAACGGCCGTGACCGGCGCCTTCGGGACGGACCCGCGCCGGGGTCTGGCCAGCCGGAGATGGACCCGTACCGGGGCCCGGCAGGCTCGGAGACGGACCCGCGTCCCGGGCCGGCCGGCCGTGACAGCAGAAGGGGGCGGGGACGCGCCCGCGTCCGGAGCCTCAGCCCTTGGCGCGGTTGCGGTATTCCGTCGGGCTGGCCTCGTGCAGCCGCTTGAAGTGGCGGGAGAAGTAGAACGGGTCGTGGTAGCCCACCTCGCGGGCGATCGCGGCGACCGTCGCGTCGGTCGTGTCCAGCAGGTTGCGCGCCTGGGCCATGCGGAGCGCCGTGTGGTGGGCCAGCACGCCGCCGCCGGTCGCGCGGCGGAACAGCGCGCTCAGGTGGGAGGGGGAGACGCCGACCAGTGACGCCAGGTCGGCGACCCGCACGGTGCCGTCGAGCCGTTCGGCCAGGTAGGCCATGGCCCGCTGCAGAGGGTCGCCGGGCGCCGGCATGACACGGTCGGCCGCGATCTGCGTGAGGAGCTTCCACGCCGCGCCCGCGGCGCCCATCAGGCTGGCCGGCGAGTGGTCGCGTTCGAGGACGGTGACGATCTCGTCGAGCAGGGCGATCGCCCGGTCCAGCCGCCGGATGGGGATCACCGGCCTGGACGCGCTCACACCGATCTCCCCGACCAGCTCGGCCAGATCGCCGCCCCGGAGGTGACACCACCAGATCGTCCAGGGTGTCTCGGAAGACGCGCCGTAGGAGTGCGGGGCGCCGCGCGGGATGATCAAGGCCGCGTTCGGCCCGACGCGGTACTGGGCGCCGCCCACGTCCGCCCACCCCGCGCCCGCCGCGCACAGGATGAGGATGGTCTCCTCGATGCCGTTCGGCCGTCTCATCAGGTGATCGGTCGCGTTGGGGTAGTAGCCGCAGTCGGTGACCTGAAGGCGTCTGGTCACCGGGCGCGCCTGCGCCTCCGCGGTGACGCGGCGCGGGACGACGGTCAGTCGCTGGTTGCGGAACCCCTCCTGGATCGGCATCGGCTCAGTATGGCATGGACCATCGGATCGTCCAGGCAGTGCCGTACATCCGCCATTCCCCGCGGCCCTCGCCGCCGGTTGACTGGTGGCGCCGGCCACCCGAGACACGTGCCCGGCCGATCACGGAGGCCGTCCAGCCGGGCGGGCTCCTCACGACCTGGGGGATGGAGATCATGGGACGGGGATTACTGGCCGGGAAGGTCGCCGTGGTGACCGGCGCGGCCTCCGGGATCGGCGCCGCGGTCGTGGACCGCTTCCTGTGCGAGGACGCGCGGGTGATCGCGGTCGACGTGGCCGACCAGGGCCCGGACCGGCCAGGGGTGCTGCCGATCACCGGCGACGTCGCGGACTCCGCGGCCTGGCGGCGGGTCGCCGAGGCGGCGCGCGAGGAGTTCGGCCGGCTGGACGTGCTGCACAGCAACGCCAGCGTGGTGGTGCGCGCCCCCGCCCACGAACTGGCCGAGAGCGACTGGGACCGGCAGATCGCGGTCAACCTCAAGGCGGCCTACCTGGCGATCGGCGCCTGCGTCGGCCTCCTGCGCGACGCGCGCGGCGCGGTGGTGCTCAGCTCCTCCGTGCACGCCATCGCGGGCCTGCCGTCCCACCCCGCCTACGCGGCGGCCAAGGGCGGCCTGGTGTCGCTGGGCCGCCAGCTCGCCGTGGAGTACGGCCCCGAGGTGCGGGTCAACACCGTGCTTCCCGGGCCGATCCTCACCCCCGCCTGGGACGGCATCGGGCAGGAGGACCGCCGCCGCAGCGCCGCCGGCACGGCCGCCGCCCGCTTCGGCCGGCCCGAGGAGGTCGCGGCCGCGGTGACCTTCCTCGCCTGCGAGGAGAGCTCGTACGTGACAGGAGCGTGCCTCGTCGTCGACGGCGGCTGGAGCGCGGTCAAGGACTCCGCGTGACCGGCCGGTACGACCCGGCCGGCCGGGGACGGAGGGCGCGATGAGGATCACCGGCGTCGAGACGTTCCTCGTGCCGCCGCGGTGGCTGTTCTGCCGGGTGCAGACCGACGAAGGCGTGGCCGGCTGGGGCGAGCCGGTCGTGGAGGGACGCGCGGAGGTGGTCCGCGCGGCCGTGCACGTGCTCGCCGAGTACCTCCTCGGCCGCGACCCGCTGCGCGTCGAGGACCACTGGCAGGTCATGTCCAAGGGCGGCTTCTACCGGGGCGGCCCGGTGCTCTCCAGCGCCCTCGCCGGGCTCGACCAGGCCCTGTGGGACATCGCCGGCAAGGTGCACGACGCTCCCGTCCACGTGCTGCTCGGCGGCCCGGTGCGCTCCCGGGTGCGCATGTACGCCTGGGTCGGCGGCGACGAGCCGGCCGAGCTCGCCGACGGCATCGCCGCCCGCGTCGAGGCCGGGTTCACCGCGGTCAAGATGAACGCCGCCGGCCGGACGTCCCCGATCCCGACGGCCGCCGAGGTCGCCGGCATCGTCGACCGCGTGGCGCTGGCCAGGGAACTGCTCGGCCCGCACCGCGACGTCGCCGTCGACTTCCACGGCCGCTTCACCGCGGCAGGCGCGCGGCGCGTCCTGCCGCTCATCGCGCCGTTCCACCCGCTGTTCGCCGAGGAGCCCGTGCTGCCCGACCGGCCGCACGTGCTGCGCGAGGTGGTGGGCGCGAGCGGCGTCCCGATCGCCACCGGGGAACGGCTGTACTCGCGCTGGGACTTCCGGCCGGTGCTGGAGGCGGGGGTCGCCGTGGTGCAGCCCGACCTGTCGCACGCGGGCGGCATCTCCGAGACCCGCAGGATCGCCGCCCTCGCCGAGGTCTGGGACGCCCAGCTCGCGCCGCACTGCCCGCTCGGCCCGCTGGCGCTGGCCGCCAGCCTCCAGGTGGCCTTCGCCACGCCGAACTTCCTCATCCAGGAGCACTCGATCGGCATCCACTACGACCAGGGCGACGACCTGCTCGGCTACGTGCTCGACCCGGAGGTGTTCCGCTTCACCGACGGCCACGCCGCCCGTCCCACCGGGCCGGGACTCGGCGTGGAGATCGACGAGGCGGCCGTGCGGCGCGCGGACCAGCGTGGGCACGCCTGGCGTAATCCCGTCTGGCGGCACGAGGACGGGGCGTTCGCGGAATGGTGACGACGCTCCGGATCCCCATTCACCCCCGTTTCGACCTGGCGCGCGGCGGCAGGTGGACCTCGCTCGCCGGCGGCGGGCGCGAGTGGCTGTGGTCGCGCCCGGACCCGGCCCGCGCGGACGTGGCCCCCGGCGCGGAGTTCGTCGACGTCGGCGGCGTGGAGGAGTGCCTTCCCACGGTGCGCGGCCTGCCCGACCACGGCGACGCGTGGAGCCGGCCCTGGGAGGGCACGGCGGCGCGGGCCCGCGTGCGCGGCGCCGGCTACGAGCTGCTGCGCCGGGTCACCGAGGAGGCCGGGGCGGTGGTCGCCGAGTACCGGCTGTCGGCCGACCCTGGGTACGCCTTCGTCTGGACGGCCCACGCGCTGCTCGACGTCGGCGAGGACGCGCGGCTGGTCGCTCCCGCGGGCACCGTGACCAGGGTGTACCCGGAGGCCGCCGGCCTGCTGGGGCGTCCCTGGCCCGACGGCGTGCCCTACCTTGAGGGCCGCTGGCCCGATCCGCTGGGCCTGCCGCTCGACCGGTTCGGCCCGTGCGACGGCACCGCGGCGGGCGCGGTGCTGCGCTGCGCCGCCGTCCGGGTGACCGACGGAGCCGACGCGCTGCTGCTGCGGGTGGAGGCGCCCGGCGGGGTGCCGGTGTCCACCGCGCTGTGGCGTAACCTCGGCGGGTTCCCCGCCCGCGCGCCGTACCGCAGCATCGGCGTGGAGCCCATGCTCGGCGCGGTCTTCGACCTGGACGAGGCCGGACCGGGGGACGCGGCGGTGGTCCCGCCGTCCGGCGAACTGACCTGGCGGCTGGTCGTGGCCGCGGAACGGATGAGCGATGCCTGAATCACCCGCTGAATCCCCCTTGGACGGGGCGCGCGAGGCGCGTTTCCTGTCGACGCTGGCCGGACGGCGCCTGGTGGCGATCGTCCGTGGCCGGGACGCCGGCGCGGCTCTGCGTACGGTGCTCACCCTGGTGGAGGAGGGCGTCGAGCTGGTGGAGGTGTCGCTGGTCACCGCCGGCGCGCTGGAGGTCCTCCGCCGTGCGCGCGCGGCTCTCGGCGAGGCGGCGGAACTCGGCGCGGGAACGGTCCTGTCGGCCGCCGACGCCGACGCGGCCGCCGAGGCGGGCGCGTCCTACCTGGTCACCCCGGCCGTCTCCGCGTCCGTCGCGCGGGGCCGGTCCCTCGGCCTGCCCGTCCTCGCGGGCGCGTTCACCCCCACCGAGGTCGTGGCGGCGCTCGGCGCGGGAGCCGCCGCCGTCAAGCTGTTCCCCGCCTCGCTGGGCGGGGAGCGCTACCTGCGCGCGTTGCGCGACCCGTTTCCCGAGGTCGCGTTCGTGCCGGTGGGCGGGGTGGACGCGGCCGCCGCGGCCGGGTACCTGCGGGCCGGCGCGGTCGCGGTCGGCGTCGGCTCGCCGCTGGTGGGCGACGCCGCCGACGGCGGAAGCCTCACCGAGCTCAGGGCACGCGTCCGCGCCTTCAGGGACGCCCTGTGATCGACGTGGCCACCTTCGGCGAGACGATGGCCTCCTTGCGGGCGCGCGACCCGATCCGGCTGGGCGGCGCCATGCGGCTGTCGGTCGCCGGCGCCGAGTCCACCGTCGCGATCGGCCTGGCCCGGCTCGGCCACCGCGTCCGGTGGACCGGCCTGGTCGGCGAGGACGAGACGGGCGAACTGGTGCTGCGCACGCTGCGGGCGGAGGGCGTCGAGGTGTCCCACGCGCGCTCCGACCCTCGCGGGCCCACCGGGCTGATGCTGCTGGAGCGGCGCGTCGGCGAGCTGACCCGGGTGATCTACCACCGGGCCGGCTCGGCGGCCTCCTTCCTGCGGCCCGAGGACGTGCTGCCCGCGCTCGACCCGCCCCCCACGATCGTGCACGTCACCGGCATCACCCCCGCCCTCGGCCCCGGCCCGGCGGCGGCCGTGCGCGCGGCGGTGGAGTGCGGCGCGCGGGTCTGCCTGGACGTCAACCACCGCTCCCGCCTGTGGGGACGGGAGGAGGCGGCGCGGGCGCTCCGGCCGCTGGCCCCCAGGCTGTCGATCGCCGTCGCCTCGGAGGACGAGCTGGAACTGCTCGCCCCGCCGCAGGCGCTGACGGAGGCGGAACGGGTGTCGGCGCTGCTCGATGCCGGCGTGGCGGAGGTCGTCGTCAAGCGGGGCGCCGAGGGCGCCAGCGCCTACACCCCGGCCGGCACGGCGCACCGGCCCGCCCGTCCGGTGCGGGTCGCCGACGTCGTGGGCGCCGGGGACGCGTTCGTCGCCGGCTACCTGTCGGCCGTGCTGGACGGCCTGGACCTGGCCGGCCGTCTGGACCGGGCCACGACCACCGCGGCCTTCGCCGTCGGCTCCCCGGGCGACTGGGAAGGACTCCCCGCGCGGGGAGAGCTGGACCTGCTCGCCGCCCCGCCCGGCGCCACCCTGAGGTGAGCGGGCCACCGCCGCGCCCGACGCCGGCGGCGTGCGGCGGCGGCGTGCGGCGGCGGTTACGCTGGCGGCCCCGGAGGGGTCACCGGGCGGTGGCCGCGGGCGCGAGGAGGACAGGTGACGGCTTCGGCAGGGCGTACGGCCATCGTGACGGGAGCGGCACGCGGCATCGGGGCGGCGGTGGCGCGGCGGCTGGCGGCGGCGGGATCGCCGGTGGCGGTGGTCGACCTCGTGGAGTCGGACGCGCGCGGGACGGTCGAGCAGATCGAGAGCGCGGGCGGCCGGGCGATCGCCGTGGGTGCCGACGTCGCCGACGCCGGGCAGGCCGCCGAGGCCGTGCGGCGCGTGGCGGCCGAGCTCGGGCCGCCCGCGGTGCTGGTGAACAACGCGGGCGTCACCCGGGACAATCTGCTGTTCAAGATGACCGAGGAGGACTGGGACCAGGTCGTCGACGTGAGCCTGCGCGGGTCGTTCCTGATGAGCCGGGCGGCGCAGCGGCACATGGTCGAGGCCGGGTGGGGACGCATCGTCAACGTGTCCTCGACCTCCGCCCTGGGCAACCGCGGGCAGGCCAACTACGCCGCGGCCAAGGCCGGGCTGCAGGGGTTCACCAAGACGCTGGCCATCGAGCTCGGCCGGTTCGGCGTGACGGTCAACGCGGTCGCGCCCGGCTTCATCGTCACCGACATGACCCGGGCCACCGCCGAGCGGGTCGGTCAGTCGTTCGAGGAGTTCAGCGCGGCCCGGGTGGCGCAGATCCCGGTCGGCCGGGCGGGACGGCCCGAGGACGTCGCGGCGGTCGTCGCCTTCCTGGTGGGCGAGGACGCCGGGTTCGTCAGCGGGCAGGTCGTCTACGTGGCGGGCGGCCCCCGCGGCTGATCCGCCGGACGATCCTGAACGGGTGGTCCGCCGGACGAGCCTGAACGGGTGGTCCGCCGGCCGGTCCCGCGCGGAGGGTCCCCGTGCGGCCGGTCCGTGCCCGTGCGCGGCGGGAGCGCCGCCCTCCTGGAGGGCGGCGCTCCGTGTTACCGGGTGGGGGGGCTGCTACCCGGTGACCAGGGTGAGGCCATAGGCGGAGAGGACCTCGTTGACCGGCTGGAAGAACGTGGTGCCGCCGGAGCTGCAGTTTCCGGACCCGCCCGAGGTCATGCCCTGGGCCTGGCTGCCGGAGATGAAGGAGCCGCCGGAGTCACCGGGCTCGGCGCAGACGTTGGTTCGGGTGACCTCGCCGACCGTGCCCTGAGAGTAGGTGACGCTGGTGTTGCGCTGCAGGACGGTGCCGCAGTGCCAGCCGGTGGTGGAGCCGGACCGGCAGATGGAGGAGCCGACGCCGGCGACGCTGGAGCCGGTGACGGTCACGTTGCCGTACGCCACCTGCGAGGTGGGCGTCCAGTTGCTGTTCACCGCGATGTAGGAGTAGTCGCTGCCCGGGAACACCGAGCCCTGGAAGGTGCCCTGCGCGACCCGGTTGTAGCCGGCGGTGGAGTTGCCGGCCCGGCCGCAGTGGCCGGCGCTGACGAAGCCGGGCGTGCTGCCCCTGCGCACCGAGAAGCCGATCGAGCAGCGGGCCGAGCTGTTGATGTAGTAGGCCTCGCCGCCCCGCAGGTTGTAGAACGTCTGGGGCTGCTCGCTGGACTGCTCGACCCGCACCAGGGACGCGTCCACGCCGCTGGCGGCGATGAAGGCCTGGGCCTCGGCCGGCTGAGACGACTGGACGACCACGCTGTTGGTGGGCACATCGACGAACCACACCGGGGTCGACTCGTGCGCCTGCGTGGCGGCGGTCCTGTCCAGGGCGGCCTTGGCCGCGTCGAGGGTCGCGAGGCTGTGCGCGACCAGCTTGCCCCGCACGCCGGTGCCCTGGATGCCGTTGAGCGCGGCGGCGTCGGTGGTGGCGACCGTCAGGGTCGAGGAGGTGGGCCCGCTGAGCCAGGAACCGGCGTAACCGGCGCCGAGCTTGTCGGTGTACGACTTCTCGACGCCCATGAAACGGGCCTCGTTGAGAAGGCGGGATTCGGCCTGCTCCTTGCTGATGCCGAGGTCGCGGGTCATCGCGTCGATCATCGCGGGAGCGGGCTTGGGGCTCGCGGCGGCCGGTGCGCGTTCGGCGACGGCCGGGGCGGCCATGAGGGTGAGGACACTGATTGCTAGAGCGCATCCGGCGGTGACCGTGCGTCTGCGGAGCATGGGCTCTCTCCTCGGTGTTTGGGGGGTGTCGTCACCGTAACTGCGCTCACGCCAGGCGCGGAGCTATCGTTTGGTCCCTATCGCCGCGTTATGGAAGCGCGCACGGATGACGGATGGTGCCGTATCGCCGCTCGGGGAGGCGTGGTACGGGTCAGGGGATCATGCCGAACCTCGGGTTGGCGGCCAGCCAGTCGGTGTAGCGGTCGTTGCGCTGGACGGCCTCGGCGTGCGCGTCCCTGGCGTGGTCGGTGACCAGGGGGGCCGTGCGGGCGGCCAGGGAGTCGGAGTGCCATCCCAGCAGGTGCCTCCAGCGCAGCGGGGTCCCGGCGACGGGCATCATGACCAGCCCGGCGCTCAGCTCGAACGTCGCCTGGCACAGGGCCACGGCCTTGCCCGCCTTGACCAGGTGCAGGCAGGTGGAGACGTCGGTCTCGTACATGTGCCGGGGGACGAACCCCGCGCGGGCGCACGCCCCGGCGAAGCAGTCGGCGAAGCAGCCGTCTCCCGGCGCGACGGCCCAGCCCTCGCCGGCGAGCCCGGACAGCTCCACCTCCTTGTCGCCGGCCAGCGGGTGGTCTTCGGGCAGGAGCACGAACACCGGGTCGGTGCCGACGACGGCCCAGGTCATGGCCTCGGCGGCCGGTGGGGCCGACTCCCCGCAGGTGCCGATGAGGGCGAAGTCCAGCCGTCCGGCGCCGACCAGGGTGGTCAGCTCCCGCGCCGACCAGGATGTGCGGGTGCTGATGGGGGTGGAGGGATGGGCGCCGGTGAGGCGTTCGACGAGGCCGCCGAGGATCGGCCCGTGGGTGGCGCCGATGCGGAAGCCCGCGATGCCGGTGTAGGTGTTGGCGAAGCGCACCGCCTCTTCCTGAAGTTCCCGCACGGCGGGCAGCAGGACGCGGGCCCGGGTCAGGACGAGTTCGCCGAGGGGGGTCGGCCGGGCGCCGTTGCGGTCGCGCTCGAAGAGGGCGCCTCCGAGCGTGCGCTCGATCCGTTTGAGCTGCGCGGTGAGCGACGGCTGAGCCAGTCCTAGCTGGGTGGCCGCCTTGGTGACGCTCCCTGCCTCGGCGACCGCGCGCACGATCTTGAGGTGACGGAGCTCCAGATCCATACCGGGAACGTACGGCCGGGATGTTATGCCCGCAATGCCGATATGTCACCAAATCTGACTGCAATTTGTAGGATCATGCTGATCGCGCCGCTGAGCTGCGACGATGCTGGACGAGATCGCCGAAAAAAGGCGAGTCATCCTCGCCCTGCTCTGTCAAGAAGCGTGAACGGCGGCTCGGCGGCCGGTGCGGCGCGGAGGACCCGGGGCGGCGGCCGCCGGTCGCCCGCTCCGCCCCACCCCAGGTAGAACACGTTTCTATCAATTTGGCGGGCGAGTGAGTGACGGAAGACACACGCACCACTACGATCGCGGACAACATACGCGCTATTGGACAAACGGTCCGAGTATCCGGCTGTCGGTTAACCCCGGAGGATTTTGATGCGACGCATCACTGGAGTCGTTCTCATCGCGATCGGGGCGTTTCTCATCACGCTGGCGCCGCTCATCCGCTTCTACGCGGCCGGGAAGCTGGTCGCGGCGCCCGCCGACTACTACGGGGTCTCCGAGCTGCGCGCCGACGACGCGCAGTACTTCAGCATCGCCAAGGTGAAGGTGCTCAACGCCAGCCTCGACATCACGGTGACCACGCGCGGCGACGTGGCCGAGGCCAAGGGCGACCGGGTGGTGTGGGACGAATTCACCGCCGTCAACGACGTCACCAACGGGCAGCCGAACATCCAGATGGACCAGCGGCGCAGCGCCTTCAACAAGTACACGGGGGAGGGCGTCAACTGCTGCGGCGCCAACGTGGACAAGGAGCCGGTCCAGATGACCGGCCAGATCTACCTGTTCCCGTTCGGCACCGAGAAGAAGACCTACAAGGTCTTCAACTCCTCGGCCAAGCAGTCCTTCGACGCCGCGTTCGTCGGCGAGGACACCGTCAACGGCCTGCAGGTGTACAAGTTCGAGCAGAAGGTCCCGCCGACCAAGATCGCCACGCTGACCGCGCCCGCCTCGGCGATCGGCATGGACCAGACCGGTGACGTGCAGGTCGACCGCTTCTACGACGGCGTCGTCACCTACTGGGTCGAGCCGGTCAGCGGGTCCCCGGTGAAGCAGGAGCAGCAGCGTCACGAGGTCCTCAAGACCAAGGACGGTGTGGAGCGCTCGGTCGCCCTGGTCGCCACGGCGAAGATGACCCCCGAGACCGTCGACAGGCTGGTCAAGGGCGCCATCGACGGCAAGGACCAGATCACCCTGCTCAAGACCACCGTGCCCCTGGTGATGCTGGTCGTCGGCCTGGTGGTCGTGGTCCTCGGCGTCGTTCTGGTGGTGGCGAGCCGCTCCCGCCGCCGGCCCGTGGGCGCGTAGCCCGCAGCGAGATGGCCGCGTGCTCGCACCGGGCGTGGCTTCCACGGGTGAGGTGGCCGCGTGCTCGCACCGGGCGTGGCTCCCACGGTGAGGTGGCCGCGTGCTCGCACCGGGCGTGGCTTCCACGGGTGAGGTGGCCGCGTGCTGGCACCGGGCGTGGCTTCCACGGGTGAGGTGGCCGCGTGCTGGCACCGGGCGTGGCTTCCACGGGTGAGGTGGCCGCGTGCTCGCACCGGGCGCGGCTCTCCTCCCGTCATGTGCTGGAGGTGGCCGGCGCCGGGTCGGTGGGTCGTGGCACGGCGATGCCGGCGCCGGTTGCGGCGCCCGGCCGGTCAACGGTCGCGGACGGCCCGGCCAGATCGTTCTGCCGACATGTCAGGCGTGGTGCCCCGATTCGAGTGGAACGTGTTCTCGTAGCGGACCGGCGCCGTGGCGCACGGGCGCCCCGCGTGTGATCACGACTCATTGTTAGAACGCGTTGCAGTTTCCGTCGTGCCGGTCGTACATTCGAGCCATGCGGACACGTGTCACCGACATGTTCGGGATCGAGCTGCCGATCTTCGCCTTCAGCCACTGCCGGGACGTCGTCGCCGCGGTCAGCCGCGCCGGCGGCATGGGTGTGCTCGGGGCCCTCTACTTCACCCCGGAAGAGCTCGAGATGGAGCTCAAGTGGATCGACGACCACGTCGACGGCAAGCCGTACGGCGTGGACGTGGTCATGCCCGCCTCCTACGCCGGAGCCGACCTCGGCGTCGACTCGCCAGAGGACCTGGTGGCCCGGCTCCAGGGGATGATCCCCGACGGCCACCGGGCGTTCGTCGAGAACCTGCTCGCCCAGCACGGCGTCCCGCCGCTCTCCGGCGACGCCGAGGCCGGACGGGTGCTGCTCGGCTGGACCGACGCCACCGCCCGGCCCCAGGTCGAGACGGCGCTCAAGCACCCGATCGCGCTGCTGGCCAACGCGCTCGGCCCGCCGCCCAAGGACGTCGTGGACCTCGCCCACGCCAAGGGCGTCAAGGTCGCCGCGCTCGCCTCGACCCCGCGCCACGCGATCAAGCAGGTCGAGGTCGGCGTGGACGTCGTGGTCGCCCAGGGCACCGAGGCCGGCGGGCACACCGGCGAGATCTCCACGATGGTGCTGATCCCGCAGGTCGTGGACGCCGTGGACGTCCCCGTCCTGGCCGCGGGCGGCATCGGGTCGGGCCGCCAGATGGCCGCCGGCATGGCGCTCGGCGCCGAGGGCGTCTGGACCGGCTCGCTCTGGCTGACCGTCGAGGAGGCCGACACCCCCGAACTGGCCCGGCAGAAGATCCTCGCGGCCACCTCGCGCGACACCGTGCGGTCCCGGTCCTGGACGGGCAAGCCCGCGCGGCTGCTCAAGAACGAGTGGACCGAGGCCTGGGAGTCGGCCGAGTCGCCGGGCACGCTGCCGATGCCGCTGCAGTTCATGCTGATCTCCGGCGCCCTGCGCCGCATCGGCAACTCCGACGCCAGTGAGCTGGCCACCTTCCCGGCCGGGCAGATCATCGGCGCGATGAACCAGGTGAAGTCCGCCAAGGACGTGGTGTTCGACCTGGTCGAGGAGTACGTCGAAGCCGTCGAGCGCCTGGGACGCCTCACCGGCGACTGACCCGAGTCGAGCGCTGAGGCCCCTCGCGGGCGACCGGCCCGGGCCGCACCGCTCCGCGCAGAACCTCTCCGCGCCCGCATCCTTCCGCGCCCCCGTCCCCGTGCGCGCCGTTGCACCCGGCCCGGACTTCCGGGCGGGTGGCGGCCGTGCGGTTTACTGGGCGGAAGGCGAGCGGAGGGGTGGAAGCGGATGCCGGAGGCGATGGACGCGCCCGAGATCATGGGCAACGTGCCCGGGGCGTACGCCCTGGGCGTGTTCCGCGAGCGGCACCCCATCCTGGTGCGGCAGGTCAGGGAGGCGCTGCCCTACACCCCCGACCGGCTGCGCGCCCTCGACGCGCTGCTCGACGAGGTCGTCCGCGACGTCATGGAGCCGCTCGGCGACCCCGACGGCCCCGACGGCACGGCCCACGACCACGCCGCCTGGGCGGCGTGGGGGCGCGGCAAGATCGGCCGGCGCTGGGTGGACGTGCCGTTCCTGTGGGCCGAGAGCTACTTCTACCGCAAGCTGCTCGAGGCCACCGGCTACTTCGGGGACGGCCCGTGGCGCGGCGTCGACCCCTTCGGCCCGGCCAAGCAGGCCGAGCTGTACAGCACGGCGGTCGACGACGAGCTGGCCGCGCTCGACCACGCCGCGACGCTCCCCGAGGACGAGCGGGCCGCCGGGGTGCTGCTGGGGTCGCTGTGGGGCAACCGCGCCGACCTGTCGCACGCGATCACCGCGACCGGCGGGCACGGGCCGGTGGGCGAGCTGGTCGTGGACGACGGCGCGCTGCTGTGGTCGCTGCTGCGCGACCGCGCGCCGGGCAAGGTCTGCGTGCTCGCCGACAACGCCGGGCGCGAGCTGCTGCCCGACCTGGTGCTGATCGACCACCTGCTCGACCGTGGGCTCGCCGCCGAGGTGGTCCTGCACGTCAAGCCGCAGCCGTACTTCGTCTCCGACGCCACGCCGGGCGACGTGGCGGCGTCCCTGCGGCGGCTGGCCGGTGCTCCCGGGCAGGCGGGGAAGACCGGCGAAAGACTCTGGCGGGCGATGGGCGCGGGACGCCTCGCGCTGCGCGCTCACCCCTTCTCCTGCGCGCCCCTGCCCTACAGCGACATGCCGGACGACCTGCGCGAGGAGTTCGCCTCGGCCGCTCTCACCATCACCAAGGGCGACCTCAACTACCGCAGGCTGGTCGGCGACCGGTTCTGGCCGTCGGCCACCCCCTTCGCGGCCGTCACCTCCTACTTCCCCGGGCCGGTCGTCGCGCTGCGCACCCTGAAGTCCGACGTGCTCGTGGGCGTGGACGAGGCGGTGTCGGCCGCCCTGGACGCCTCGGGGCGCTCGTGGCGCACCTCGGGCACCCACGCGACCATCCAGGGCCGCCCCTGACGCCCGGCGCCCCTCCGCTCCGTCACGCCTGGGCGAGGATCGCCGCCAGCGGCAGGCGCTGGACGAGCGCCGCCGGAAGCGCCGAGGCGAGCACCGCGAGCAGGACGGCCAGGACGCAGGCCCCAAGGCCCCCGGCGGCCACCACCCAGGGCAGGCTTCCGGCGAGCGCGGTCGTCGCCGCCAGTCCGGCGGCCGCCCCCGCGGCGCCGCCGGCCAGGCCGATGAGCACGCCCTCCGACACGACGAGCCTGGCGAGTGAGCGGCCCGTCCAGCCGGTCGCCCGCAACGCGGCCAGCTCGGCGTCCCGTTCGCGCACGCCGAGGTAGAGCACGTCGGCGACGGCCAGCGTGCCGAGCGCGAACATCACCATGATCGCGGCGTAGTCGGCGGGCCGGGCCTGCAGCACGATCGCGTCCCCGAGGAGCGAGCCGACCACCCGGCCGCGGAAGCCGTAGGTCACCCCGAGAAGCACGGTCAGCGCGAACACGCACACCAGCAGCGTCGAGCCGCCGAGCAGCGTACGGCCGGGGACCCGGGTGAGGCCGGCCAGGGCCATCCCGGTGACCCCGCGAGGCGAGCGGGCCCGGCGGCTCATCCGCGCCGCGGGGCGCACCGCCTCGACCGGCGGTACGGTCGAAGCGTGCCACGCGGGGACCAGCCCCGCCGCCAGCGCCAGGGCGAGCGCGGCGGGCACGGTGAGCAGGACGCGAGGCGCCGGCACCTGGAGCCCGAACCACGACGAAACCGGCACGGCGACCGCGGCCGACAGCAGGCCGCCCAGCAGGCCCACGCAGCCGGTCTCGGTCAGCACGCCGCCGAAGAGCTTGCGCCGCGACCAGCCGAGGCAGGCCAGCACGCCCAGTTCGGTGCGGGCGGTCCGCACCGCCGCGGAGGAGGCGTTCACCAGGAACAGTCCGCACACGGCGAGGATCAGCACGAACAGGGCGAGCGACTTGCGGTCGGACTCCCGCAGGATCCGGTAGGCCACTCCCTTGTCGACCCAGCCCTCCTTGACGGTCAGCGCGGGCCGGCCGTAGGAGCCGGCGGGCAGGTCCACGGTGACCGGCGCCGGCGAGGAGCCCATGGTGATGTCGACGTCGAGCCCGGTGGCGGCCACGATGTCGCGGGCCACCTGGCTGATGCGCTCCCTGCTCACCGGGTCGGGCCCGGTCACTCCGGCGACCCGCACCCTCACCACGCTCAGGGGCGCCTTCGCCAGCCGTCCGCCCTGCGTGAGACCGGCGATCTTCCGCAGGCTCGCCAGGTCGGTCAGCAGCAGCGGCGGCGGCTGCAGGTAGCCGGCGAGGTTGTCGGAGGGCAGCAGGCCGCGTCCCTTCAGCAGGGCGCTCGTCCGGTCGTCGCCGGGGACGACCGACGGCGGGTTGTAGGTCTCCATCGGCAGCGAGGAAAGGGAAGAGAAGCCCGGAAGCCTCTCAGGGTCGAACCGGCCGACGACCCGCATGGCGTCGTCCCTGATCACGTCACCGCTCATGACGTTCAGGTCCAGCCGCCGGAACTGGGCGTCGGCAGATCCGATGGGGGCCGAGCCCGCGCCGGCGATCTCGGGGACGATCGACGCGAGGAAGGGGTCCTGCCACACTTTGGGGTCGTTGGTCACCGGCACCGGCTTCAGCCTGCCGCCGGCGCCCTTGCCGTACTCGACGGGGCCGGCCGTCCAGTAGCGGGTCATGGAGATGTACTGCTCAACGGACTTGTCGCTGACGGGGTGCTGCCAGGTGTGGAGCATGTCGGCGAAGAACCGGTCGGTCCCGACGGTGACCTTCTTGACGATGGGGCCGTGCTGTCGCGTGACCTCGCTTCGCAGTGCCTTGGCCGGCAGGCCGGACACCACCTTCTCCGCCGTCCTGGCGGGCAGCCTGCTGATGACCAGCTCGTCCTGCTGGTCGGCGTAGGGACGGCCGGCCGCGATCAGCGGGATCTCCCCGCGAGGGGTGTCCTGCGGCCGGCCGAGGTAGTGGCCGTCCACCATCGCCTTGTCCAGGCCGGCCAGCGCGGCCTCCGCCTGCGGGTCGATGGCGGCGAGCAGCAGGGGGAACTCCTGCTGGAGCAGGATCGTCGCCTCGCCGGGCCGGATGCGCCTCACCTTGGTGAGAAACGAGTCACCGTCCCCGTTCGCCGTGGACCAGGCGCTGGTGGTGGATCCACCGTCGAAGGGGAAGGGGCCCGAGCGCGGCGTGAGCCGCTGCCAGTACAGGGATGTCCCGATGGGGACGTTCTTGCCGCGCGTCACCTGTTCGCCGGTGTGCCGCAGCGCCGCGCCGCCCTCCATCGAGGAGGTCAGCGGGCGCCGGGTGATGTAGGCATAGTGCGGGGCGTACGGGATGCGGGTGAGCCCGCGGTCGGCGACCCGGGTGCGGTCGACGCGCAGCAGAGTGCGCTCCCCTTCGCCCAGCACGTCGGTCACGGGCACGTCGACCATCCCCGTGCCGGTCATGTAGCCGATCATGCCGATGGGCGCGGCGACCTCGATGCCGTCCAGCTTCTTGATGCGCTCGTACTGAGCCTGGGTGATGCCGCCGTGGATGCCCGACAGGTAGTTGGCCCGCACCAGGCCGGACGACCGCTCCAGCTCCGTCGCCGACCCCTTCGGGCGGACCAGGATGTCGTACTGCGCGCGGTAGTTCTTGTCGACCGTGCCGACAATGCGCAGCCGCTGGGTCTCGGCCGTGCCGGTGAGGACGGTGAAGGCGGTGGCGGCGACCAGGATGCCGAGCAGGAGCACCAGGGCGCGCCCGGCGCCGTGCCGCAGCCGCGAGGCGGCGAGCCGGATCACCCGAGCCGTCCGATGCGGTCGAGCACGTCATCGGCCGGCGCCACCCGCTCGTCGCTCACGATGCGGCCGTCCTGGAGCCGGACCAGCCGGTCGCAGGCGGCGGCCACCTCGGGGTTGTGCGTCGCGATGATCATCGTCATGCCGTACCGGCCGCGCAGCGCCGCGAGCAGGTCCATGATCTCCTCTCCGGTGGCGCTGTCGAGGTTGCCGGTCGGTTCATCGGCGAGCAGCAGAGGAGGGTTGCCGATGAGCGCACGGGCGATGGCCACCCGCTGCTGCTGGCCGCCGGACAGCTCGCCCGGCAGCGCCCGCTCCCGGCCGTCCAGGCCGGCGGCTTCGAGCAGCTCCCGCGCCCGCGCCTTCCTGTCGAAGTCCACCCGATACGGAAGGACGGGGGCGAGCACGTTGTCCAGCACGCTGAACGCGGGAAGCAAGTGGAAGCGTTGGAAGACGAACCCCACGCGCCGCCGGTGCGCGTCCAGCCCCCTGCGGGGGAGCGGCCGGTCGTCGACCACCACCTCGCCCGCGTCGGGCAGGTCCATGCCTCCGACGAGGTGGAGCAGGGTCGACTTGCCCGCTCCCGACTGGCCCATGAGCGCGACCGCGCCGCCCGGCTCGAACTCCACGCTGACGTCGTCGAGCGCCCTTGCGGACCGGTAGATGCGGCTGACGCCCCGTAACGCGACTCCTGCTCCCATGCCTCCATACATTGTCACAATGTAGGGCGTATTATCGATAGATTGCGGCAATCTAGGGGAAGGCAGGAAAGATGCCGCTGAGTCACGCCGTACTCGCCCTGCTGGCCGAGGGCCCGAGCCACGGGTACGAGCTCAAGAGCCGCTTCGAGGCGGCGATCGGCCCGCAGTGGGGCGGCCTCAACATCGGCCACCTCTACCAGATCCTCGACCGCCTGGTCAGGGACGGGCACGTGACCCGCAGCCACGTGACGCAGAACGACCGGCCGGACAAGACGCTCTACGAGCTGACTGGCGGCGGCGCCGAGGAGCTGAGCTCCTGGGCCGCGACGCCGCACGTGCGCGCGTCGGGCTTCCGCGACGAGATGTTCCTCAAGCTGCTCGCCGCCACCCGGCTCGGCGCCGGTGCCCTGACGGCCTACACCTCGGCGCAGCGGCAGGCCTGCCTGTCAGACCTGGCCGGGCTCACCCGGCTGCGCCGCGAGAACGCCGCCGACCCGCTCGTCGCCCTGCTCGTGGACGCCGCCATCGCCCACACCAAGGCCGACCTCCAGGTGATCGACGGCGCCGAGCGGCGCCTCGCGCCCCTCGCCGGTCAGGCCCGTCCCGCGCCGGCGGCCGGGGCCGTCCTGGAGACGGACGGCGAAGCTCCGGGCGCCGCCGCCGGCCCGTGACCGGCGGACCTCGCCGCGGTCACCGGCCTTGACGCTCCCGCGCGACGGGTTCGCCGGTGAGGGCCGCCTGACGCGGGTCGCGTGCGGCGAGCCTCGCGTGCGGACGCGAGCCTCATTCGCCGCGGTACACGGCGGGACGCTTCTCGCGGAAGGCGCGTGAGCCTTCCTTGGCGTCCTGTGAGCCGATGACCGGCCAGCCGATGGCGTCGGAGACCTTCAGGGCCTCCGGCTCGGGCATGCCGAGCGTGTCGCGGTAGGCGCGCAGGATGGCCTGCACGGCGAGGGGGCCGCAGGCGGCGACCTGGTCGGCGATCTCCCGCGCGGCCGTCAGCGCCTGGCCGTCCGGGACGACCCGGTTGACCAGGCCCATCGTCAGCGCCTCCTGGGCGGTGACGGGCCGGCCGGTCAGCAGGATGTCCATGGCGAACGCGTAGGGGATCTGCCGCGGCAGCCGGACGGCGCTGCCGCCCATGGGGAACAGCGCCCGCCTGGCCTCGAACAGGCCCAGCGTGGCCGACTCGCCCACCACGCGCAGGTCGGTGCCGACGAGCAGTTCGGTGCCGCCCGCGACGGCGTATCCCTCGACCGCGCAGACGATCGGCTTGGCGGGCAGCGCGTCGCCGTCGCGCAGCAGGCCCTTCCAGTGCACGTCGGGGATCTCCTGGGCGCGCCGGGCCACCCGCTCGTCGGCGGGCGGCGCGCCCATCGCCTTGAGGTCGGCGCCGGCGCAGAAGGTGCCGTTCGCGCCGGTGAGGATGCCCACCCGCACCTCCGGCTCGGCGGAGATGTAGGCCCACGCGTCGGCGAGCCCGACCAGCATGTCGGTGGACAGGGCGTTCCTGGCCTCCGGGCGGTCCATCGTGACGATGACGACGTGGCCGTCCCGCTCGACCCGGCAGTGCTGGGTGCTGATGGGCAGGAGCTCCATGGAGGACACCTTCCTGGGCTGAGCGGTCCTATCAAGCGCTTGTTCGACACGGCCGTCCGGGGTTAGTCTGCCGCTGCGAACTAGAACAGATTCTTGTTCGTGAACCTGCCGTAACGCCAGGGTTGTCGGGAAACCGAGAACGTGCTTCACTTCGGCGCATCCGGGAAGGTACGGCGCAACCGGACAAGGGAGTTCCCATGGGCTCGCTCGGCTTCTGGAGGCTCGCGCAGGCCGATCCTGGCTGGATCGCCGCCGTGGACCCCGACGGCACGCCACACCCCGCCGGCGAGCTGCTCGCCCGCGCGAACCGGTTGGTCCACGCCCTTCGCGGCCTCGGGCTGCGGGCCGGGGACGGCGTGTGCGGCCTGGTGCCCAACGGCGCCGACGGCCTCACGCTCTACCTGGCCGCGCTCCAGGCGGGCTGGTACTACACGCCGATCAACTGGCACCTGACCGGCCCCGAGATCGCCTACATCGTCGCCGACAGCGAGGCCAAGGCGCTGTTCGTCCACGAGCGCTATGCCGGGGAGGGGTCCCGGGGCGCCGGGGCCATCGACGCCGGCCGCCGGTTCTCCTTCGGGCGCATCGACGGCTTCCGCACGGTGGACGACCTCACCGCCGGGTACCCGGACGCGCCGCCTCCGGACCGCACCGCGGGCGCGACCATGCACTACACCTCCGGGACGACCGGCAGGCCCAAGGGCGTCCGCCGCCCGCTCAGCGGCCTGGACCCCGACGACGGCGCCGAGCTGATGACCTTCCTGCTCTCGCTGTTCGGCATCACGCCCGGCCCGCCGAACGCGCACCTGGTGACCTCGCCGAACTACCACACCGCGGTCACGCAGTTCGGCGGCACGGCCCTGCACATGGGGCACACGCTCGTCTACATGGACAAGTGGGACGCCGAGGAGATGCTGCGGCTGTGCGAGAAGCACCGCGTCACCAACTCCCACATGGTGCCGACCCACTTCAAGCGGCTGCTCGCCCTGCCCGACGAGGTCAGGCATCGCTACGACCTGTCCTCGCTGAAGTGGATGATCCACGCGGCCGCGCCCTGTCCCGTCCCGGTCAAATGGGCCATGCTCGACTGGTGGGGCGACTGCGTCTACGAGTACTACGCGGCCACCGAGGGCGGCGGCACCATCGCCACCCCGGAGGCGTGGAAGAAGCACCCCGGCACGGTCGGCTCGGCCTGGCCGATCAGCGAACTGCTCATCGTGGACGACGACCTGCGCCCGGTCCCCGCCGGCACCCCGGGCACCGTCTTCATGAAGATGGCCGGGGTCCGCTTCGAGTACAAGGGCGACCCTGACAAGACCGAGGCGGGCCGCCTGCGCGACCACTTCACCGTCGGGGACATCGGCTACCTGGACGAAGAGGGTTTCCTGTACCTCTGCGACCGCAAGGCCGACGTCATCATCTCGGCCGGCGCCAACATCTACCCGGCGGAGATCGAGAACGAGATGATGGTCCATCCCAAGGTCGCCGACGTGGCCGTCTTCGGCATCCCCGACGAGGAGTGGGGCGAGCAGATCAAGGCCGTCGTCGAGCCGGCGGCGGGCGTCGCGCCGGGCCCCGAGCTGGCCGAGGAGATCCTGCGCTCGCTGGAGGGCCGGCTGGCCCGCATGAAGTGGCCGCGCACCATCGACTTCATCGCCGAGATGCCGCGCGAGCCGAACGGCAAGCTCCTCAAACGCAAGCTCCGCGACCCGTACTGGGAGGGCCGAGACCGTGCCATCTGAAGGGCCCCTCCCCGGGAAGCCCGAGACCGCGACGCCCGGGACCGCGCATCCCGGGGGCCTGCCGCCCCTGCAGAGCCCGGTGCCACCGCCGGCGCCGCTGGTCGCCGAGCACGTGCTGGAGTTCCCCGGCGGGTACACCCGCACCACCGGCCCGGTGATCGGCCGCTTCCTCACCGAGCTGCGCGACGGGCGCATCGTCGGCGTGCGCACCGCCGACGGCCGCGTCCTGGTGCCGCCGCTGGAGTACGACCCGGCGACCGGCGAAGCGGTGACCGAGGAGTACGTCCAGGTCGGCCCGGGCGGCACCGTCCAGAGCTGGGCCTGGGTGGGCACGCCCCGCAAGGGCCATCCCCTCGACCGGCCGTTCGCCTGGGCCCTGGTCAAGCTGGACGGCGCGGACACCGCGCTGGTGCACGCCGTCGACGCCGGCACGGTCAAGGCCATGCGCCCCGGGCTGCGCGTCCGGCCCCGGTTCAGGCCGGACGACGAGCGCGCCGGCCACATCACCGACATCGCCTGCTTCGTGCCCGAGGTCACCACGATCACCGCGCACGTCCGCACCGAGTACCGCGTGCAGCCCGGCCGCTCGCTGACCCGCTTCCTCGAGGGCGTGCGGGACGGGGTCCTCATCGCCGGGCGCTGCGCCCGCTGCGACAAGGTCTACGTGCCCTACCGCACCTCCTGCCCCGAGTGCGGCTCTACCATCGCCGAGGAGGTCGTGCTGCCCGGCACCGGCACCGTCACCACCTTCGCCATCAACAACCTGCCCGACCCCCGCGCCCCGCAGGTGCCGTTCGTGTCGGCCTACATCCTGCTCGACGGCGCCGACGTCCCCATGATCGCGCTCATGGGCGACGTTCCCGCCCACGAGGTGCGGCAGGGCATGCGGGTGAAGGCCGTCTGGGTGCCCCCCGAGGAGCGCACCATGTCGATGAGCAACATCAGGTGGTTCGCCCCCACGGGCGAGCCGGACGTCCGGCTGTGAGGGGAAGGTCCGCGTGCGTGAGGTGGCGGTCATCGCGTTCGCCCAGACGAGGCACACCGGTGAGGACCAGGGCCTCAACGAGCCCGAGCTCATCGGGCCCGTCATCCAGGAGGTCAAGGAGCGCACCGGCCTGACGCGGTTCGGCTTCACCTGCTCGGGAAGCTGCGACTACCTGGCCGGGGCGCCGTTCTCGTTCGTGTCCGCGCTGGACGCCATCGGCGCCTGGCCGCCCATCTCCGAGAGCCACGTCGAGATGGACGCCGCCTGGGCCCTGTACGAGGCGTGGGTGCGGCTGCAGCACGGCGACGTCGACTCGGCGCTGGTCTACGGCTACGGCAAGACCTCCATGGGCGACCTGCGCGAGATCATGACGCTCCAGCTCGACCCCTACTACCTGGCGCCGCTCGGGCTCGACCAGGTCTCCTACGCCGCACTCCAGGCGGACGCGGTCGGCGCCACGCCCGCCGAACTGCGCGAGATCGTCCGGCGCAGCCGCGCCGACGGCCGGGCCAACCCGTACGCGCTCGACCTGCCCGACCCCGGTGACCCCGGTGGTCCCGGTGACGACGAGTACGACGTGCGGCCGCTGCGCGCGAGCGACATCGCGCCCATCACCGACGGCGCGGCGGCGATCGTCCTGGCCGCCGGAGACCTCGCCAAGCAACTGGGCAAGCGCCCCGCGTGGATCACCGGCATCGCCCACCGCGCCGAGCCGCACTACCTCGGCATGCGCGACCTCGCCCGGTCCGTCTCGGCCGCCGACGCGGCCCGGGCCGCGGGCGTCGGCAAGGGACCCGTCGAGGTGGCCGAGCTGCACGCCCAGTTCAGCCACGAGGAGGTCATCCTGCGCGAGGCGCTCGGGCTGCCGCCCGGCACGGTCGTCAACCCCTCCGGCGGCCCGCTCGCCGCCAACCCCGTCATGGCGACCGGGCTCATCCGCATCGGCGAGGCCGCGCGGCGCGTCATGGACGGCGCCGCGAGCCGCGCCGTCGCCCACGCCGCCTCCGGGCCGTGCCTCCAGCAGAACCTCGTCACCGTCCTGGAGGCCTGACCATGGGAAACCGCTGCGCCGTCATCGGGGTCGGCCAGACCAAGTACCAGACCAAACGCCGCGACGTCTCCATCGCCGGCCTGGTCCGCGAGGCCGCGCTGCGCGCCCTGGAGGACGCCGGGCTGACCTTCAAGGACATCGACGCCGTCGTCATCGGCAAGGC
The DNA here is from genome assembly GCF_053602655.1 of Sphaerisporangium sp. NPDC004334. NCBI lineage: Bacteria > Bacillati > Actinomycetota > Actinomycetes > Streptosporangiales > Streptosporangiaceae > Sphaerisporangium > Sphaerisporangium sp. NPDC004334. The sequence continues at coordinate 402,243 of NZ_JBSGDZ010000003.1, forward strand.
GCCCGACCTGTTCGAGGGCGTCATGATGCCCGAGGCCTACCTCGCCGACGCGCTCGGCGCCGCGGGCAAGCCGGTCACCCGCGTCCACACCGCGGGGAGCGTCGGCGGCTCGACCGCGCTGGTCGGCGCCTCGCTCGTCCAGGGCGGCGTGCACGACCGCGTGCTCGTGGTCGCCTTCGAGAAGCAGTCGGAGTCCAACGCCACCTGGGCGCTGTCCACCCACCTGCCGTTCACCGCATCCCTGGTCGTCGGCGCCGGAGGGTACTTCGCGCCGCACATCCGCGAGTACATGCGCCGCTCGGGCGCCCCCGACCATATCGGCACGCTCGTCGCCGTCAAGGACCGGCTCAACGCGCTCAAGAACCCCTACGCGCACCTGAGGATCCCGGGCATCGACCGGCGGATGGTGGAGTCCACGCCGATGCTGTGGGAGCCGATCCGCTACCTGGATACCTGCCCGTCCTCCGACGGGGCCTGTGCCATGGTGCTGGCCGCCGAGGACAAGGTGACCGGCACCCCGGCGTGGATCCACGGTGGCGCCATGCGCTCCGAGCCGATCTTCCGCGCGGGCCGCGACACCGTGAACCCGCAGGGCGGCAAGGACTGCGCCGCCGACGTCTACCGCCAGGCCGGGATCACCGACCCACTGCGCGAGATCGACGTCGCCGAGGTGTACGTGCCGTTCTCCTGGTACGAGCCGATGTGGCTGGAGAACCTCGGCTTCGCGGGGGAGGGCGAGGGGTGGAAGCTCACCGAGTCCGGCGCCACGGCGCTTTCCGGTCACATCCCCTGGAACGCCTCCGGGGGCGTGCTCAGCTCCAACCCCATCGGCGCGTCCGGGCTGATCCGCTTCGCCGAGGCGGCTCTGCAGGTCAGAGGCAAGGCGGGCGAGCACCAGGTCGAGGGGGCGCGCCGCGCGCTCGGCCACGCCTACGGGGGCGGCGCCCAGTTCTTCGCCATGTGGATCGTCGGAAGCGACAAGCCGTGAAAGGCGCTCCGCATGCCGGGGGATGAGTCGTGAGCCCGTTCCGGGCCACCATGGAGCGAGCACATCGGGGGGCAAGCAGTGAGGGCCGCCGGCGACCAGTTGTGAGGAGTCCCCGATGGAGTTCAACCACGCCGACCTGTTCGAGGGATTGGCCGACGCGATCGGGGACCGCGTGGCCGTCGTCTGCGGAGAGGCACGCCTGACCTACGCCGGGCTGGAGGCGCACGCCAACCGCCTCGCGCACTTCCTGATGGAACGCGGCGTCGGCCCGGGACGGCACGTCGGCATCCAGATGTACAACGGCGTCGAGTACATCGCCGCGCTGCTCGCCACGCTGAAGATCAGGGCGGTGCCGGTCAACGTCAACTACCGGTACGTCGAGTCGGAGCTGCTGTACCTCTACACCGACTCCGACATCGTGGCGCTGCTGTACGACACCGAGTTCGACGACCGGGTGGCCGCCACCGCGCCGAAGTGCGCCAAGCTGGAGACGCTGGTGGCCGTCGGCAGCCCGTCGCGCGTCGAGGGCGCCGTGCCCTACGACCAGGCCGTCGTCGGCCGGCCGGACGGGCGGGAGGGCTTCCCCCGGCGGTCGGGCGAGGACCTCTACATCATCTACACCGGAGGCACGACGGGCATGCCCAAGGGCGTCATGTGGCGCACCAGGGACCTGTTCATGGCCTTCGGCGGCGGCAACCCCTACGGAGAGCCGCACAAGGAGCCGGGCCAGGTCATCGAGACGGCGGTGAGCTCCAACCCGATCATCATGATGCCCGCCGCGCCGCTGATGCACGGGGCGGCGCAGATGGCCACGTTCATCTCCTGGTGGATGGGCGCCACCGTGGTGTACACGCGCAGGTTCGACGCCGCCGAGGTGCTGCGCGCCATCGAACGCGAGAGGGTCCTCACCGTCAACATCACCGGCGACGCCATGGCCCGGCCCCTGGCCGACGAGATCGCCGCCGGCGGCTACGACCTGTCGTCGCTGATGGTGCTCAGCTCGACCGGCGCCATCCTGACCGGCGCCGTGCGCGACCGGTTACAGGAACTGCTGCCCAACGTGATCATCATGGACAGCTTCGGCTCCACCGAGTCCGGCTACACCGCCTCCGCCGTCGCCGGGTCCTCCCCGGAGTCGGGCCTGAAGTACAAGCCCAACGCCACCGCCACCCTCGCCGTCCTGAACGAGGACCTGCGCCCGGTCGAGCCGGGTTCGGGCGAGATGGGCACCGTCGCCAAGGCCGGCGACATCGCCTTCGGCTACTACAACGACCCGGACAAGACGGCGCGGACGTTCGTCACCGACGCCGCGGGCACCCGCTGGCTGCTCACCGGCGACCTGGCCCGCGTCGAGGAGGACGGCACCATCCTGGTCTTCGGGCGCGGCTCGCAGTGCATCAACACCGGCGGCGAGAAGGTCTTCCCCGAGGAGGTCGAGGCCGTGCTCAAGGGCCACCCCGCCGTCTTCGACGCCGTCGTCACCGGGGTCCCCGACGAACGGTGGGGCAGCCGCGTCGCCGCCGTCGTCGAACCCCGCGACGGCGCCCGGCTCACCGCCGAGGAACTCGACGCCCACTGCCGCGGGAAGCTCTCGGGCTACAAGGTGCCCCGCACGTACGCCTTCGTCGAGCACATGGTCCGCACCCCCGCCGGCAAGGCCGACTACCGCTGGGCCCGCCAGGTGGTCACCGAGACGTCGTAGTCACTCCACCGACGTCCCCCGCCATGCCGCGTGGGGACCACCCGCCATGTGCCGGCGGGGACCCGCCCGTCAGGGCGCGGCCGGGCCGAGGACGCCTTCGGCCAGCCGGGTCAGCGCGGCGATGATCCGCTCGGCCGGGTAGCCGTGCTCGTACCGCTGGTGCAGGTAGACCTCCGGGGCGAGCGGCGCGAGCAGGACGTCGACCAGCGGCTCGGGGTCCTCGGTCCCGGCCGCGACGAGCAGCACCCGCACGTGACTGCTCCAGAAGCGGTAGGAGCCCGGCGCGAAGCGCGACCGTCCCACCTCGGCGCCGAGCACCAGCGGAGCGTGCTCTTCCAGCAGGCCCACCATCGCCGCGTAGAAGGCGACCAGCCGTTCGGCCGGTGGGGCGCCGGGGCCCAGCGGCGGATCGCCGCGCAGGATGTGCTCCTGCAACCGGCGCTCGTGCTCGTCGAGCAGCGCCAGGGCGAGGGAGGCCACATCGGGGTAGCGGCGGTAGAGCGTGGCGCGGCCCACCCCCGCCGCGCGGGCGACCGCCTCCATGGTGACCCCGCCGGCCGGTGGGGCGGCGAACAGCTCCGCGGCGGCGGCCAAGATGCGCCGGCGGTTGCGGGCCGCGTCCGCGCGTTCGGCGAACGTGCCGGACTGACCCAGCACGGGAAGGTCAGCGGTGCTCACCCGGCCGGTCCCTTCCTCGAAGCGGCGCTCTCCGCCGGCAACGTTAGCAAACCCGCCCGCGCCGCCTCCGCAAGTGGACGGCATGTCCGGTTGTCCGGTACCGTGGTGACAATCGGACAAGGTGTCCACTTTTCCGGAGAGGAAGACGATGACCGGGCTCGCATCGACCGTCGTCGGCGCTCGCAAGGCAGGAGTGCGGCTGTCGCCACACGGCTGTGACGCCATCGAGCAGCCGGGCGTGCCGCCACACCCCCGCGAACACCCGCGTACGACTCCCGCCGGCGGCCGGGAAGCGCCCGGCGAGGCGCCCGGCGAGGCGGAGGCGGCGTCCCGATGAGCTGGGTCTGGCTGGTGACGGCCGGCCTGCTGGAGGTCGCCTGGTCGCGGAGCATCAAGCCGACCGAGAACTTCACCCGTGTGCTCCCCACGGTGCTCTGCCTGGCGCTGGCGGTCGCGGCCGTCTACCCTCTCACCCTCGCGATGCGCACCATCCCGGCCGGAACCGCCTACGCCGTGTTCGTCGGCATCGGCGCCGTCGGCGCCATCGCGCTCGGTGTGATCGTCGACCACGACCCGCTCACCCCCGGGCGGCTGGCGGCGCTCGCCCTCATCGTCGCGGGCGTCATCCTCGCGCGCCTGGTCACCGCGGGCTAGCCTCGGTGATCTGGGTGATCCAGTCGATCCAGGTGATCGCGGTGATCTCCGGTGATCTGTCGGTGCGGCGGTTCATCGTCGGTACGGCGATGTCGATCCGGGGGTTCCCCGTTCGTCTGTGTACCGAGACCAGCCCAAGGAGGACCGGCGCACGCCCTCGTGCGTCGCCGTCCGCGGGCATCTCGCCCAGCTCGCCCACACCGACGTTGAGGGAGTCTTCATGTCAGAACCGCGCACCTGGGTCACCGGCCTCGGGCTGGTCGAGTCGCCACGCTGGCACGACGGCCGCCTGTACTTCTCCGACTGGACGGCGCGCGAGGTGATCGCGCTCGGCATGGACGGCGCGCACGAGGTGGTCGCGCGCGTCGACTCGCTTCCCTTGTGCACGGCCTTCGACCCCGACGGGCGCATGCTGATCGTCGACGCCGCGCGGGGGCTGCTGCTGCGCCTGGAGCAAGACGGCTCGCTCGTGACCCATGCCGACCTGTCCGGCCTCGCGCGCGGCTGGAACGACATCGTGATCGACGGCCGGGGCAACATCTACCTCAACCGCGTCGGCTTCGACATGCTCGCCGGAGCGGCGTTCGCCCCCGGGAACGTCGTGCACGTCGCCCCCGACGGCTCGGCGCGTCAGGTGGCCGACGGCATCGCCTTCCCCAACGGCATGACCGTGACCGGGGACGACTCGACCCTGATCGTCGCCGACTCCTACGGCCACAAGCTGATGGCGTACGACATCGAGCCCGACGGCGGCCTTTCGGGCGCCAGGGTGTGGGCGGACCTCGGCGACGCCGCCCCCGACGGCATCTGCGCCGACGCGGAGGGCGCCGTCTGGTACGCGGACGTGCCTCACCGGCGTTGCGTACGCGTGCGCGAGGGCGGGCAGGTCGCCGAGACCGTCGAGCTCGACCGCGGCGCCTTCGCCTGCGAACTCGGCGGCCCGGACCGCTCGACGCTCTTCATCGTCGCGGCCGAATGGCGAGGCATGCCAGACCTGGTCGCCCCCGGCACCGGCCGCGTCCTGTCGACCCACGTCACCACCCCGGGCGCCGACCGGCCCTGAGACAGGGTCCGAGCTTCGGCGCGCTTCGCGCAAGCGGCGCTCGGGCTTCTGGGGTGCGTAAGGCATGGTCCGAGCATTCGACGCGCTTCGCGCAAGAGCGCTCGGGCTGTGTTGTCTCGGGGGGGGGCCCCCCCACCCCCCGGGGGGGGGGGGGGGGGGCCCCCCCCCCCCCCCCACATAAAACGGGTGGCCCCCCCGCCCGCAG
>NZ_JBSGDZ010000004.1:0-392535 GCF_053602655.1 Sphaerisporangium sp. NPDC004334
TGCCGACCTCGATGACCCGTGCCGTGGAGAAGGTCGCCACCCGCCGCGCCGTGGCCACCTCGCGCAGGAACCGGCGCTCCGCGTCCGGGTCCATCGCCTGGTAGGCGTGCAGAACCTTGATGGCGACCCGGTCCCCCGCGGACGACTCGGCCAGATACACCGTTCCCTGGCCACCCTGACCGATGCGGCCGAGCACCCTGTAGTCGCCGAACCGGCCCGGCTCACCGGTGCGTAACGGGGACAGGTCGGACATCCACTCCTCCAGCGTGTCGGTCCGACGATAGGGGATCGCGCGCTTCCCGCGCGAGGAATCGCCGACGCGCCGGGGGTACCGGCGCGATCGGCTTCGTGGGCTCACGCAAGCAGAGAGTGGCCCGTCGACACGCACCGTTTGTATAACCAGATCTATAATAGATGCAGTTATACATCGGAGGCGCGTGTGGACAAGCCCAGTGAGATCTTCGCTCGGGACTTCGAGTGGGCGGAGCTAAGCCGCTTCGCCACCTACGAGGCCCCCCAGGCGACCCTGGGTGTGGTCTCCGGGCGTCGCCGCCAGGGCAAGACCTTCCTGCTCGACGCGCTCACGACCGCGACCGGCGGCTTCATGTTCACTGGCACCGAGACCACCGAAGCCGACGCGCTGCGGCAGTTCGGCGACGCACTCGCCGCGTACGTCGGCGAGCCCCATCCGTTCCGCTTCGCCACCTGGGACGAGGCCATCACCCGGCTCCTGCGCATCGCCACCGCCGGTCCCACGGTCGCGGTCATCGACGAGTTCCCGTTCCTCGCCAAGGCCTCTCCCGCCCTGCCCTCCATCATCCAGCGCGCGCTGGACCCGACCGCCCAGCGCGGCAACACTCCCGTCCGCCTGCTGCTGTGCGGGTCCGCCCTGTCGTTCATGGGACGCATCTTGTCGGGGAACGCTCCGCTGCGCGGCCGTGCCGGACTGGAACTGGTCGTGCCCACCCTCGACTTCCGTCTCGCCGCCCGGTTCTGGGACATCGCCGACCCGCGCACCGCCGCGCTGACCAACGCCGTCGTGGGTGGCACCCCCGCCTACCGTCGGGAGTTCACCCAGGGTGACACGCCCGCCGGCGCGGACGACTTCGACTCCTGGATCGTCCGCGCGGTCCTCAACCCCGGCCGCCCGCTCTTCCGCGAAGGCCGCTATCTGCTCGCCGAAGAACCCGAGCTGCACGACACCGCCCTATACCACTCTGTGCTGGCCGCGATCGCCGACGGCAATCACAACCGCGGCGGCATCGCCTCCTATCTCGGCCGCAAGTCGACCGACCTGGCCCACCCGCTCACCATCCTCCAGGACGTCGGCATGATCACGCACGAGCGGGATGCCTTCCGCGGCAACCGCTCCACCTACCAGATCGCCGAACCTCTTCTCGCCTTCTACCACGCGGTCATGCGATCCGCTTGGGGGGAACTGGAACGGCCCGGCCGCGCGCCGGACGTATGGCGTCGCCTCCAGCCGACCTTTCGCAGCAAGGTCGTCGGACCGCACTTCGAGCGCATCTGCCGCGAGTGGACCCGCTGGTACTGCCGCCCCGAGACCATTGGCGGTTTTCCCTCGACGGTGGCCGCCGGCACCGTTCCCGACGCGACCGACCGGACCGCTCACGAGGTCGATGTCGCGGCCTTCGGCCATGATGAGGCCGGTCGCGAGCGGCTCCTGGCCATCGGCGAATGTAAATGGAACGACATCATGGGCGTGGGACACCTGCGCCGGCTCGGCCGGATCCGCGACCTGCTCCGCGCCCGCGAAGGCGTCGACGCCGAGCGCACACGCCTGCTCCTGTTCAGTGGCACCGGCTTCAGCGACGACCTGCGCACCCTGGCCCGGCGTGATTCCGCCGTCCAACTCGTCGACCTGGACCGCCTCTACACCGGCGCATGAATGCGCTCAGGGGCGACCAGCCCTGATGGAGTGCCCAGATGCCGGTGGCGGCGTCAGTGCTTGACGGCTCGGAGGACGACGAACCTGGGGTCGCTCGCGGCGACGTCGCAGTTGCCGAAGAGCCGGCGCAACTTGGCGTGGTAGCCGAGATGCCGGTTGCCCACCACCCACAGCTCACCGCCGCGGCGGAGCGCCGCGCGTGACCCGTTGAACATCCGCCAGGCCGTCTCGTCGGTCGTCGTACGGTGGGCGTGGAACGGCGGGTTGTTCAGCACCAGGTCCACCGTGCCGGCGGGGACGCCGGACATGCCGTCGGCGGCGAGGAACCGTGCGGTGGTGCTCGCGTCCGCGTTGTCGATGTGCGCCCGGAAGGTCGTCTCCGCCGACGCCAGCGCCTGGTAGGACTCGTCGATGAACGTCACCTGGGCCTCGCCGTTGCCCAGCGCGGCGGCGAGCCCGACGACCCCGTTGCCGCAGCCCAGGTCCACGACGTGCTCGGGGCCGCGGCGCGACGGCAGGTGCTGGAGGAAGAAGCGGGTGCCGACGTCGAGGCGGTCGGCGCAGAAGATCCCCGCGTGGTTGGTGACGGTCAGGCCCGACACCGCGCCGATGCCGGCGGGCAGCGCGTAGCTTCGCGGCCACGGGTTCTCGCCCCGGGACAGCCCCGGATCGGGCGCGCAGAAGATGAGCCGCGCCTTCTTCACGGCCAGCGACGTCCTGGTCGGCCCGAGGATGCGTTCGAACAGCCTCAACGTCGAGGTGTGGATCTCGGTCACCATCCCCGCGCCGACGACCACGGTGCCCGCGTGCACGTGCGGGGCCAGGCGGTGCAGCTGGTCCTCAAGGAGGGCGAGGCTCTTCGGCACCCGGACGAGCAGCACGTCGATGCGGTCCGGCGGCGGGTCCTGGGTCGTGGCCAGTCGCACGGCGTCCGCCGCGACCCCGTTGCGCTCGATGTTCGCCTGGGTCGCTTGCTGGGTGAGGTAGGAGTCGGTGATCTGCACGGGACGGTGATCGGCGAGCGCCGTGACCAGGGCGCCCCACCGGTCGTTCAGCACCACCACGGTGCCCGACAGGTCCGTCGGGGCGCCGTCGATCCCCTCGAGCTCCCGCAGGAGATACTCGTCGGCGGCGTCCCAGGCGCGAAGCGGGTCACGGGGACTCTCGGGGAAGCGGGTGAGGTCGAACCCACCTCTCGACGTCGTCAAACGGTTCATCACGCCCCAGGTTAGCGACCCGCCGCCACCCCGGTCGCATCCCGTCCGCTCACCGTGGCATGTCCGGGGCGGGGACGTGGAGGGGGCGTTCGAAGAAGGTCTCCAGGGCGACGATGGTCTGGGTTCTGGCCACGCCGTCGACCTCGAAGAGTCTGCGCAGGACGTCCTGGAGGTCCTGCGTGGTCGCGACCCTGATCTTGAGGAGGAGGGACGCGGGGCCGGCGATGACGTGGGCCTCCTCCACCTCGGGGATGGCGCTGAGCGCCTGGCGGGTGTCGCCCATCCACGTGGTGCCGTCGACCAGCACGTACGCCAGGACGCCCCGGCCGGCGGCCACGGGATCGACGTCCACCGTCGTACGCCGGATGACGCCGCGTTCGCGCAGTTTGCGGACGCGCTCGTGGGCGGCACCGCTGGACAGGCCCACGGCCGCGCCCAGCGCGGCGTAGGAGCGGGTGGCGTCCTGCTGGAGAAGGCCGATCAGCGCCCTGTCGATGTCGTCCATGAGGGGACGTTATCACCCGACTCCCGAACGACATCTTGTGTCTATGCAGGTCCATGAGACGAGATATCGATATAAGGCTGATTGACGATATGGCGTTCGGTAGGATTTGCTGGGGTCATGACGGAGACCATTCCCACCGAGCTGGAGGAGCTGGACGAGCGGTTCGCCACGGTCGGGGGCGACGAGCGCGTCGAGCGCATCTACCAGGGCTGCCGGTGGGCCGAAGGGCCGGTGTACGTGCCGGCGGGGCGTTATCTGCTGTGGAGCGACATCCCCAACGACCGCATGCTGCGCTGGGACGAGTTGACCGGCGCCGTGGGGCCGTTCCGGACGCCGGCCGGGTACACCAACGGGCACACCCTGGACGCCCAGGGGCGGCTCATCTCCTGCGAGCAGGGGCAACGGCGGGTGACCCGCACCGAGCACGACGGCTCGGTCACCACCATCGCCGACCGGTGGGAGGGCAAGCGGTTCAACAGCCCGAACGACGTGGTGGTGAAGTCCGACGGGTCCATCTGGTTCACCGACCCCTCCTACGGGATCACCAGCGACTACGAGGGTCACCGGGCCGACAGCGAGATCGGGGCCGACCAGGTGTACCGCGCCGACCCGGTCACGGGCGAGGTGCGGGTGGTGGCGGACGACTTCGTCCGGCCCAACGGGCTGGCGTTCTCGCTCGACGAGCGACTGCTGTACGTCGTGGACACCCGCCGCAGGCACCTGCGGGTCTTCGACGTGCACGACGACGGCACGCTGACCGGCGGGAAGGTGCTCGCCGAGTGCACGGCCGGCTCGTTCGACGGCATCCGGCTGGACGACACCGGCCGCATCTGGGCGGCGACCCACGAAGGGGTGCACTGCTTCGCCTCCGACGGCACGCTCATCGGGAAGCTGCGCCTGCCGGAGAAGACCTCCAACCTGGTCTTCGGCGGGCTCAAGCGCAACTGGCTGTTCATGACCGCCTCGACGTCGGTGTACGCCATCATGCTCAACGTCCGCGGAGCCCGCCCCGTCCACGCCGCACCGGCCGGCGGGTGATCTACGCCTGAGGGTCCCGCGTCCATCGCCGTCGGCGGACCGCGAAAGCGCCCGGGACAGGGAGGGTCGCCCCGGGCGCCGTGGTCGGTCAGTGGGCGAGGACGCGCTGGTGGAGGTCGGTTACGGTCTTTCTGGCCGACTCCAGGGCGCCGGCCTGCCAGGCGATGAGGTAGCTGAGCCAGTCGCCCGCGAAGTGGACGTGGCCGGCCGGCCTGTTGAGAAGCTGGTAGCCGCCAGTGCGGGACGGCCAGCCGACCCAGGCGCCCTCGATGAACGGCTGACGCTTCCACGACACCGAGACCGAGGTGACCAACTCGTCGCGGTACTTGGCGCCGTGGATCTTCATGCCCTGTTCGATGGCCCGTTTCTCCCGTTCGGCGTGCGGGAGCGCGGCGTAGGCGTCCTGGTTGGCGCCGTTGTTGTAGTAGCCGATGACCAGGCCGCGCCGCTTGCCGTACCCGTAGGAGGGGTACCAGACGACCGACAGGTCGAGGTCGGTGTTGGTGATGCCGCCGTAGATGTTGTCGTCGATCTCCCACCAGCGGCGGCGGTACTCCAGGCCGATCTTGCCGGAGGAGGTGACGGTCGGCGTCGCGAGGGCGGCCTGGACGTCCGGGCCGAGGTTGTGCGGGGTCCTGGCGAGCAGGTGCGGCGGCATGGCGGCCACGCAGAAGTCGCCCTTGACGGTGCGGACCCTGCCGTTCTTGTCCTGGTACTCGATCTCGACGCCGTTCGGCAGGTCGGTGATCTTGGTGACCTTCGACCGCAGCCAGATCTTGTGCCTGCCGATGGCCTCGGCGAACGCCTTGGGGATGGCGTCCATGCCGCCGACCGGCTGGAACATCAGCATGGCCTGGTCGTAGCCGAGCTCAAAGGAGAAGCGCTGGCCGACGCCGCTGGCGAGCACGTCCGACAGGGACGGGACGGGGCCGAGGGGGACGCCCGGCTGCTCCCCCGCGCCGGGGTCGGTGCTGTACCCGCGGCGGTCGCCGCTGCCGGTGTAGGCGTACCCGTCGGCCTTGGTGCCGATCGCGCCGAAGCCGCGCAGGAAGGTGAGGAGCCGGTCCTTGTCCTGCGCGGTCAGCTTGGCGTCGAGCGCGCCGCCGTCGGTGGCGGTGGCGAGCAGTTCGGAGATGTAGCCGTAGACGTCCGCCTTCGCGGTGCGCCAGGTGACCGGGGCGGTCATCCCTGCCGAGGCGTTGAAGATGTAGGTCTGCGCGTTGGAGTTGGTGAACACTTCCAGGTCGACGCCCAGCTCGCGGCAGTAGTCCATGGTGACCATCCACTGCGCGAGCCGCGCCGGGCCGGCGTTCATGTAGATGCCATCGGAGAAGCGGGCGATCTGGGTAGACCCGTCGAGCTCGGTGATCCGGTCGCCTCCCCTGATGGTCCAGTTGCGGCCGCCGACCCGGTCGAGCGCTTCCAGGACGGTGCAGTCGTATCCCGCCTTGCCCAGTTCGTAGGCGGTGGCGAGGCCGGCGACGCCCGCGCCGAGGACGATCACCTTCTTCGCCCCTCTGCCGGTGAGGGTGAAGTCGGACGGCCGGGGTGGGTCGAACCGGGTGCGGCTCGCCGCCTCGGCCGTGGGCGCGAGTCCGAGCGCGCCCATCGTGGCCAGAAGTGCGCCGGCGCCGCCCGAGGCACCGACGGCGGTGAGGAATCCACGCCTGCTGTAGTCCACAGACACCTCCAAGATCTCTGGAGGCAAGTGTGAGCGTGATCTATTGCCATGATCCGACGATCACGTTTCGTCCGCATTTCTCCGCATACTGGCGGTTTGTCACGGCGTGCCGCCTCGGGGAGAGGGTCACTGGCCGGTGCGCCATGGGCGCCGGCCCGGATTGCTCCGCCAATGACACCCGGATACCGAAAGGTGCTGGAATAGGGAGCGTTTCGAAGGGGCGCCCTCCCGTTGGAGGACGGGCCCACACCCTGCGCGTGAGGAAGTACGCATGGCCTTCATCCACCACACCACCATGACGCCCACCAAGCTGGAGTTGCTCGCCGACTGGTTGCCGAAGCAGAGCTGGTACGTGGGCGAGACGGGAACGCCGGAATTGGTCAGGGCCGGCGGATTCCGCCTGGACGATCCGGAGGGCGCGGTCGGCATCGAGTTCATGGTCGTGGTGGACGCCACCGCGCAGGAGCCGACCGCGTATCTGGTGCCGATGGGATACCGTGACGCGGCGCTGGAGGAGGCTCCCGGCGAGGCGCTGATCGGCACCTCCGAGCACGGGGTCCTCGGCACCCGGTGGATCTACGACGGCGTCCACGACCCGGTGGTGATGGCGCGGTTGCGTGCCCTGCTGCGCGGCGAGGCGATCCCGCAGCACCAGAGCCAGAGCGACACCCCGGACCCGACCGTCACCGTGCACGCGACCGCCCCCGGCAATGGGGGCGAGGTTCGGGTCAACCGCGTTCTGCGGCCGGCGGATGCCGCGCAGAGCCTGCCCGGACACCTCGTCGCCGGGTGGACCTGGCCGGACGGGACGACCGCACGGGCAGTACTCGCGACCGTCGCGCCACTGTAGGAGGTCACGCGGACCACCCGCCTGACGTGAAGCCGGCGAGCAAGCGCGGCCGACCGGACATGCGGGCCGGCGGTGCCTTCGATGCGATGCGGCCACCGGGTCCGCCGCGTCGGGGCGCAAGGTTGCTCGACGTACGGCGGCGCCGCCATCTCCGTACACCTTCCCACCGACCCGGCGCCGTCCAGTGAGCACCCCGAGCGGAAGAACCCCTCCACAGCCGGTGGCGGCGGACCGTGACAGCCCAACCGGTCACAGGCCAGCCGGTCACAGCCCGACCGGTGACGGGACGGCCGGTGGTGGGTCAGCGGGTGGCGGGACGGCCGGTGGTGGGTCAGCGGGTGGCGGAGGTGAGGAGGGCGGCGGCGGGGAGGGTGACGCGGCCGTCGTCGGTGAGGTGGGGGGCGAGGATGGCGTGGTAGGCGGCTTTCACGCGTTCGATGGTGGCCGGGTTCTGCCGGGCGATCACGGCTGCGGTGCGGGCGGTTCCGTTGAGGATGGCGGTCCACCACTCCTCCGGGTCGACCGTGTGCTCCCATTCCAGGGTCCGCGCGCGCACCTCGGTGTACCCGGCGTCCTCCAGCAGACCGGCGAACGACTCCGGGGTGCCGTACGCCTGGAAGGGGGACTTCTCGGGGACGTCGGCGGGCCGGGGCACCCCCACCGCGGCGACCGCCTCGTCGAAGACGACGATGGCGCGCATCCTCGGGTAGTACCAGGAGGTCAGCGCCACCCTGCCGCCCGGGCGGACGACGCGGCGCAGTTCGCGTACGGCGGCGCGCGGGTCGCCGACGTGGTTGATGACGAGGTTGCCGACGGCGGCGTCGAACTCTTCGTCCCCGAACGGCAGGACGGGCAGGATCGCTTGCTCGACCCGCACGCCGGGCAGGCGCCGCGCGGTGGCCGCGACCATCTCGGGCTCGGCGTCCGCGGCCGTCACCTCCGCTCCCCGGGCCAGCGCCGCCGCGCTCACCCCGCCGGGGCCGCAGCCGACGTCCAGGACGCGGCTGCCGAGGCCGACCCGCGCCTCGTCCAGCAGCGGCTCGATCAGGTGGGCGGTCAGCGGCGCGATGCCCTGCTTGTACGCCTCACTGCGGCCACGCCAGCCGGCCCGCTCGAAGGCGTCGAAGTCGACGGCGAACTGCTCTCGTCTCATACTCCTCAGTATCGCCCAGCCACGTCGGGGGCGGCTTCCGTGAGCATGCGCGTCACTCCTGGGCGGTGCGGCGTTCCGGTGCGGTGTCCGCGAACGTTCACCGGCTCGGGCGCCGTAGCGGGCGCCGGCATCGCCGTACCACGACCCGCCGACCCGGCGCCGGCCACCTCCAGCACATGGCCGGGTGGAGAGCCGCGCCGGTGAACGTGTGTGGTCACCGCACTCGACGGAACGGCTGGCGCCGTCGCCCATGATGATTTGCTCGACGACATGACGAAAGGCCGATCACGATGACCGAAACCCATGACGCGAAGGCCGAGTCCGGAGAGAGCGCCGAGGACGCCGCGGTGGGGGGCGTCACGCTGCCCGTGCGTCCTGGGGCGTATCTGCTCGAACTGGTACCGGTGCCCGTCTCCGACATCGACCGGGCAAAGGCGTTCTACGCCGACAAGCTCGGCTTCGCCGTGGACGTCGACGTCCGGCCGGCGGAGGGGGTGCGGGTCGTCCAGCTGACCCCGCCGGGCTCCGCCTGCTCGATCACCCTCACCGAGGGCCTTCCGCAGGCCGACATGCCGGCCGGCTCGCTGCGCGCCCTGCACCTGGTGGTGAGCGACATCGAGCAGGCGCGCGCGGAGCTCGTCGCGCGCGGCGCGGAGGTGGGCCCCGTCGAGGACATGGGCGGCGTCTACTACGCCTTCTTCGCCGACCCGGACGGCAACACCTGGACGCTCCAGCACATGCCGTGGCGTACCTGACAAGGCCGCCGGTACCGAGCGCGCCAACCCGGATGGCGTAGCGCGGGAGAACATAGAGACCCGGTGCGGCGTGCCGACCGGACGGTGCAGCGCGGGGCCAGTGGAGCCCGGTGAAGCGAGGTGAAGCGGGGTGAACCGGACGGCGGAGTGTGGGTGCGGTGGGGATCCGGTGGGGGGTGGCGGCGGTCTGGTTGTCGGGCGGCTTGCTGGGGGGCGGGGGTCTCCGGGGCGGCCCTTGGGGCGCCGGGGCGGCCCTTGGGGCGCCGGGGCGCGTCAGGGGTAGCCCTGGGGCCTGTCAAGATCCTTTCTTTCCGGGCCCATTTCTCGGCCACCGGCCGCTGATCAGCGCAAACGTACGACGATATCCGGCGTGGCCGGTTGATCGGAGGAGCGGCTGATCCTCATGCTCGCCTGGTAGCCGTGCGGATCGTCACGGCAGGTGTCCGTCCAGCTTGCCGGTGACATGGAGTGTGGCCATGCGTGAACAGGGTCGCGTACGGTGGAAGCGCTTCGCGATGATCTTCACCCCCGCGACGGCCGCGGCGGCGATGCTGGTCGGCGCCACCGTGCAGGGCGCCGTCGGCGCGTCGTTCGTCGTCGCCGGGACGCCGATCAAGTCGTCGGCCGACCTGGTCAAGGCGTTCGGGGACGAGGAGTTCGGCGGCTTCGTGGAGACCAAGGACGGGCAGAAGATCCCCGTCTACATCGTCGCCAGCGGGCGCCTCGAGACCTTCAACCTGTGCCAGAGCTACCTGCTGAACACCCCGATCGGGCCGGTGACCGTGCGCACCACCGCCGGGAACGACGGACGGCCGGTCGTCGCCATCCGCCAGGTCCTCAAGGCGACGATGATCTCCGGCGATGTCACCTACACCGGCATCGAACTCGGCCGTGACGCCAGCACGCTGGACCAGATCCCCGGCATCACCGGCCCGCCCGGGACGCCCGGCGTGCAGGCGCCGAAGGTCGTCTCGCGCAACAGCCGGCAGGTGTTCCTGGCGCTCAGCGCCGCACGGCTCGAGTTGCCGAATCTGACGCTCCGAATCCTGCTGGGCGACCACGAGTGCTTCTGACGACCGATGACCGCCACCCCCTGCCCGAGCGCCCGGGCCCGCACCGGACGCCCGGCGTGAACGACGCTCCCCCCGTGGACGACGCTCCCGATCCTCCCGCCGCGCCCGCCGCACGGCCGCGAGGGCGGGCGGCGATGAGAGCGTGGCGGCGTTCGCGGCCGTTCTGGGGCGGCCTGCTCACCCTGCTGGCGGGGGTGGAACTCATCAGCCTGCCCTTCTCGCTGGACGCGCTGCCGCTGATCGTCCACTCGGTGGAGGCGGGGCTGGCGTACCTGCTCTCGATCACGATGATCGCCCTCGGCGTGCTGATCGTCTTCCAGCCGGCGCAGCGCGTGTTCCTGGGCGTCGTGGCGATCCTGCTGTCGATCGCCTCGGTCGTCTACGTCAACGTCGGCGGCTTCCTGCTGGGGATGGTCCTCGGGCTGCTCGGGGGCGCGCTGACCGCCGCCTGGACCCCCGTCCCGCAGGACCCGGCCGGCGCCGTCCCGCAGGACCCCGCCGGCGGCCCCGACGTCCCGGAGCCGCGGCCGGAACCGGCGGCCGAGGTCGGGGACTGACCCGCGCGGCGATGCGGAACAGACGCCCGGACAGGCGATGCGGGGTGCGCGCCGCCCGAGTGTGGGTAATAACCGGCAATGCCGGCCGACAAGCTCGACACCTACCGGAGCAAGCGCGACGCCGCCCGCACCCCCGAACCCGTCCCCGAGCCCGGGCCGCCGCCCACCGGGAACGACGACACCTTCGTCATCCAGGAGCACCACGCCCGCCGGCTGCACTGGGACCTGCGGCTTGAGCGCGATGGCGTGCTGGTGTCGTGGGCGATCCCGAAGTGCCTGCCGCTGGACCGCACGCCGAACCACCTGGCCGTGCACACCGAGGACCACCCGCTGGAGTACGCGACGTTCGAGGGGGAGATCGCCGCGGGCGAGTACGGCGGCGGGCTGATGCTCATCTGGGATCGGGGCACCTACGAGACCGAGAAGTGGACCGACCGCGAGATCAAGTTCGTGCTGCACGGCGCACGGTCCTCGGGCCGGTACGTGCTGTTCCCGACCGACGGCAAGAACTGGATGATCCACCGGATGGACCCGCCGCCGCGGGAGGGGCCGCCGCCCGCCGACGGCCTGCGTCCCATGCTCGCGGAGGACCGCAAGCGGCCACCCCGCGACCAGGAGGCGTACGGCTTCGAGTTCGACCTCGGCGGCACCCGCGCCCTGGCGATCCTGGGCGAGGGCAAGGCGCGCTTCATCGGCGCGGACGGCGCGCCGCTCACCCCGGAGACCACTCCCGGCCTGGAGGAGCTCGCCGGTCTGGGCAAGGCCGCCTGGGGCCTGCCCGCCGTGCTGGACGGCCGGATCGCCGAGGTCGGCGGCACCGTGATCTACATGATCTTCGACGTGCTGCGGCTGAACACCGGCGACCTGCTCGGCAGGCCCTACCGCGACCGGCGCAGGACGCTGGACCACCTGTCCCTGCGCGACCGCCACTGGCAGCCGACCCCGTGGTTCCCCGGCGACGGCAAGGCCGTGCTGAAGGTGGCCAGGGACCAGGGCATCCCGGCCGTCCTCGCCAAGCGCCTCGACAGCCCCTACCTGCCCGGCGCCCGCTCCCCGTACTGGCTCCGCGTCCCCCTGGAAACCGGCGGCTGACGGCGCCCCCGGACGTCCGTACCGGCCGGACGCGCCGGCCGGACGCGCCGGCGGGCGGGCAGCCCTCCAATCTTTTTTCGCCTTTTCCCTTTCCCGCCGCGAAAGAGCAGGTCAGAGGGATCCACAGCGGAAGAATTCGCCACCGCGACGGCCTTTCCCAGAATGGCGGTGAAAGGCGTTCCCGCAGGTGGCGGCCGTATGTGAATGCGACGTTCACGTTTGCCAGTTCCGGCCGGGCCGGTCGAAGATGAATCATCACCGAAACACCCCCGGCGGGGGTTCTCTCGCCATGCCCGTGAACGCCCGCAACCCCTTGAGGAGGGGACGATGATCCATGCCCGAGGACTGACCCGGCGGTTCACGGTGCGACGCCGTGCCGTCGAGGCCGTCCGCGGTATCGACCTCGACGTGGAGCCCGGACAGCTGGTGGCCTTCCTCGGCCCGAACGGCGCCGGAAAGTCCACCAGCCTGCGCATGCTGACCACCTTGCTGCCCCCGACCTCGGGGACCGCGACCGTCGCCGGCCGCGACGTGGTGTCCGACCCCGCCGGGGTGCGCGCCCGCATCGGGTACGTGGGGCAGAAGAACAGCGCCGGCGAGAGCTTCCGCGTCCGCGACGAGCTGGTCACGCAGGGACGCTGCTACGGCCTGCCCGTGCCGGTGGCGCGGCGGCGGGCCGACGAGGTGCTCGGGATGCTGGAGCTCGAGGCGCTGGCCGACCGCCGGCCGGGCACCCTGTCCGGCGGGCAGCGCCGCCGTCTGGACATCGCCCTCGGGCTGGTCCACCGGCCCGAGCTGCTCTTCATGGACGAGCCGACGACCGGGCTCGACCCGCGCGGGCGCGCCGACATCTGGGGGCACATCCTGCGCCTGCGCGCCGAGCACGGCACGACGCTGTTCATGAGCACCCACTACCTGGAGGAGGCCGACAGCATGGCCGAGCGGGTGGTGATCATCGACCGTGGCCGGATCATCGCCGACGGGACGGCGGAGAACCTCAAGAGCGACCTGGCCGGCGACCGCATCACCGTGACCGCCGCGACCGAGCAGGACGCCGCGCGGGCCGCGGTCACCGCCGGGCGCGTCGCCGGCCCCGAGGGGGTCGGCGTGTCCGGGACGGCCGTCGAGATGCGGGTGCCGCACGCCGCAGCGGTGCTGCCGGCGTACCTGCGGACGCTGGAGGAGGCGGGCGTGCGAGTGGCCGCCGCCGAGACGGCCCGGCCCACGCTCGACGACGTGTTCCTCGCGCTCACCGGGCGCACCCTGCTCGAGAGCGACGATGCCGGCCACGGCCCCCCGGCGGGGCCGGACGGGTCGGCCGATCAGGACGGCCCGAAGGACCAGCAGGACCATCAGCACCAGAACGGGCGCGACGGCCGGGACGGGCGCGACGGCCGGGACGGCCGGAAGGAGGGATGGGCATGAGCCGGCGCTTCTTCCAGGACACCCGGACGGTCTTCGTCCGGGAGATCGTCCCCGCGCTGCGCGAACCGTACAGCACGGTCTTCGCCATGGCGCAGCCGCTGCTCCTGCTGTTCCTGTTCGGCCCGCTGCTCGCGGGCACGACGGGCCAGGGCGGGTGGGCCGGAGCCGAAGGGGCGACCTCGCCGTGGCAGTGGTTCGTGCCCGGGACGCTCATCATGATGTGCCTGTCCGGGCCGATGCTGGCCGGGTACTCGCTGCTCATAGAGCTGCTGGGCGGCTCGATGGAGCGGATGCTGGTCACCCCGCTCGACCGCGCGTCGATGCTGGTCGGGCGCATCCTGAAGGAGTTCGTGATCCTGCTGGCCCAGGCGGCGGTGCTCATCGGCCTCGCGGTGCCGCTCGGCCTGCGGCTGCCCGTGGCGGGCGTGCTGGCCGCACTGGCGCTGCTGATCGTGTTCGGCACGGGGCTGGGCGCGCTGTCGTTCGTGCTGGCGATCGCCTCCCAGCCCAGCGGGCAGCTGTTCTGGGCGGTCACGCAGGTGGTGGCGTTCCCGCTCATGTTGCTGTCGGGCGTGCTGCTGCCGATCGACCGGGGGCCGGCCTGGCTGCGGACGGCCGCCGCGCTGAACCCGGTGACCTACGTCGTCGAGGCGGAACGGGCGCTGTTCGCGGGACGGTTCGCCGACCTGTCGGTGCTGTACGGGGTGGCCGCCGCGGCCGCCGTCGCCGCGATCGGCCTGACATGGGGCACCCGCGCCATGCGACGCGGGGTGTGAGAGGTAGAGTCGCGAGTGTTCGACTGGACACGGGGCCGCGCCGGTTCAACCGGCTCCGCAGGGCCGAGTTCGACGCCCGCTTCCCCGGCCTGCTGACCCTCGTCCTGGCCGAGGATACGGCCCCGCCGACGGCGCCACAGGTCTAGACCTCTACACCTGATCAAGGCGCTGACCAGCGAGGACGTGTGAGCAACGCCACTGCTTCCCTGTGACCATTTCACACGGCGTTCATAAACGGGCAACAGCTTCGAAACGGCTGATTGGAAACCTCGGCGTTGCGGACACGAGAGGGGTCTGCCTTGCTGAAGGGATCGTCGTGACCTACAAGGCCGAGTACATCTGGATCGACGGCACCGAGCCGACCGCCCGGCTCAGGTCGAAGACCAGGATTCTTGCCGACGGAGCCGACCTGCCGATCTGGGGCTTCGACGGCTCCAGCACCAACCAGGCACCGGGCAAGGCGTCCGACTGCGTGCTCAAGCCGGTGTTCACCTGCCCGGACCCGATCCGGGGCGGCGACAACGTGCTCGTCCTGTGCGAGGTCCTGCTCACCGACATGACGCCGCACCCGACCAACACGCGGGCGCTGCTCACCCCGGTCGCCGAGCGCTTCGCCGACCAGGAGTCCTGGTTCGGCATCGAGCAGGAGTACACCTTCTTCAAGGACGGCCGCCCGCTCGGCTTCCCCGTCGGCGGGTTCCCCGCCCCGCAGGGCTTCTACTACTGCGGCGTCGGCGCCGACGAGGTGTACGGCCGCGACATCGTCGAGGCGCACCTCGACGCCTGCCTGACCGCGGGCCTGGCGATCTCCGGCATCAACGCCGAGGTCATGCCCGGCCAGTGGGAGTTCCAGGTCGGCCCGGCCGGGCCGGTCGAGGTGGCCGACCACCTCTGGATCGCCCGGTGGCTGCTCTACCGCATCGCCGAGAACTTCGAGGTGTCGGCCACGCTCGACCCCAAGCCGGTGCAGGGCGACTGGAACGGCGCCGGCGCGCACACCAACTTCTCCACCAAGGCCATGCGCGAGGGCTACGACGCCATCATCACCGCCTGCGAGGCCCTGGGCGAGAAGGCCCAGGAGCACATCACGGGCTACGGCTCGGGCATCGAGAAGCGGCTCACCGGCATGCACGAGACCGCCCCGTGGAGTGAGTTCAGCTACGGCGTCTCCGACCGCGGCGCCTCGGTGCGCATCCCGTGGCAGGTCGAGGTCGACAAGCACGGCTACATCGAGGACCGCCGCCCGAACGCCAACTGCGACCCGTACGTGGTCACCCGGCTGATCGTCGGCACCTGCTGCGAGGGCCTGGAGAAGGCCGGCCAGGTCTGACCCGGACGAACGGCGCCGCCCGCGGGGAGACGCATCCCCGCGGGCGGCGCCGTCGTCATGTCAGCGCACCAGGGCGGCGACGCGCTTGCGGTTGGCGAAGATGTCGTCGACCAGGCCGTACGCCCTGGCCTCCTCGGCGGTGAAGATCTTGTCGCGCTCGATGTCGGCGCGCACGCTCTCGGCCGTGCGGCCCGAGTGCCGGGCGAGGAGCTCCTCCTGCAGGGCGCGCATGCGGATGATCTCGCGGGCCTGGATCTCCATGTCGCTGGAGGGACCGAAGCTGCCCTCCATCGACGGCTGGTGGAGCAGGACGCGCGACTGCGGCAGCGCCGCCCGCTTGCCCGGGGCGCCGGCCGCCAGCAGCACGGCCGCGGCGGAGGCCGCCTGGCCGATGCAGACGGTCTGGACCTCGGGCCGGACGAACTGCATGGTGTCGTAGATCGCGGTCATGGCCGTGAACGACCCGCCCGGCGAGTTGATGTAGATGCTGATGTCGCGGTCGGGATCGAGCGACTCCAGCGTCAGCAACTGGGCCATCACGTCGTTGGCCGAGGTGTCGTCGATCTGCACGCCGAGGAAGATGATGCGGTCCTCGAACAGCTTGTTGTACGGGCTCATCTCCTTGACGCCGTAGGTCGTGCGCTCGGTGAAGGACGGCACGACGTACCTGGCGGCGATGGGCGCCACGCCGGCGGAGAGCTCGGGTCGGCGTTCTGACATGGGCTTGACCCCTCCTCGTCTCGGGTCAGGACACCGGGCCGGCGGAGGGCACCAGCGCGGCGCTGCCCACCACCTTGTCGATGAAGCCGTACTCGCGGGCCTCCTCGGCGGTGAACCAGCGGTCGTGGTCGGAGTCGCGCTCGATCTGGTCCACCGGCTGACCGGTGTGGAAGGCGATGCGCTCGGCCAGCAGCTTCTTGGTGTAGAGCATCTGCTCGGCCTGGATCTTGATGTCGGAGGCCGTGCCGCCGATGCCGCCCAGCGGCTGGTGCATCAGGATGCGGGTGTGCGGGAGCGCGTAACGCTTGCCCGCCGTTCCGGCGCAGAGCAGGAACTGCCCCATCGAGGCGGCGAGCCCCATCGCCACCGTGGAGATGTCATTAGGGACATATTGCATGATGTCGTAAATCGCCATTCCGGCGGAAACGGAGCCGCCGGGCGAGTTGATGTAGAGAAAGATATCCCGCTTGGCATCCTCGGCGGACAGCAGAAGAAGCTCGCCGCAGATTCTGTTGGCGATATCGTCGTCCACCTCCTTTCCGAGGAAGACGATGCGCTCGCGCAGCAGTCGCTGGCCCAGGACGTCGAGCACCCCCGGCGGGGGCACCTCGACCGGGTGCGAACCAACGACGCGGCCCGCGCGGGCGGACGCGAACGGATCAAAGGAATGAACGCCGGAGAACACCATTGCCACCTGCTCCTGAATCGGACGCGTGAACGCCGCGCCTTTCCGGCGCGGCGAATTACGTCTTCAACGGTGCCAGGCGTTCCGGCCGGCCGACACCTTTTTCACTGTCGGCGTCACCGGCCGCGCTTTTTCCGCTGCCGGCGAATTGCCACGGGCCCTGTTCCGCCCTGGACGAAATTCCTTGACGACCGCCGGGCGAACGATCACTGCGGGCGGTCCTCCGGCGACGGGCACCGGTGATCACACACCGGTGCCCGTCGGATGACGATCATCCCCGGCCGTCCCGGCGGCGGTCACGCGCCGCCGGGGTTGTCGTAGGAGACGACGAGATCGCCGTCGGTCACCTCGACGCGGATGACCGCCCCGTCCCGCACGTCCCCGGCGATCAGCGCGCGGGCGATGCGCGTCTCGACCTCGCGGGCGATGAACCGGCGCAGCGGGCGGGCGCCGTACACCGGGTCGAAGCCCTGCTCGGCGATGAACCGCAGCGCGGCCCCGGTGACCTCCAGGCTCATCATCCGGTCGGCCAGCCGCGTCCTGACGTCGTCGAACATCAGCGAGACGATCCGCTCGACCTCCGGCTCGGTCAGCGGCTTGAACAGCACCGTGTCGTCCACCCGGTTGAGGAACTCCGGGCGGAAGTGCCCGCGCAGGTCCGCCATGACCAGGTCGCGCGCCGGCTGGTCGATCTCGCCCACGGCGGTCACGCTGTCCATCAGGAACTGCGACCCGATGTTGGACGTCATGATGATCACGGTGTTGCGGAAGTCCACCGTGCGGCCCTGCGCGTCGGTCAGCCGCCCGTCGTCGAGCACCTGGAGCAGGATGTTGAACACATCGGCGTGCGCCTTCTCCATCTCGTCGAACAGCACCACCGAGTACGGCTTGCGCCGCACCGCCTCGGTGAGCTGGCCGCCCTCCTCGTAGCCGACGTACCCGGGCGGGGCGCCGACCAGCCGGCTGACGGTGTGCCGCTCCTGGTACTCGCTCATGTCGACGCGGACCATGTTCTCCTCGGTGTCGAACAGCGCCTGCGCCAGCGCCTTGGCCAGCTCGGTCTTCCCGACCCCGGTGGGGCCGAGGAAGATGAACGAGCCGATCGGCCGGCGCGGGTCCTTGATGCCCGACCGGGCGCGCATGATCGCGTCCGCCACCGCCCGCACCGCCTCGTCCTGGCCGACGACCCGCTCGTGCAGGATCTCCTCCAGCCGCAGCAGCTTCTCCCGCTCGCCCTCCTTCAGGCGGCTGACGGGGATGCCGGTCCACCGGGAGACGATGCCGGCGATCTCCTCCTCGGTCACCACCTCGCGCAGCAGCCGGTGGGCGCCCTGCTTGGACTCCAGCTGCTCCTCGGCCGCGCGAAGCCTGCGCTCCAGCTCCGGCAGCGTGCCGTGCGTCAGCTCGGCGGCCCGGTCGAGTTCGTACCCGCGTTCGGCCCGCTCCGCCTCGCGCCGCACCGTCTCGATCTCCTGGCGCAGTTGCTGCACCTTCCTCAGGGCGTGCCGCTCGGCCTCCCACTGCGCGCGCATGGCGTCGGACTCGGCCCGCAGGTCGGCCAACTCCCTGCGCAGGCCCTCCAGCCGCTGGGCGCTCGCCGGGTCGTCCTCCTTGGCCAGCGCCGCCTCCTCGATCGAAAGGCGCGTCACCCGGCGCGTCAGCTCGTCCAGCTCGGCCGGCATCGAGTCGATCTCGGTGCGCAGCATCGCGCACGCCTCGTCCACCAGGTCGATGGCCTTGTCCGGCAGGAACCGGTCGGAGATGTACCTGTGGCTCAGCACGACCGCCGCGACGATCGCGGCATCCATGATCTTGACGCCGTGGTAGACCTCCAGCCGCTCGCGCAGGCCGCGCAGGATCGACACCGCGTCCTCGACCGACGGCTCCTCCACGAACACCGGCTGGAACCTGCGCTCCAAGGCGGCGTCCTTCTCGATGTGCTTGCGGTACTCCACGATCGTGGTCGCGCCGATCAGGTGCAGCTCGCCGCGGGCCAGCATCGGCTTGAGCATGTTGCCGGCGTCCATGGCGCCCTCACTGGCGCCGGCCCCGACGACGTTGTGCAGTTCGTCGATGAACAGCAGGATGCGGCCCTCGGACGCCTTGACCTCGGTCAGCACGGCCTTGAGCCGCTCCTCGAACTCGCCGCGGTACTTGGCGCCCGCGATGAGCGACCCCATGTCCAGGCTGAAGATCGTCTTGTCCTTGAGCCCCTCGGGGACGTCGCCGCGGGTGATGCGCTGGGCGAGCCCCTCGACGATCGCGGTCTTGCCGACGCCGGGGTCGCCGATGAGCACCGGATTGTTCTTGGTCTTGCGGGAGAGGATCTGCACGACCCTGCGGATCTCGGCGTCCCGCCCGACGACCGGGTCCATCTTGCCCGCCCTGGCCGCGGCGACCAGGTCCATGCCGTACTTCTCCAGCGCCTCGTAGGCGACCTCCGGATGCGTCGAGGTCACCCGCTGGTTGCCGCGGATGCGCGTCAGCACCGACAGCAGCCGGTCGCGGGCGATGCCGTGCCCCTGCAGCAGCCGCCCGGCCGAGGTCTCGACGCCCTCGTCGGCCAGGGCGAGCAGCAGGTGCTCGACCGAGACGTACTCGTCCTTGAGCCGCCTGGCCTCCTGGTCGGCCTGGTCGAACAGCCGCGACAGCCGGCGGGTCACGTACACCTCGCCGGGGGAGGCGCCGGGGCCGCCGACCCTGGGACGCCGCTGGAGCTCCGACTCCAGCTCCAGGGTGAGCTTGTCCGGGTCGCCGCCCGCCGCCGTCAGCAGCCGGGGCACCAGGCCGTCCTGCTGGCCGAGCAGGGCGAGCAGCAGGTGCTCGCCGTCGACCTCGGTGTGCCCGTGGCGGATCGCCTTGGTCTGCGCGTCGTGCAGGGCTTCCTGCGACTTCTGGGTCAGTCGGTTCGGGTCCACGATGACACTCCCGTCGTCGATGAGGCGTGGCGGCGCAGGGCCGCCTCAAGCTCCGCGATGCGGTCGAGCAGGTCGAGCACCACGCCCAGTGAGGCGTAGTTCAGCGACAGGCCCTCGTGCAGGCGCTCGATGCGCCCGAGCACGACCAGCTGCGACGGCGCGAACCTCAGCTCCTCCCCGCACCGGTCGATGGGCTCCAGCAGGCCGAGGGCGACCAGCCTGCGCACCAGATCGGGGTGCAGGCCGCCCGCCCGGGCGAAGGACTCGACGCCGATGCCCGGCGCCGGGGTCAGGGCCGTCGTCATGGGACGCTTCCGCGAGGTCACGGCGCTCACCTCCTGGGGTCGAAGCGGGAGACCGGCGCCGGGGTCACGGCGCTCCGCTCCTGGGGTTGAAGTGTGAGACCGCCGCCAGCCGCTCGAACGCGCCGCGCTCCTCGTCGGTGACCTTCGACGG
This sequence comes from Sphaerisporangium sp. NPDC004334, assembly GCF_053602655.1. NCBI lineage: Bacteria > Bacillati > Actinomycetota > Actinomycetes > Streptosporangiales > Streptosporangiaceae > Sphaerisporangium > Sphaerisporangium sp. NPDC004334. Next base: position 20,141 of record NZ_JBSGDZ010000004.1, read on the forward strand.
CACCATGACGCGCGCCTCGGCGTACAGGTCGCCCGGCGCGCCCCTGGGGTCGGGCAGGCCGCGCCCGCGCAGCCGCAGCCGGCGGCCCGAGGACGTGCCCGGCGGCACCTTGACCTTCGCCTCCCCGCCGGGCGTGTCGACCGGCACGGTCGCCCCGAGCGCCGCCTCCCACGGGGTCAGCGGCAGCGGAACGTGGATGTCGCGCCCCTCGACCCGGTAACGCGGGTCGGCGATGCGGACGATCAGGTACAGGTCCCCCGCCCGGCCGCCGTCGGCGCCGTGGCCGCCCTGGCCGGCCAGCCGGATGCGCTGGCCGTCCGTCACGCCCGGCGGGATCGTCACCTGCAAGGTGCGCGACCCCTGCGCGCCCTGGAACGTGATCGGACGGCGCCCGCCGTGGAACGCCTCGCCGACGTCGAGGGTGATCTCGGCCTCCTGGTCGGCCCCCGGGACCGGGCCCCAGCGGCGCCGGCCGCCCCCTCCACGCCCGAACATGCCGCCCAGCAGCTCCTCCAGATCGATGTCCATGCCGGCCTGGTCGGAGGTGTACCGGAAGCCCTGGCCGCGCCCGGAGCCCGCGCCGGCCGCCGCATCCCACGGCGCGCCGGCCCAGCCCGCCCCCGCGCCGGCGCCGGCCCGGCGGTAGGCGTCGGGGTCCACGTCCTCGGGCACCGACCGCCAGTCCGGGCCGAACGCGTCGTAGCGCCGCCGCTTGGCCGGGTCGGACAGCACGTCGTAGGCCTCGGACACGTCCTTGAACCTCTCCTCGGCGCCGGGGTCCTTGTTGACGTCGGGATGGTAGGCGCGGGCGAGCTTGCGGTAGGCGCGCTGGATCTCGTCCTGAGTGGCCGTCCTCGGCACTCCCAGCACCTGGTAGAAATCCCGCGCCGCCATCACCCCGCCGGTTCCGGCCGCTCCGGCGCCGTCGCGACGATCACCGCCGTCGGGCGGAGCTGGCGCTCGCCGTCGCCGTACCCGGGACGCACGACGCCCGCGACCGTCCCCGCCGGGACCTTTGGGTCGGCGACCGTGCCCACGGCCTCGTGGTGGACCGGGTCGAACGGCACGCCCAGCTCCTCGTGCCGGGCGAACCCGAGCCGGGCCAGCATGGCGACGGCCTGGTCGCGTACCGCGCGCACCCCCTCGACGACCGCACCGGCCTCGGCGTCGGCGTGCCGCAGGGCGAGGTCCAGGTTGTCGACGACCGGCAACCACTCGCGCACGGTGCGGGCCCGCTCCTCGGCGCGGATGCGCTCGGCGTCCCTGGCGACGCGCTTGCGCAGGTTGTCCAGCTCCGCCGCCGACCGCAGCCAGCGGTCCTCCAGCTCGGCCATCCTGGCGTCGGTGTCCTCGGCGTTCCCGCCGTCCCCGGCGGGCGAGCGGTCCGGCCCCTGGCCGGGCGCCCGGGCCGGCGGACGCCCGGCGGGCTCGCCGTACGCCCCGGCGGGGGGCGGGCGCCCCGGGCGCCCCGTGCCCCCCGGGGTCTCACCGCGTTCCTCGGCCATGTCCGTTTCCTTCTGGTCCGACGTGTCGGTCCGGCGTCGTCACTCCCGCGTGTCGATCCTGCGTGTCGATCGTTCCTGTCGATCCTGCGTGTCGATCCTGCGTGCGGTCCCGGGGTCAGTCCGACGTGGTGAACTCGGCGTCGATGACGTCGTCGCCGCCCTTCGCCCCGCCGCCCTGCGCGGCCCCCTGGGAGGCGGACGGGCCGGCGCCCTGCTCCTGGTCCGAAGGCCGCTGCTGCTGGGCGGTGACCGCGGCGAGGCCGTGGAACACCTGCTGCAGCTCGGAGGACAGGTCGCGCAGCCGCTCGACCGGCGCCTCCTCCTTGACGGCCTGCCTCGCGTCGGAGACGAGCTGCTCGGCGCGGGCCTTCTCGTGGACGGGCACCGCCTCGCCCAGCTCGCCGAGCCGCCGTTCGACCTGGTAGGCGACCGAGTCCAGCTCGTTCCTCGCGTCGATCGCCTCGCGGACCCTCGCGTCCTCGGTGCGGTGCCGCTCGGCGTCCTGGATCATCCGGTCGATCTCGCCCTTGTCCAGGTTGGAGCTCTCGCTGATCGTGATGCGCTGCTCGGCGCGGGTGTCCTTGTCCTTGGCGGCGACGTTGAGGATGCCGTTGGCGTCGACGTCGAAGGTGACCTCGATCTGCGGCACTCCGCGGGGCGCCGGGCGGATGTTCTCCAGCCGGAACCGGCCGAGGGCCCGGTTGTCGGCCGCGCGCTCGCGCTCGCCCTGCAGGACCACCACGTCCACGGCGTTCTGGTCGTCCTCGGCGGTGCTGAAGGTCTCCGTCCTGCGGGCCGGGATGGTGGTGTTGCGCTCCAGGACCTTGGTCATCACCCCGCCGAGGGTCTCGATGCCCAGCGACAGCGGGGTGACGTCCAGCAGCAGGACGTCCTTGACCTCGCCCTTGAGCACGCCGGCCTGGACCGCGGCGCCGTCGGCCACCACCTCGTCGGGGTTGACCGTCATGTTCGGCTCCTTGCCTCCGGTGAGGCGGCGCACGAGGCTCTGCACGGCCGGGATGCGCGTGGAGCCGCCCACCAGGATGACCTCGTCCAGGTCGTCGGCCGACAGCTTGGCGTCCTCCATCGCCCGCTGGACCGGGCCCATGGTGCGCTCCACCAGCTCCCTGGTGATCTCCTCGAAGGTGGAGCGCATCAGCGTGGTGTTCAGGTGCTTGGGCCCGTTGGCGTCGGCGGTGATGAACGGCAGGCTGACGGTCGTCTGGGTCACCGACGACAGCTCCACCTTGGCCTTCTCCGCGGCCTCGAACAGCCGCTGGAGGGCCTGGGGGTCCCGGCGCAGGTCGATGCCGGTCTGGGACTGGAACTCGTCGGCCAGGTGGTCGACCAGCCGGCGGTCGAAGTCGTCGCCGCCGAGGTGGGTGTCACCGGAGGTGGAGCGCACCTCGATGACGCCCTCGCCGATGTCCAGGATGCTCACGTCGAAGGTACCGCCGCCGAGGTCGAACACCATGACCGTCTCGCTGCCCTTCTTGTCCAGCCCGTAGGCCAGGGCGGCGGCGGTCGGCTCGTTGATGATCCGCATGACCGAAAGGCCCGCGATCTTGCCGGCGTCCCTGGTGGCGTGCCGCTGCGCGTCGTTGAAGTACGCGGGCACCGTGATCACCGCCTCGGTGATCTTCTCGCCGAGGAACTTGGCGGCGTCGGCGACCAGCTTGCGCAGCACCAGGGCGGAGATCTCCTCCGGCGCGTACAGCTTGCCGGCGACCTTGAAGCGCACCGCGTCGTCCGGGCCGGGCGCCACGTCGAAAGAGACGGCGTGGATCTCGCTCTCCACCTCGTCGTACCGGCGGCCGATGAAGCGCTTGACGGAGTAGAGCGTGCCCTTGGGGTTGAGGATGGCCTGCCGCCGCGCGAGCTGGCCCACGAGCCTCTCCCCGGTGTCGGTGAAGGCCACCACCGACGGCGTCGTCCGCTGTCCCTCCGCGTTCGGGATGACCACCGGCTGGCCGTCCTCGGTCGTGGCGATGACGGAGTTGGTGGTACCCAGGTCGATGCCGACTGCCTTGGCCATTGCCGCCTCCGTAAGGACGCCGGGGATGGCGGCGTGCACGCTGACGCGACGCCGCGCAGCGCGCACGCCCACACCTTCGACACTGGCCAGCGAGGGACGGCCGCACATCCTCAATACGGGTAGTCGTTGGGCGCCAGAGCCCCTGTGTACTGTTGAAGAGCAGGTGAGAACGGGTGCCGTGCCCCACCGTCCAGGGGGCTCGGGCGCGGCCCCGACGGCCGGCGGAGCACGCCGCGACGACCCGGACCCTTGTCACGGGGGAGAAATGCGTGGACGCGAGCCCGAGTGGCACATCCTCGGCCGGCTGCTGAGCGCGGCCGAACACGGCGGCGGCGGAACGCTGCTCATCGAGGGCGAGCCCGGCACGGGCAAGACCCTGCTCCTGGCCGAGGCCGCCGCCCACGCCTCCCGGCGGGGGTTCGCGCTGGCCACCGGCAGCGCCGAACGGCTGTCGCCCGAGCGCCTCGGCACGCGCGCCTTGGAGCACCTGCGCGTCCGGCTGGCCCGCGGCGCGCCCGGCCGCCCGGTGCTGGTGGGCCTGGACGACCTGCAACGGGCCGACTCCGCCACACTCGCCACGCTGCGCGCCCTGCACCGCGACCTCGGATGCCGCCGCCTGGTGTGGCTGCTGTCCCGGTCGGTCACGACGGCCGGGCGTCCCTGCCCGGCGACGCGGGCCGGGGAGTGCAGCGAACACCTGTTCCAGGCCCTGGAGAGCCACGGCGCCACCCGCCTCGCGCTGCGCCCGCTGCCGGAGGAGGCGGTCGCCGCGGTGGCCGCCGACGTGCTCGGCGCGGTGCCCGACCCGGGCCTTCTGAGCTTCGCCGCGGGCGCGGGCGGCAACCCGTTCCTGCTGGTGGAACTGCTGCGCGGGCTGCGCGAGGAGGGCGCCGTCGAGGTGCGCGGCGGCCGTGCCCGGCTGCCGCCGCCCTCCCCGGCCGCCGCCCGGCCCGGCGGGGAGAGCCCGTGCCCGCCGCCCGAGCCGCCCGAGCGGGTGCGTGCCGCCGTTCGGTCGCGGCTGCGGGGGCTGAGCCGGGAGGGGCGCCAGCTGGTGGAGGTGGCGGCGGTGCTCGGCCGGCGCTTCTCCCCCGAGGACGTGGGCGACCTGGTCGGGACCGGCCCGGCGGCGTTGCTCCCCGCGGTCGAGGAGGCGCTGGACGCCGGACTGCTCCTCGCCGCCGGCGACACGCTGGAGTTCCGGCACGAGCTGGTCTGGCGGGCCGTCCTGCACGATCTGCCCGCGGCCATGCGCAACGCGCTGCACCACCAGGCCGGCCGCCTCCTGCTCGGCCGGGGCGGCGCGGCGGCGCGGGCCGCCGGGCACCTGGTCGAGGGGGTCCGGCCGGGCGACACGCGCGCCCTCGCCGACCTGGACCGGGCGGTCACCGAGGTCCGCGCCACCGCGCCCGGCGCCGCCGCCGACCTCGCCGTCCAGGCGGTCGAGCTGAGCGACTGCGCCGACCCGCGCCGGCCCGCGCGCGTGGTCACGGCCGTCGAGGCGGCCACCGAGGCCGGGCGACTCGCCGACGCCGAACGGCTGGCGCGTTCGGCGCCGGCCCGGGCGACGTCCCCGGCCGCCGCCGAGTTGCACTGCGCCCTGTCCGGGGTCCTGCTGCCGGCCGGGCGGCCGGCCGAGGCGGTGGCCGAGGCGGAGGCGGCGCTCCGCGAGCGAGCGCTGCCCGCCCCCTGGCGCGAGCGCGCCACGCTCGGCCTGCTGTACGGCCTGGCCGCCCTGCCCGACCGCGAACGGGCCGAGCGGGAGGCCGTCAGGGTCCTCGCGGACGCCGGACGGCACGGAGAGGCGGCGGAGGCGGCGGCCACGGCGGTGCTCGGGACGATCTGGTGGGAGTCCGGACGCCTCGCCGAGGGCCTGCGCGCGGCCAGGGAGGCCGTCGGGCGGGCGGAGGACGCCGGCGATCCGGAGGGGCGGGTCTGCACGCGGCTCGCGCTGGCCGCGATGCTGATCGACGTCCGCCTGATCGACGAGGCCCGCGCCGTGATCGGCGAGGCCGCCGAGGAGGACGAGTCTCCCGGCCACCACGCGTGCGCGGCGGGCGAGGCGCCCGGTCACGACGTGTGCGCGGCGGGAGAGGCGTCCGGCCACCGCGCATGGGCGGCGGGGGGAGATGTGCCCGGCCATGGTCCGTGGGCGGCGGGGGCGGCGGCCCTGTCCGCGCGGGCCGAGCTGGCCGTCGGGCATGCGGAGGACGCCGCGGTCCGGGCGAGCCGCGCGCTGGACCTCGTCCAGGCCACGGGCGCCCGCCTGTTCGGCGCCGTCGCGGCATCGGTGCTGGTCACCGTCGCGCTGCGCCGGGGCGACCTGCGCGCGGCCGAGCGCCACGCGGACGGTGACGACGGGTGGCCGCTCCAGGCCGGGACGGCCGCCTGCTGGTGCGCGATGGCCGGGGCGCAGGTCGTCGAGGCCCGGGACGGTCCCGCCGCCGCGCTGGAGCGGCTCGGCCCGCTCTACGCCGGGGTGCGGGAACGGCCGGGCCTCCTGGTGGCGGACCCGGCCGCCGCGCCGTGGCTGGTCCGCGTCGCCCTGGCGGCGGGCGACCGGCCCGGCGCCCGGCTCACCGTCGCCTCGGCCGAGCGCCTGGCGGAGGGCGCCCCCGGGTTCCCCACCGTCCGCACCGCCGCCACCCACGCGCGCGGCCTGCTCGACGGGGACGCCGAAGCGCTCGAACCGGCCGTCAAGGAGGGCGTGGACCCCTGGGCCCGCGCCTCGGCCGCCGAGGACCTCGGCGTGACGCTGGAGGCCGCCGGCGACCGGCGGGCGTGCGTGCGCAGCCTGGACCAGGCGCTGGCCGGCTACCAGGATTGCGGGGCGGCCAGGGACGCGGCCCGGCTGCGGCGCAGGCTGCGCCGGCTGGGCGTGCGGCACCGGCACTGGGCCACCGCCGATCGGCCGGTCACCGGCTGGGGCAGCCTCACCGACACAGAGCGCACGGTCTCACTGCTGGTCACCCAGGGGTGGACCAACCGGCGGGTCGCCGAGCAGATGTTCATCAGCGTGCACACCGTGGCCTTCCACCTGCGCCAGATCTTCCGCAAGCTGGGCATCGGATCGCGAGTGGAACTGACCCGGCTCGTGTTCGAACAGCACCACGACCCGGACGGTACGGAACGGCCGGAGTGAGGCCGGGCGAGCGCTCCGACCCTAAGGGTTTCGGTCGCAGCGGCCGGCACGGGTCGGTTCGTCACCGATCCGCCGGGCGGGTGTCCGCGGAGGCTCTCAGGCGCAGCGGAGGCGCTCAGGGAGGCTCTCAGGCGCGGCCGAGGCGCTCAGGGAGGCTCTCAGGCGCGGCCGAGGCTCAGGCGGAGGCGCGGTTGTGCCCGTAGGCGACGGTGGCTGTGGCGGTGGGGGCGATGAAGGCGGCCCAGACGAGCTTGCCCTGGCCCTCGGTCATCCTCCAGCCCCAGGAGCAGCTGAGGCTCTCGACCAGGTGCAGCCCCCGGCCGCTCTCGGCGAAGTAGTCGGCGCGGGTGACGACGGGCGGCCCGTCGTAGGGGTCGGAGACGGCGCAGACCAGGTGCGAGGCCCGGTGGAGCAGGCGCAGCCGGGTGGGTTCCCCGGCGTGCCGCATGGCGTTGGTGACCAGCTCGGACACCACGATGCGGGTGTCGTACGCCAGCTCGCCCAGCCCCCAGTTGTTCAGCGTCGCCATGGTGAAGTCTCGGGCCATCTTGATCGTCGCACCGGTGCGGCCGAGTGAGCACAGCTCGGCGGCCACCGGCTCCCAGGAGTCGCCCTCCATCGCGGGCAGCAGCCACCAGGGAGCCTCACCCCGTACAACGGACTGCCGGCAAGCCTGGTGGTGTGCGGTCATCAAGGTCCTCACTACGTTGGGGCCGTTCACGCGGTCCGGACATGACGGGGCGAGTCAATCTTTCTTCACGACACGTTCTGATGCAAGTGCCGATGCACGTGCAAATGCTACTTTTCCCCACGGAACTCAGACATATGCCCGTCTATGACCGTTTCCATGCAAAGAGAGGACCAAAAACCTCGCCGATGTCGCGTGGTGTACGAGCACCACTCAGGGATGAGACACTGTCGGCTGCTCATTCATCCGTGGCTCCAGGAGCTCGCATGATCACGGCCCTCGGACAAGACGACGACGTACCTGACGGACATATCCTCGCCTATTCGCGAGGCGGCCCCACCGCCTTGCGCATCCTGCTCGGCGCGAACCTTCGCCGGCTGCGCATCGCCAAGGGCATCACGCGCGAGGCCGCGGGCGACGCCATCCGCGCCTCGCACGCCAAGATCAGCCGCCTGGAGCTGGGCCGGGTCGGTTTCAAGACGCGCGACATCACCGACCTGCTCACCCTCTACGGCGTGCTCGACCCCGACGAGCGTGCCACGTTCCTCAAGCTGGCCCAGCAGGCCAACGCCCCCGGATGGTGGCAGAAGTACAGCGACCTGCTGCCGACGTGGTTCGAGCTGTACGTCGGCTTGGAGGAGGCCGCGTCGGTCATCCGCACCTACGAGATCCAGTTCGTCCCCGGCCTCACGCAGACCGAGGACTACGCCCGTGCGGTGATCATGCTGGGACACTCCGAGGCCTCGGTCGAGGAGATCGACCGGCGCGTGGCGCTCCGCATGGCCCGCCAGCGGCAGGTGATCGGGCCGGAGGGCCCCCGCCTGTGGGCCCTGGTGGACGAGGCGGCCCTGCGGCGCCCGCTCGGCGGCCGCAACGTCATGCGGGCCCAGGTCGACCGCCTCCTGGAGCTCACCGAGTCGCCCACCATCACGGTGCAGGTCGTGCCGTTCGGCCAGGGCGGCCACGCGGCGGCGGGCGGCCCGTTCACGATCCTGCGCTTCAACGAGCGCGACCTTCCCGACGTGGTCTACATGGAGCAGCTCACCAGCGCTCTTTACCTGGACAAGCGCGAAGAGACCGACCCGTACATGAAGGTCATGGACCGTCTCTGCGTCGAGGCCGCCACCGTGGCGGAGTCCCGGCGCTTCCTTGAGGCGCTCCGCACGGAGATGTGAAGGGTTCCAGATATTCGCGTATATAAGGCGAAAAGTCGGGCACGGGACGTCGAGTAAGGGAGAAAACGCAGCTCAGAGGAGGCACCATGCTCCAGGGCAAGACGATCGCCTTTCTCGTGGCCCCCGAGGGCATCGAACAGGTCGAGCTGACCGAGCCGTGGAAGGCCGTGGAACAGGCCGGCGGCACCCCGCGCCTGGTCTCCACCCAGCGCGGCAAGGCCCAGGCGTACAACCACCTCGACAAGGCCGACGCCTTCGACATCGACGCGACCGTCGATGAGGTGAGCGCGGGCGACTTCGACGGCCTGATCCTGCCCGGCGGGGTCGCCAACCCCGATGCCCTGCGGATGAACGACGACGCCGTGCGGTTCGCCCGGTCGTTCTTCGACGCCGGCAAGCCGGTGGCGGCGATCTGCCACGCGCCGTGGACGCTGATCGAGGCCGGCGTCGTCGGCGACCGCGCGATGACGTCATGGCCGAGCCTGAAGACCGACCTGCACAACGCGGGCGCGTCCTGGGCCGACCAGGAGGTCATGGTCTGCACCAACGGGCCGAACACCCTCATCACCAGCCGCAAGCCCGACGACCTCAAGGCCTTCTGCCAGGCCGCGGTCGACGCGTTCGGCGGAGGCTGACCGCCCGGTACCCGCGGGTGATCGGAGCCGAAACCGCGCCTTCTCGTTGTGAGCGATATCGGTCTCTGCCATGCTTTCCGCCATCAGCGGCAGATGGGCATGTCGCGTGGCAGGAAAGAACCTGACATGACCGAGATCTTCACGCTCGGCGAGGCGCTGGGCGTCGTCTCCGCCGACCGGCTCCGGCATGACACCGACGTCCGGCTGGACGTCGCGGGCGCCGAGCTGACCGCCGCCGTCGGCCTGGCCCGGCTGGGGCACTCCGTGACCTGGCTGGGCAGGGTCGGCGTCGACGAACTGGGCGCCCGCGTCCTGACGGTGCTGCGGGGCGAGGGAGTGGACGTCTCGCACGCCCAGACCGACTCCACCGCGCCGACCGGGCTCGCCATCCGGCAGCGGCGCATCGGCCGGGTGGGGCACGTCGTCCACTACCGCGGCGGGTCGGCCGGCTCGCGGCTCGGCCCGGGCGACATCCCCGCGCGCGCCCTGCAGTCGGCCAAGGTGCTGCACGTCACCGGCATCACCCCGGCCCTGAGCGGCACCGCCTGGAGCGCGGCACACCACGCCATCAAGCTGGCCAGGGAGGCCGGCGTCGCGGTGTCGGTCGACGTCAACCACCGGCCGCAGCTCTGGGTCGACCGCCAGGAGGCCGTCGAGGCGCTCACCGAGTTGGCGGTGAGCGCCGACGTCCTGTTCGCGAACCAGGACGAGCTGCAGCTCATCGAGCCGGCCATTGGAACGGTCCGCGAGCTGGTGGTCACCCGGGGAGGCAAGGGCGCGAGCGCGACCATCAACGGCATGCGCTACGACGCCCCGGCCGCGCCGGTCACCGTGGTGGACCCGGTGGGCGCCGGAGGGTCCTTCGTCGCGGGCTACCTCAGCGGCATGCTGGAGGAACTGCACCCCACCGACCGGCTGCGCCGCGGCTCGGCGCTGGCCGCGTTCACCGTCGCCAGCCACAGCCCCTGGCAGGGCCTGCCCACCCGCTCCGAACTCCCCCCGCTCACCTTCTGACCGAGTCCGCGCCTCGAACGCCCCTTCCGTCGCGCCTGGGACGGCCATCTGACCGGTCCGCGCCCTGTCCCTGCTCCGGCCGCTACCAGGCCAGGCCGACGCTGAGCCCGTTCGGCCACAGCACGGGCAGGCTGCTCTGCTGGCCCACACCGCCGACCAGCGTCCCCGTGCAGCCGGCGCCGGCGAACACGGCCGCCACGGCGGGGATGCCGGGCGAGCCGAAGGTGTTCCTGATCGAAGCGATCGGGAACGGCGCGGCCACGCACCCGCCGCCCGGCGGCAGGTAGACCATCTTGCCGCTGTAGTTGTATCCGCTGTACGCGCAGATCGACCCGGGCTTGCAGTCCTCGGCGGCGGCGTTCGCCGCGGGCGGGGCGAACGACAGCGCGGCGGCTCCCGCGAGCACGGCCAGCGAGACCAGACGCGCGCCTCGGCGTACGGACATTGACTACCCCCTTCTCGGACGAACACCGAGCGGCCCCTACCTCTTGCTCCGGCCGCACCGCCGTACGGGCTCCGCCGCACGTGCGGAGCCGGTTCACCCTCGGATCAACGCACCCGCGCCCGAGCCGGTCAACCCCGCGCCGGACCCGACACACGTCCGCCATGGCCAGCGCACCACCCGCCCCCGAACCCGGTGAAATTTTCGCCGCCCCACCCAGCCTCACCCGTGCACTGATCGCGAACGACGTCGCCCGCCGCACAACGGCGCCGCACTCACCAGGCCCGGCCCACTCCACCTGTCGAGGGCGTCGCTCGGGTGCGCCGGGTCCAGTGGGGGTTACATGCCTTGACCGGCATATGCATGGCGGGGCATACTGGCTGGTGTGCCCGATGTCATCTGGTCCGTGCTGATCGATCCGCATCGCCGCGCCATGCTCGACCTCCTGCGTGAACGTCCGCGCACGGTCGGCGAGCTGGTCGACGCGCTGCGCCTGTCACAGCCCACGACGTCCAAGCACCTGCGGGTGCTGCGGGACGGAGGCTTCGTGCAGGTCGCGCGGGACGCTCAGCGCCGTGTCTACACCATCGACCCGGCCCCGCTGGCCGAGCTCGACGCCTGGCTCGCCCCCTACCGGCGGCTGTGGAACGACCGGCTCGACGCGCTGGGGCGCCACCTCGACACCACCAAGGAGAACTGATGGATCTCGGAACCTTCATCGAACACCGGGGCCGCCCCGCGGTGCGCTTCGAGCGCGTCTACGACCACCCGGTCGAGCGGGTCTGGGAGGCCGTCGCCACGCCCGGAGGGCTGGCGCACTGGTTCCCCTCGGCGGTCGAGCTCGAACCCCATGCCGGAGGAAAGATCACCTTCTCGGGTGACCCGAACCTCGAGACCATGACCGGCACCGTCGTGGCGTTCGAGCCGCCACGCCGCCTGGCCTTCACCTGGGGCGGCGACGAGCTGCACTTCGACCTCGAACCCGCCGGCGACCACGGTTGCCGGCTCACGCTCGTCAACGTCCTGGAGCGGGCCGACACGGCCGCGCGCAACGCGGCCGGCTGGACCGTCTGCCTGGCCGAGCTGGACAAACACCTGGCCGGCGCCGCGGCAGGCGGGCCGCACAGCGTCACCGCGCTGCCGTGGCGGCAGGTGTACGAGGCGCATGTCTCCTCCGGCATGCCGTCCGGAGCCCCGATCCCCGGCGCTCCGCAGGAGACGACCGACACCGCGAACTGAGGCCGGCCGCGGCGGTCGGACCGAAACAGGGTGTCCTGCGCGGTCAGAGGCGGAGCGGGGAGCGGGCGCGGCCGAGCGGAGTCCAGATGGCCGACGCGGTCGGACCGGAGCCCGGTGGCCGGCGCGGTCCGACCGGATCCGGGGGGCCGGCGTGGTGGGAGTGGAGCCGGGAGGCGGCGTCAGAGGTGGAGGGGGAGGCGGGCCAGGCGCCAGGAGCCGGGCATGGGCTGGCGTTCCAGATCTTCGGGTGCGACGGCCAGGGCCATGCCGGGGAAGCGCCGCAGCAGCCCCGCGAAGGCCACCTCGGCCTCCTGGCGGGCGAGCGCCGCGCCGAGGCAGTAGTGCAGGCCGTGCCCGAACCCCACGTGGGTCTCCCTGCGCCCGTCCGGCTCGCGGGTGACGTCGAGCCGCTCGGGGTCGTCGAACACGCGAGGGTCGTAGTTGCCCCCGACCAGCACCGCCATCACCGCCTCCCCCTTGCGCACCGGCATGCCGCCGATCTCGACGTCCTCGGCGGCGTACCGCAGGCGGGTGCCCTGCACCGGCCCGCACCAGCGCATCAGCTCGTGCACGGCGCGAGGCGTCAGCCCCGGGTCGCCGCGCAGCAGGGCGAGCTGCTCGGGGTGGGTGAGCAGGGCGGCGACGCCGTTGCCGATCAGGTGGGCGGTGGTCTCGTGCCCCGCCAGGACCAGGGTCAGCACGAGGGTGACCATCTCGGTGTCGCCGAGCCGGTCGCCGTCCTCGTCGTGGGTGCGGATCAGGCCGGTCAGCAGGTCCGCGGTCGGCGCGGCGCGGCGCCGTTCGATCAGGGCGTGGATGTGCTCCACCATGTCCCGCAGGGCGCCGGCCATGCCGCCCGCCTCCAGGGTCACCAGGGCCTTGCCCCATTCGCGCCACTGCGAGCGGTCCTGTTCGGGGATGCCCACCAGTTCGCAGATGACGGTGATCGGCAGCGGGTAGGCGAAGTGTTCCATCAGGTCCACCACCCCGTGCCGCCCGAGGCCCTCCAGCCGGTCGAGGAGGGACTCGGTGATCTCCTCCACGCGCGGACGCAGTTCCAGGACCCGGCGCGCGGTGAAGGTGCGCGACACCAGCCTGCGCAGCCGCAGGTGGTCGGCTCCGTCGGCGTCCAGGACGCTGTCCAAGATGTACGGCGCGTACTCCTCGGGGATTCCGCGCGCGGCGAGTTCGCGCTCGCGGATGTCGCCGACGTCCATGTCAGGCACGTTCGCCGGATCGTTCACGAAGCGCGGGTCGCCGAGGACGGTCTTGACGTCGGCGTACCGGGTGACCAGCCAGATCGGCGTGCCGCGCCCGAAGAACGTCCCCCGGACGAGCGGGGCCCGCTCGCGCAGCCGCGCGTAGCCGCGGAAGGGGTCGCGCATGAGCTCGAAGTCCATCAGGTCGACGGCGTCCCCCGCCCCGGCGGACGTGCCGGGACCGCCGGACGTGCGGCTGTGTGCGGGAGTGCCCATGCTCGCCTCCTGGAGCGTCAGGTGAGGTCGCGCCGTGTGCCCCTCCTCGTCGGACACTCGGCGCTCGCCGGCCGCCACCGGAACAGGACACCGCGGAATCAGGAGGACCGCGTACAGGTATGCGCGGTAGGAATGATTTTCAATCCTGCCGCACCGCAACTGTGGAACGGTTGTGAAGCCGCCCTTACGCTCCGGGGAGGTGACGGACCCGGCTGTTGCCCGGGTCGTACAGCGGCTCGGCCGCGATCTCGGCCGGCACCCACCCGCCGTTCACCCCCACCTCGACCACGCCGGGCGGCGCGGCGTCCGGTCCTTCCTCGCCGACCGGCAGGTAGGCGTACGCGATCGAGCGGTCGACGCGGTGGCCGTAGCCGCCGCTGGTCACCCGGGAGGCGGGCACGCCGCCCACGCGTACCGGCTCGCCGCCCAGGCAGACCTGCCGCGGGTCGGCGAGCACCAGGCAGCGCAGCGAACGCCGCGGGGCGGTGAGGGCGTCGCGCCCGACGAAGTCCTTGCCCGCCGCGACGGCGAAGCCGAGACCGGCCTCCAGCGGCGTGGTCTCCGGCGTGATGTCCAGCCCCCAGACGCGGTACCCCTTCTCCAGCCGCAGGCAGTCGAGCGCCCGGTAGCCGGCCGGGCGCACGCCGTGCGGCGCGCCCGCCTCCATCAGGACGTCCCACAGGGTCAGGCCGTACTCGGTGGGGCAGTAGAGCTCCCAGCCGAACTCGCCGGCGAAGGTCACCCGCTGGGCCAGCACCGGCACGTTGGCCACGCTGATCTCGCGCGCCCGCATGTAGCCGAAGGTCAGGTCGTCGTCGCTGAGCTCGCCGAGCACCTCCAGAGCCTTCGGACCCCACAGGCAGTAACAGGCGTGGGCCGAGGTGACGTCCCGCACGTCGAGCCCGTGGCGGCGCAGCCAGGCGGCGTCGTGCACGCCGAACGCGGTGCCGGTGACCATGCGGAAGCGGTCGGCGGCCAGGCGGGTGACGGTCACGTCCGCCTCGATGCCCCCGCGCTCGTTGAGCAGCTGGGTGTAGACCACCGAGCCGACGGGGCGGTCGAGGTCGTTGGCGCACAGGCGCTGCAGGCCGGCCAGCCCGGTGATCTCCAGTTTCGCGAAGGAGGTCTGGTCGAACAGCGCCGCGGCGTCGCGGGCGGCCAGGCACTCGGCCCGGATGGCCGGCGACCAGAACCTCCCCGCCCATCCGGCCGGCCGGAACTCCTCCCCGCCGCCGTCCCCGGCCGCGACGGCGGCGCCCATGGACGCGGAAGCGGGGGCGGCGAACCAGTTCACCCGCTCCCAGCCGGCCTTCTCGCCGAACTCGGCGCCCAGCGCGAGGTGGCGCGGGTAGGCGGGAGAACGGCGCAGCGGGCGGGCGGCCGTGCGCTCCTCGCCGGGATAGACCACGTCGTAGTACTTGCTGTAGGAGTCCAGCGCCTTCGCGCGGGCCCACCGCGCGCCGCGGGCGTGCGCGTCGAACCGGCGCACGTCCATGCCGAAGACGTCGTACTCCGGCGTGCCGTCCACGATCCACTCGGCCATGACCTTGCCCACGCCGCCCGCCGCCGCCAGGCCGTGGACGCAGAATCCGGCCGCGACCCACAGGCCGGCGACCGCGGTCTCGCCGAGCAGGAACTCCCCGTCCGGGGTGAACGCCTCGGGCCCGTGCACCACCTTGGCGAAGTCCGCCGCGTCCCGCCCGCCCGTCTCGCCCGTCTCGCCCGTCTCGCCCAAGCCGGGGAGCCTGCGCCGGGCCGACTCCCACGATTCGGCGAACTTGCCCATGTCGGGCTCGAACAGCGTCCGGGGCTCGGACAGCGGCTCGGCGGCCTGCCAGACCTGCGGAGTGCGGATGTAGCCGCCGACCAGGATGCCGCCGTCCTCCTCCCGGAAGTACACGATGTTGTCCGGGTCGCGCACGGTGGGCGTCGAGGCCGGGACGCCGAACGGCCGGGTGACGACGTACTGGTGCTTGATCGGCACGATGGGGATGTCGGCCCCGGCCAGCCGGCCGAGCCGCCCGGCCGCCGCGCCGGCCGCGTTGACGACGGTCCCGGTGGCGATGACGTGCTCGCCGACCCGGACGCCGCGCACGCGCCCGTCCCGCACGTCGAAGCCGGTCACCTGGACGCCGGTCACGATGCGCGCTCCGAGCTTCTCGGCGCCGGCGGCGAGGGCGCGGCCGAGGCTGGCCGGGTCCAGCCAGCCGTCCCCGGGCAGCCACAGGGCCGCGCGCACGTCCCCGACCTCCATCAGCGGGAGCATGTCGCGGGCCTCGCGGGCCGAGACGAGGTCCATGCCGAGCCCGTAGGTCTCGGCGGCGCCGGCCTGGCGCAGCAGTTCCTCGTGCCGCTCGGCGGTCGTGGCCAGCCGCAGCCCGCCCACGCCGTGCCAGCCGGGGTCGAGGCCGGTCAGCTCGCGCAGCTCCGGGTACAGCCCCGCCGAGTACATGATCATGCGGGTCTGGGTGACCGTGGAGCGAAGCTGGCCGACGAATCCCGCCGAATGCCAGGTGGTGCCTTCCGTCAGCCCGTGCTGTTCGAGCAGGATGACATCCGTCCAGCCGAGTCGTGCCAGGTGGTAGGCGACGCTGCACCCGGCGACGCCGCCGCCGACGACCACGGCCTGCGCCTCGGCGGGAAGTTCCACCATCGATACCCCCGTGTAACGACCGGCCCGCAGAATCGGATCAATGGTCTGAAGGTAGACCAAAGGAGGCCCGCGTGCCAGACCTCGGCTCGGCACTCGAACTCGTCGCGGCCTGGGCGGGCCGGCCGGTCATCCCTACCCCGATCAAGGGCGGGTTGAGCCACCACATCGTCCGCGTCGACACCGAGGCCGGCGACCGCTGGCTGCTGCGCGTCCTGGACCCGCGCGTCTCCGCCGCCGGACTGGGCATCCCCCTCGACCTGGAGATCGTCAACACGGTCCGGGCCGCCCAGGCGGGAGTGGGGGCCAACGTGCTGCTGCGCCTGCCCGGCGCGGTCCTGCTGGAGTACATCGACGGCGCCACACTCGACGCCGCCGCCGTGCGCGACCCGAAGATGACCGAGGGCATCGCCCTGGCCTGCCGCCGCCTGCACGCCGGGCCGCGCTTCGCCACCGACTTCTCGATCTTCCGCAAGCTCGACGAGCTGCTGTCGCTGTGCCGCGGCCACGCGCTGCGCATCCCGGACGGGTACGAGGACCGGCTGCCCGCCATCGCGGCGATCGAGGCCGCCATGGCCGCGCGGCCGGCGCCCACCGTGCCCTGCCACAACGACCTGCTGCCGGAGAACCTCATCTTCGACGGCTCGGCGGTCCGCATCGTGGACTACCAGCTGTCGGGCAACAACGACCCGGCGTTCGAGCTGGGCGACATCGCGGCGGAGGCCGATTACGACCCCGAGATGGCCGGGCGGTTGACGCGGGCCTACTTCGGGGACGAGGATCCCGCGGCAAGAGTCCGGCTCTACCTGCTCATGTCCAACTTCACCTGGACGCTGTGGTTCAGCGTCCACCACGGCCTGCTCGCCGAGCATGCCGCGGCGGCCGGCTTCGACTATGAGGCCGAGGCCGCCGACAAGTACGCCCAGGCCGTCCGCGATCTCGACGATCCGGGGTTCGGCCGGCTCCTCGACGACGTCCGAGGCGGGCGGCGCCCGGCGGGAGGCGCGGTGCCGCCCTCCGCCCCGCCGTCCGCGCATCCTTCACCGGCCCCTCCTCCTCCCACCGCCCCGTCTCCGGCCCCCTCCACCGACCCGTCTCCGGCTCCTTCCACAGCCCCGCCTCCGGCACCCGTCTCCGACCCGTCCCCGGGAAACACCTCCGGCCCGTCCTCGGCCCCCTCCACAGGCCCGCCCCACGGAAACGCCCCCGAGGGGCGGGACCCGCGGGCCGGCTGACCCGTCCGACCTCCCGGCAGTTCCCTCGCAGTACGCACCCCCCGCACCGCACCATGGCACCACCCGCGCCACCAAGGAGGCCTCGATGGCCCAGCCCACCCTCGACGACGACGCCAAACGCCTCGCCGAACTCGGATACAAGCAGGAGCTCTCGCGATCGTGGAGCGGCTTCTCCAACTTCGCGATCTCCTTCTCGATCATCTCCATCCTGGCCGGATGCTTCACCACCTTCAGCCAGGCGTGGAACAACGGCGGGCCGATCGCCATCTCCATCGGCTGGCCGCTGATCTCGGCGTTCATCCTCATCATCGGCTTTTGCATGTCCGAGCTGGTCTCGGCCTACCCGACGGCCGGCGGCATCTACTGGTGGGCCGCCAAGCTGGGCCGTCCCGTGCACGGCTGGTTCACCGGCTGGCTGAACCTGATCGGCCTCATCGCTGTCACCGCCTCGGTGGACTACGGCTGCGCGACGTTCCTCAACATCACCATCGGCCGGTTCAGCGACGGCTGGGCGAAGGGCGACCCGCTGCACCAGACGTTCCTGCTGTTCGCGATCGTCCTGGTGCTGCACGCGCTGATCAACATCTTCAGCCACCGGCTGATCTCACTGCTGCAGAACATCTCGGTGTGGTGGCACGTGTTCGGCGCGGCCGTCGTCGTGCTGATCCTGATCTTCGGGCCGTCGGAGCACCAGAGCGTCGGCTTCCTGTTCGAGCGGTTCAACAACTCGGGCTTCGGCTCGGGCGCGTCGGGGCCGACGTTCTGGCTGTACGTGCTGCCGCTGGGCTTCCTGCTCACCCAGTACACGATCACCGGCTTCGACGCCTGCGCCCACGTGTCGGAGGAGACGCACGGCGCGGCCACCTCCGCCGCGAAGGGCCTGTGGAAGTCGATCTTCTACTCGGCCATCGGCGGATGGGTGCTGCTGCTGGCCTTCCTGTTCGCGGCCACCGACGTGGACGCCGTCAACAAGGAGGCCGGCTTCGTCGGGGCGATCTTCACCTCGTCGCTCACGCCGAGCCTGGCCACGGTGATCTTCGGCATCTCGACCATCGGCCAGTTCTTCTGCGGCATGAGCTGCGTGACCTCGATGTCCCGGATGACCTACGCGTTCTCCCGCGACGGGGCGGTGCCCGGATGGCGTCTGTGGTCGCGCGTCGACCGCAACAGGACGCCGGTGAACGCGATCATCGCAGGGTGCGCCATCGCCCTGCTGATCACGCTGCCGGCGCTGTACGCCCCCGCCGGCACCACCACCCCGGTGGCCTTCCTGGCCGTGGTGTCCATCGCCGTGATCGGGCTGTACCTGGCCTTCCTCATCCCGATCTGGCTGCGGCTGCGGATGGGCGCCGCCTTCCGCCCCGGGCCGTGGACGCTGGGCGGCAAGTACAAGGTGCTCGGCTGGATCGCGGTCATCGAGATCATCGTGATCTCGGTGTACTTCGTCCTGCCGATCAGCCCGGCCGGCGTGCCGGGGTCGGCGGACTTCACCTGGACGTCGGTCAACTACGCGCCGATCGCCGTCGGGGCCGTGCTGCTCGGCATCGCCCTGTGGTGGACGCTGTCCGCGCGCCACTGGTTCACCGGCCCGCGCCGCAACGTCGACGAGCTCCCCATGGACGAGCCCGTCGGCTGATCGGGCCGCCTGACCGGCCGCCGGCCTCGTGGGACACCCGTCCCCATGGTCGTCGCCGGACGGCCGGGGCGCGGGCGGGCAACGCCGGCCGAGCGGGCTGAGAGCACGCAGGCGCGACCGCCCGCTCCCCGGGGGCCTTCCCGCCGGCGCCGCGTCGGCGAGAAGGGGGCCGGCGGATCCGGCGCCGTCCTACGGCGAGGAACCCGGCCTCGTCCGCGCGGACGACCTCCGCGCGGAGGGCCTCTCACGATGTGGTCCGCGGCGACGACCTCTCAGGAGGCGGACGCCTCGTAGGCCTCGGCGACCACGCGGCGCACCTGGTCCATGGACGGCGGCTCTGGCAGCTCGCGGGCCAGCGAGGTCATGTCGACGTCGGGCATGCCACACGGGATGGCGTAGTGCCACGGGTCGAGGTCGCCGTCGACGTTCAGCGCGAAGCCGTGGCTGGTGACGCCCCGGCTCGCGCGCATGCCGATGGAGACGACCTTGCGGCCGGTGCCGCGCGTCCAGACGCCGGTGAGCAGCTCCGACCCCGGCGGGGTCTGGCGGCGCTCGGCCGGCAGACCGAGCTTCTCCAGCGCCTCGACCATGCGCAGCTCCACCTCGCGGACATAGTCCACGACGCCCTCGTCCGGGCGGAGCCGGACGATCAGGTAACCGACGAGCTGCCCCGGCCCGTGGTAGGTCAGCTGGCCCCCGCGGCCGGTGAGGACCACGGGGATGCCGTGCGAGGGATCGGGCAGGTGCTCGGCGGCGGTGCGCTTGGTCGCCGTGAACACCTGCGGGTGGCTGAGCAGCCACAGGGTGTCGGGCGACTCGTCGCGCTGCCGCGCGGCGACCAGGTCGTTCATGCGGTCCATGGCCTGCTCGTAGTCGACGAGGTCGTCGTCCACCAGGGTCAGCGGCCGCGCACGTACGCTTCGTTCGCTCACGGCTCCGAGCATACGTCCCATGAAAGGATGACAAGCCGCCCATGCGCCGTCGCGGGACGGCCTCGCCCCCGCGACCGGCCGCCGCCGGCCGCGGGCCCAGGGACGACGGGCCCGGGGACCACGGGCCCGCGCGGCGTCAGTGCCGGTAGGCGGCCGCCGAGTCGTAGGCCGCAGGGGCCTTCGGCACGAAGGCCCACATGATCAGGTAGATGACGAACTGCGGGCCCGGCAGGATGCAGGACAGGATGAACAGCAGGCGCACCATGGTGGGCGGCCAGCCCCACTTCTCGGCGATGCCGCCGCAGACACCAGCGATGATCTTGTACCTTCTCGAGCGATACATTAAGACTCCTCCCCCGTTCCGTTGTCTTGACCAACGAACGAGACTCCTGCCCCGTTCCGGAGTGGACATTCGTCATCACCCGCCCACGTACGCCGCCGGGAGGCGGACAAGCCTTAGGGTGGCAATCCCCTGACTATGGAGAGCAACGTGGACCTCCCCACCCTGCAGGCACAGCGCCGCCTGCTCGTCCGGCAGAAGATCACCATGATGGTGAACCGCTATGTGGTCCACATAGAGCAGCCCGACGGCTCCGAGGGGCCGATGGTGGCGTTCGCCGAGCAGAAGCGCCTGGCGTTCAAGGAGCAGGTGACCCTCTACACCGACGAGTCGCGCCAGTACGTGCTCGCCGGGTTCAAGGCCCGCAAGGTGCTCGATTTGGGCAGCGGTTACGACGTCGTGGACCACGCCGGCCAGCCGATCGGCTATTTCCGCAAGGAGTTCGGCGCGTCGCTGCTGCGCTCCACGTGGCACTTCCAGCAGCCGGGCATGCCGACGTTCACCGGGCAGGAGCGCAATGTGCTGGTCAGCATCCTGCGCCGGTTCGTCGACTCGCTGTCGTGGCTGCCGTACCACTTCGACTTCGGCGCCGGGGCGCAGATCGCCTTCTCGGTGGACCGCAAGTACGGCCTGCGCGACCGCTACATCGTGGACATCCAGGATCCCCGGCTCGACCGGCGAGTGATCATCGCGATGGCCGTCGCCCTGGACGCGCTCCAGGCCCGATGACGCCCGGCGACACCCGTGTGCCCCGTGTGGCCGTGGCCGGTGTGGCCCGTCCCACGTTGAGCACGGCCCCGTACGAGATCAGGCGGTAGACCGCCACTACGGCGGCCGCGGCCGCGTCGGCCTCGCCGACGAAGGTCGCGGCCCATCGGCCTGCCGGCCGGTGCCGGCACCCGCCCGAATGCGGTGAGCCACATCATCGCCCGTGCCCCGCACTGTGCCGGGTGCGGCAAGCTCGGTACATGACCGTGGAGGAGTCGCGCGCGGGTGACCTGCCCGTCCGCCAGGCGCTGCCCGAACTGCGCGCGGCGCTGGAGGGGGCCGGCGGCGCCGTGCTGGCCGCGCCGCCCGGCACCGGCAAGACGACCCTGGTGCCGCTGGCCCTGGCCGGGCTGTACTCCGGTGGCCCGGCGCGCCGGGTGATCGTGGCCGAGCCCCGGCGCGTCGCCACCCGGGCGGCGGCCCGGCGCATGGCCTGGCTGCTCGGCTCGCGGGTCGGCGAGGAGGTCGGCTTCACCGTACGCGGCGAGCACCGGCCCGGCCGGCGGGTGCAGGTCATGACGACCGGCGTGCTGCTCCAGCGGCTCCAGCGCGACCCCGACCTGGACGGCGTCGACGCCGTGCTCGTCGACGAGTGCCACGAGCGCCATCTGGACGCCGACACCGCGCTGGCGTTCCTGCTCGATGTCCGGGCGACCCTGCGACCTGACCTGCGACTGCTGGCCGCCTCCGCGACCGCCGACACCGCGCCATGGTCGCGACTGCTCGGGGATGCCCCCGTGGTGCGCGCCCCCGGCACGGCGCACACGGTGCGGGTGGTGTGGGCCCCGCCCCCGCGTCCGGTCGCCCCGCCGCATGGCATGCGGGTGGACCCCGCCCTGCTCGCCCACGTGGCCGGGGTGGTCCGGCGAGCCCTCGACGAGCGGGAGGGCGACGTGCTGTGCTTCCTGCCCGGCGTCGGGGAGATCGGACGGGTCGCCTCCGCGCTGGCCGGCCTGCCCGCCGAGATCGACGTGCTGCGCGCCCACGGCAGGGCGGAGGGGCTGGAGGAGATCCTGTCACCCGGGGCACGCAGGCGGGTCATCCTGGCCACCTCCGTGGCCGAGTCCAGCCTGACCGTCCCCGGGGTGCGGGTGGTGGTGGACGCCGGGCTCGCGCGCGAGCCGCGCACCGACCACGGCCGCGGCCTCGGATCGCTCACCACCGTGCGGGTCTCCCGGGCCTCCGCCGAGCAACGCGCCGGGCGCGCGGGCCGCGAGGGGCCGGGCACCGTCTACCGGTGCTGGACCGAGGCCGAGCACGAGCGGCTGCCCGAGCAGGCCCAGCCCGAGATCGCCCTGGCCGACCTGACGGCGTTCGCCCTCCAGGCCGCCTGCTGGGGCGCCCCGGACGCCTCCGGGCTCGCGCTGCTCGACCCGCCGCCCCCCGCGTCCATGGCCGCCGCGCTGCGCACGCTCCACGCGCTCGGCGCCCTCGCGGACGGGCGGGTCACCGGACGCGGCCGGCGGATGGCCGGGGTCGGCGTCCATCCCCGGCTCGCCCGCGCGCTGCTCGACGGCCCGCCCCGGGCGGCCGAGGTGGTGGCGCTGCTGTCGGAGGAGCTTCCCCGCACGGCCACCGACGACCTGGTGGCGCTGTGGCGCGAGGCCCGGCGCGGCGGGTCCTCCGCCTGGCGCAAAGAGACCCGCCGCCTCACCCAGGCCGCCCACGCCGCCGTCCACGGAACCGAGGACGACACGGCGGCCGGCTCGGGGACCGGTGACCTCACGGCACTCGGTGCGGGGACGGGAAACGACACGGCGGCCGGCTCGGGAGCCCCGCGCCAGGCCATGACGCGCCGTGGAGCCCGGAGAGAAGCGAGGGCACACGACGCAGCCCGGGAGGAGGCGGTGACACGCGGCGGAGCCCGGAGAGAAGCGAGGGCACACGACGCAGCCCGGGAGGAGGCGGGCACGCGCGGCGGAGCCGGGGACGACGCGGTGGCCGGGCTCGTGGTGGCGCTGGCCTATCCCGAGCGGGTGGCGCGCCGCCGCGGCGGCGGGTACCTCATGGTGTCGGGGACGGCCGCGACGCTGCCCCGCGACTCCCGGCTGGCCTCGGCGGAATGGCTGGCCATCGCGGTCGCCGACCGGCCAACCGGCGCGGCCTCGGCACGGGTGGCACAGGCCGTGGTCATCGACGAGGACGTCGCCAGGCTGGCCGCGGCGCCGTTCCACCGCGTCGAGGAGGAGGTCGGGTGGGACGGCGAGGTCGTGGCGCGCCTGGTCGAGCGGCTGGGCGCCGTCGAGCTGTCGTCCACCCCGTTGCCGGCGACCCGCGCCGGCGAGGCGATCATGGCGGGCCTGCGGGCCGAGGGGCTGTCCCTGCTGCGCTGGACGCCGGAGGCCGTGGCGCTGCGCGACCGCATGGCCTTCTGCCACCGGGTCCTCGGCGCCCCCTGGCCGGACGTCTCCGACGCCGCTCTGATCGAGGCGGCGCCCACCTGGCTGGAGATGGCGCGCCTGCGCCGCCGCGCCGACCTGGCGCGGGTGGACGTGGCGGCGGCGCTCAGGCGGCTGCTGCCGTGGCAGGCCAGGCTGGAGGAGGTCGCCCCCGAGCGGATCACCGTGCCGAGCGGCTCCCGCGTCCGCGTCGACTACTCGGGAGACCAGCCGGTGCTGGCGGTCAAGCTCCAGGAGCTGTTCGGCTGGGCGGCCGCGCCGCGCGTCGCCGGGGTCCCGCTGGTGGTCCACCTGCTCTCGCCGGCCGGACGGCCCGCCGCCGTCACCGCGGACCTGGCCTCCTTCTGGCGGGAGGGCTACCGCGCCGTCCGCGCCGAACTGCGCGGCCGCTACCCCCGCCACCCCTGGCCCGAGGACCCGAGCACCGCCGCCCCCACCCGCCACACCAACCGCCGAGGACCGGGCTGACCGCCCCCCTCATCCTTCAAAGCGGTTGAGCATCGAAGAATGCCACTTAAAGACCAATAATTTCGATAGACAGTCGTTTTCGCAATATAACCGTACGAACATCGGCTCCTGAGTCTCGTTTCCATCAAGAAAGCCGGGGCCGCTACTCTCCGTGTCAACCTCCGGTGCCGGTCGGGCGATTCTCCTGTGTCAGGTACGCGTGGCACCGCACCCACACACCGGAGAGGTTCGGGTCCCTCAATGAAATGGTCCAATATCTGCTGCGTGGCGCTCGGGGCGGTGAGCGCGGTGTGCGGCTGGCTGGCCCTGCTTCCGCTCCCCGGCGACGACGGCATGCTCACCGCGCGGCCGGCTCCGCTCGTCCATCCGCGCCCCTGGATGCTCGCGGCCTGCCTCGCCGCCGCCGTCGCGCTCGTCATCCTGCGTGACGGCCGGTATCGCAGGCGGGCCAAGGCGCATGAGCCCTCCCACTGGGACGGCGTCACGGTGGCCACCATGCAGAGGGTCCTGGCGCTGCGTGACGAGGCCACCCGCCCGGACATGCTCGCATCGGTGCCGGTCTTCCTGTCGATGATCCTCCAGCCGGAGAAGTCGCGGACACGGACGGTGGAGACCATCTCCCTGGAGAGCCGCGTCGTCGTCCAGGACGTGCGCATCGAGATGTCCTTCCCCGCCCTGGAGAGCGGGCCCTGGACCCTCCCGCGCACCGAGCCCGGCCCCGGCCGGCGCCCCAGGCGGCGGGGGGCGGAGCAGGCTCCGGCCGAGCGGCCGGGCGGTGAGACGTATGTGCCGATCCTCACCTGCCTCAAGCGCGAGATGGTCGACAACTTCGAGGTCAGGGCGCGCGACGGGGCCCTGCTCGACATCCTCTGCCATGACGAGACGATCCAGCTCATCTCCTCGTCCCTGTACTTCCTGATCGAGCTCGTGCTGAGCGACGCGAACGCGGGCGCGCCCGTCTCCACGGAGCGCGTCCAGAAGGCCGCGGTGTCGTTCCTGATGCCGATCTGCGGCCGCCTGTCGGAGGAGGCCGCGGCCACGGCCATCGACAAGGGCCTCGGCTACATCGGCGTCCGCGCGGACAGCCCCTGCGAGAAGGTGCAGTGGCTGCGGGAGTTCGTCTACACCCTGGGCGAGGCCGGCCCGATCGTCGCCGTCGTCCCCGAGGCGATGAAGTCGCGGCGCCTGCAGGTGTCCTACCGCCGCACGATGGTGCCTCCGAGCACGTCGCGGCAGCCCCGCCACCGCCTGCGCCTGGCTCTCGGGCTGCGGCCGGTGACCATGCAGATGGCGCCGGGGATGGCGCACAACTCCACGTCCTACCATCTGCAGATCAAGGCGCCCGAGTCGCAGTACCTCATGGAGCAGACGCTGCGCTGCGCCGACTGCGGCGACCCGCTCAGCGCCTCGGAGATCGAGACCGACGGGTCGCAGACCTGCGTCCACCTCAAGCTGTCACAGGACACCGAGCCCTACTTCCAACTGCTCGGCAAAAGAGGCCAGAACTACGCCCACCTGTACATGCGCGGCTTCACCGGCATGGACTGGCGGAAGATCAAGTTCACCTCCTCGTTCGGGGAGGTGCCGCCCGGCACACTGGCCAGCGCGGTCGTCACCGCGGCCACCTCGCTGTCCCTGATCGGCGCGGTGGCGCTGGCCGAGGCCAGAGGTCTGCCGCGCACCAGCGACGTGCCCGCCCTGCTGCTCGCGCTGCCGGCCGTCGCGGCCTCGTGGTTCGGCTTCTCCTCCGACAACGAGGCCGGGCTGCGCTCCTCGCTCGCCGCCCGATGTTCACTGATTTTGGGCGGTTTAACGTCATTAGTGGCATGCGCCCTGTTTATCGTTACCCGAACCATCGAAGACGCACAGAAAGCCGATTCACTGCCCCTGATGGACAACGGGATGCGATGGTGGGCATGGGTCGGTCTGGCCTACCTCGCCGGCGCCAACTTCGGTTACGTGTCGATCCAGCTGGTAATCCGCTCCAGCGCCTACCGCCGTCTCTTGCGAAAGGAGTCCGCCGTCGATGACAATACGATTAACTGACGAGGTGGTGCCGCCTATGACCGCTGACCGACCAGACGGGGTCTACGTCGTCGAGCCCATCGAGTACATCCGGTCACGCGCGCTCCCCGACCTCCCGACGCTCCGCGACCGCGAGCAGGTGCGGACGCTGCTGCGCGACACCCGCGACTCCATGCGGTCCTGTTCCGCCGAGCACATCGCCGAGTTGATCAACGAGGTCTTCCAGGACCAGGCCGAACCGGACCGCACGACCCGCTGAGCCGGCGTCGCGCCAGCGCACAACCGCGCCAGGCCCGGACAGCGGTGCGACGGCCCCGGCGTGCCAAGGCCGTCGCACCGCATCGCCACCTCGCGCCGGGTCAGACTCCGATCGGGTGCCAGACGGTCTTGGTCTCCAGGAAGGCCGTCATGCGGTCGGTGCCGGGGTCGGCGAGCCAGTCGGTCTTGCCGGCCGGGCGCAGCACGCGCTTGAGGTTCTCGGCCGCGGCCTGCTGGCAGGACACCGCCAGCTCCTCCGGGCAGCCGGTGAGGTCCACGGCGTTGACGTCCATGTGCGACGCCAGCCACGGGGCCAGCTCGGCGAGCCTGCCGGTCAGCAGGTTCACCACCCCGCCCGGCAGGTCGGAGGTCGCCAGCACCTCCGCCAGCGTGATCGCCGGCAGCGGCGCGCGCTCGGAGGCCACCACCACGCAGGTGTTGCCCGTGACGATCACCGGGGCGATGACCGACACCAGGCCGAGCAGCGGGCCCTCCCCCGGCGCCATGACCGCGACGACGCCGGTCGGCTCGGAGGTGGACAGGTTGAAGTAGGGCCCGGCGACCGGGTTGGCCGCCCCCTGGACGGCGCCGATCTTGTCCGACCAGCCCGCGTACCAGACCAGCCGGTCGACGGCGGCGTCCACCAGCTCGCCGGCCTTGCGCGCCGACACCCCGTCGGCGGTCGTCACCTCCTCGACGAACTGCGCCCGGCGGCCCTCCATCATCTCGGCGATGCGGTAGAGGATCTGGCCCCGGTTGTACGGCGTGGCGCCGGACCAGCCGGGGAACGCCTTGCGGGCCGAGGTCACCGCGTCGCGGGCGTCCTTGCGCGAGGCCAGGGCGGCGTTGGCGAGGAAGTCGCCCTTGGAGGAGGTCACGGCGTAGGACCTTCCGCTCTCCGAACGCGGGAACGCCCCGCCGATGTACAGCTTGTACGTCTTGCGCACGGCGAGCCTGCCCGGCTCAGTCATCGCCTCTCCAGGTGATCTCTTCCGGCGAGAGCCGCGCCGTCAGGATCACCTGGCGGCAGCGGCTCACCCCGCAACGATGGGCGAACCAGCCCTGGCGGGCGGTCGTGGCCGTAAGGCCGGAACGGGCGTGGGCGTGCCCGCGGGTGATCTGCGCCCGGCGGGCCCGGCGGGGCGCCCGGCGGTGCTCACAGGGGTCAGACATCGAGGTAGGCCTCCAGTCCGTGCCGCCCGCCCTCGCGCCCGTATCCGGACTCCTTGTAGCCGCCGAACGGCGATGCCGGGTCGAAGCGGTTGAAGGTGTTGGCCCACACGACCCCGGCGCGGAGCTTGTCGGCCATCCACAGGATGCGCGACCCCTTCTCGGTCCACACGCCGGCGGACAGCCCGTAGGGGGTGTTGTTGGCCTTCTCGACCGCCTCCGCGGGCGTGCGGAAGGTGAGGACCGACAGCACCGGGCCGAAGATCTCCTCGCGGGCGATGCGGTGCGACTGGGCGACCCCGGTGAACAGCGTCGGCGGGAACCAGAAGCCCTTGTCGGGGATCGGGCAGGGCGGCGACCAGCGCTCGGCGCCCTCCTGCTCGCCCGCCTCGCTTAGCGTCCTGATCCTGTCGAGCTGCGCCGCGGAGTTGATCGCGCCGATGTCGGTGTTCTTGTCCAGCGGGTCGCCGAGCCGCAGCGTGGCCAGGCGACGCTTGAGCGCCGCGAGCAGCTCCTCCTCGATCGACTCCTGGACCAGTAGCCGCGAGCCCGCGCAGCACACGTGGCCCTGGTTGAAGAAGATGCCGTTGACGATGCCCTCGACGGCCTGGTCGAGCGCGGCGTCGTCGAAGACGATGTTGGCGGCCTTCCCGCCGAGCTCGAGCGTCAGCTTCTTGCCCGTCCCGGCCACCGAGCGGGCGATCTGGCGGCCGACCTCGGTGGAGCCGGTGAAGGCGACCTTGTTCACGTCGGGGTGGGAGACCAGCGCCTGCCCGGTCGCCCCCGCCCCGGTGACGATGTTGACCACGCCGGGCGGCAGGTCGGCCTGGCGGCAGATCTCGGCGAACGCCAGCGCGGTGAGCGGCGTCGTCTCGGCCGGCTTGAGCACGACGGTGTTCCCGCAGGCCAGCGCGGGCGCGATCTTCCAGGCCAGCATGAGCAGCGGGAAGTTCCACGGGATGACCTGCGCGGCGACCCCGAGCGGCCGGGGGTCGGCGAAGCCGCCGTCGGGCGTCCTGCGGGCGAGCCCGGCGTAGGACAGCTTGTCGGCCCACCCGGCGTAGTAGAAGAAGTGCGCCGCGACCAGGGGAAGGTCGACGTCGCGCGACTCGCGGATCGGCTTGCCGTTGTCCAGGGACTCCAGCACGGCCAGCTCGCGGGCGCGCTCCTGGATGATGCGGGCGATGCGGAACAGGTACTTGGCGCGCTCGCGGCCGGGGAGCCGCCCCCAGACCGACTCGTAGGCCTTGCGCGCCGCGGAGACCGCCCGGTCGACGTCGGCGTCGGAGGCGAGGGCGAACTCCGACAGGACCTCTTCTGTGGCCGGGTTGACGGTCTTGTCGCGCTCGTCCCCCAGTGAGTCGACCCACTCCCCATTGATGAACAGGCCATAGGACGGCCGGATGTCGACGATGTCGCGCGACTCGGGCGCCGGTGCGTATTCGAACATGGGGGCCGCCTCAGTCGAGGGTGAAGTAGTCGGGGCCGGCGTAGCGGCCGGTGGCCATCTTCTGGCGCTGCATCAGCAGGTCGTTGAGCAGGCTGGAGGCGCCCAGCCTGAACAGGGCCGGGTCGAGCCAGTCGGCGCCGGCGGTCTCGTTGACCAGCACCAGATACTTGATCGCGTCCTTGGTGGTGCGGATGCCGCCGGCCGGCTTGACGCCCACGACGCGGCCCGCCTGCTCGCGGAAGTCGCGCACGGCCTCCAGCATCACCAGCGTGACGGGGAGCGTCGCGGCCGGGGACACCTTGCCGGTCGAGGTCTTGATGAAGTCGGCGCCGGCCAGCATGGCGAGCCAGGACGCCCGCCGCACGTTGTCGTAGGTGGCGAGCTCCCCGGTCTCCAGGATGACCTTCAGGTGGGCGTCCTCCCCACCGGCGTCGCGGGCGCAGGCGGCCTTGACCGCGACGATCTCTTCGTACACCTTGCGGTAGTCGCCGGACAGGAACGCGCCGCGGTCGATCACCATGTCGATCTCGTCGGCGCCGTCCTGAACGGCCTGCCTGGTCTCCTCCACCTTGACGCCGAGGGACGATCTGCCGCTGGGGAAGGCGGTGGCCACGCTCGCCACCTTCACGCCGGACCGGCCGAGCGCGTCCACGGCCTGCGGGACCAGGTCGGGGTAGACGCAGACGGCGGCGACCTTGGGGACGGAGGGGTCTGCGGGGTCGGGCCGAACGGCCTTGGCGCACATCGCGCGCACCTTGCCGGGGGTGTCGGCTCCTTCCAGGGTGGTCAGGTCGACCATGGAGATGGCCAGGTCGATGGCTCGGGCCTTGGCCGTCGTCTTGATGGAACGGGTGCCCAGCATCGCGGCGCGCTGATCGGCACCCACACGATCGACACCGGGCAGGCCGTGCAGGAATGCCCTCAGGGACGCGTTCGACGACGCGATCTCCGTGGGCGAGGTCGTCAGTGTTGACACCTCACCAGCATCGCCGACCGGCCTGATTGTTCCAAACCGGGCCGCCCGGCCGGCGGGGCCTGCGGCATTTCATCACCTGTCGCCTACGGCCTTATTCAGGGGCCTAAGGCGGCTCAGAGCGCCTTAGACGGTCCTAGGCCGTAGGACGCCCGGGAGATAAGGCATCCGCCCGATGTGGGAGGGGGCGCCTTAGCCCGAGTCTAGAGATGTCAGAGAAGACGACATCGAAGGAGAAGCCGAAATGGCTCCCGAGCTCCACTACCAGCTCATCATCAGCCGCGTGGCCGAGCTGCACGCCGAGGCCGGCGAGCACCGCCGCGCCCGTGAGGCCGCCTCCGGCCGCAAGGCCCGGTCCGAGGGCTCGCAGCACCGCCTGCGCGCCGCCTTCGGCAAGCTGCGCACCTCGTGACCGCCCTCGGTCACAACCTCCCCGGCGTGCCGCGGGCCCGGTCGCGGGCCTACGGCGAGCCGGAGGGGCGAACCCCGCAAGCTCATCCGCGGCGATCGCGGCTGAGACCCTCGCACACGATGCCCGGCCGGGACCTCCCTCCCGGCCGGGCGTCACAGCCGCCGTAATGGACCCGGAGGGGACGCTCCCCATCCTGTTCACCCTGACCGAAAAGCAGTACGAAAGACGCTATTGGGCATGACATGCTGGCAGACATGGTGGGCCGGATGGTGAGTCCTGTCTTCGTGGGCCGACAAGCCGAGTTGCGCACTCTCTCGGACGCCTTCGAACAGGCGCGCAAGCAGGCGGCCTCCGCCGTTCTCCTCGGGGGCGAGGCCGGCGGGGGGAAGACGCGCCTGGTGTTGAGCTTCACCGACGAAGCCGCCTGCACCGGCGCGCACATCCTGGCCGGCGGCTGCGTCGAGCTGTCCACCGAGGGCCTCGCCTACGCGCCGTTCACCGCCGCCCTGCGCCAGCTCGTCAGGGAGATGGGCGCCGCCGAGGTGGCCGCCCTGCTCCCGGACGGCGCCGCCCGCGACCTGGCCCGCCTGCTGCCCGAGTTCGGCGAGCCCAGCGGCGAGCGGGAGACCGAGACCGGCCGCGCCAGGCTGTTCGAGCAGATCCTCACCCTTCTCGAACGGCTGGCGGAGCGCCGGCCGGTCATCCTGGTCATCGAGGACATCCACTGGGCCGACCGGTCCAGCCGCGACCTGATCGCCTTCCTCAGCCGCAACCTCAGGACCGCCCCGATCTTGATGATCATGACGTTCCGCTCGGACGAGCTGCACCGCCAGCACCCGCTGCGCCCCGTGCTGGCCGAGCTCATGCGCGTCGAAGGGGTGGCGCGCATCGACCTGCCCCGCCTGAGCGAGAGCGAGGTCGCCGCGCAGATCACCGGCATCCGGGGCGACGCGCCCGAGGCGGCGGTCGTCCGCAAGGTCTACCAGCGCAGCGAGGGCATCCCGCTGTTCGTCGAGGCGCTGATGGAACGCGGCGACGACTGCTCCAGCGTCCCCGACTCCCTCCAGGACCTGATCATCGGCTCGGTGGAACGGCTGCCGGAGGACAGCCAGCGCGTGCTGCGCATCGCCTCCGCCGGCGGCAACCGCGTCGGCCACGAACTGCTGGCCGCGGTCACCGGCCTGTCCGACATCGACCTGGAGAACGCCCTGCGCCCCGCGATCGCCGGCAACGTCATGCTGGTGGACGGGCGGGCGTACGTCTTCCGGCACGCCCTGATCCGCGAGGCCGTGCACGATGAGATGCTCCCGGGCGAGCACAACCGCATCCACGCGCGCTTCGCCGAGGAGATCGACCGCGACCGCAAGCTCGTCCCGCCCGGCCGCGCCGCCATCGAGATCGCCCACCACTGGTACTCCGCGCGCGACCACCTGTGGGCGCTGACCTCCGCCTGGGAGGCCGCGGGCAAGGCCGCCGACGCCTTCGCCTACACCGAGCAGATGCAGTTGCTGGAGCGCGTGCTGTCGCTGTGGGACCGCGTGCCGGACGCCGCCGAGCGCATCGGCGCCGACCACGTCGGCGTCCTGGAGCGGGCCTCGGAGGCCGCCGCCATCAGCGGCGAGATCGAGCGGGGCCTGAAGTTCGTCAAGGGCGCCCTGGCCGAGCTGGACGAGGCCGCCGAGCCCGAACGGGTCGCCTACCTTCTCGTGCGCCGGGCGCAGCTCACCATCGACCGGGGCCGGCGGGGCGCGCTGCCCGACCTGCGCTACGCCGAACGGCTCGTGCCCGCGCCGAGCGCCGCCCGCGCCCAGGTCCTGTCCCGGCTCGGCTCGTTCCTGATGTTCAGCAACGAGACCGACGAGGGCACGGTGCTCACCGAGGAGGCCCTCCAGATCGCCCGCGACCTCGGCGACGTGTGCATGGAGGCCGACCTGCTCTGCACCCTCGCCCTCGGCCACTCGCTGGCGGGCGACCTCGAGGGCGCGCTGCGCACCAACGAGCGTGCCATGGAGGCCGCCGCCGAGCTCGGCAACCAGCGCATCGTCCTGCGCACCATCGGCAACAAGGTGGACGCCCTGAACAACCTCGGCCGCTCCGAGGAGGCCGTGGCCCTGGCGCTGGAGGGCGACGCGCTGGCCCGCGAGTACGGCCGCTACCGGGTGAGCGGGGCCTTCATCGCCAACAACCGGGCTGAGGCCCTGGAGGCGCTCGGCCGCTGGGACGAGGCGATGGAGGTCATCGAACAGGCCCTGGCGCTGGACCCCATCCCGAAGATCCGCGGTCACCTGCGGCGCCTGCGCGGCCAGCTCGCCGCCGGACGGGGCGAGGTCGAGCTGCTGGAGCAGGCCCTCGCCGATGTCGGCGCCCTGCAGAACGAACGCGACGAGTACGCCCAGGAGTGGCTGACCAACCTGCGCCTGCGCGTCGAGCTCCACCTGCTGCGCGGCCGGCCGGGCCCGGCGCTCGACGACGTCGAGGAGATGCTGCGGGCCGGCGACATGCCGCACTCCAACAAGGCGATGCTCGGCTGGCAGTTCATGGCGCAGGCCCGGCTGACCTGCGAGGTGGCCGCCGCGGCGCACCCCGAGCGGGCGCGGGAGGTGTGGCACCGGGCCCAGGGGCTCTTCGCGACCATGAAGTCCGACGGCCCGGTCGCCGACGCCTTCGGGCTGATGTTCACCGGCGAGCACGACGCGGCCGCCGCGGCCTGGCAGCGGCTGGGCCGCCCCTACCCGCGTGCCCGCTCGCTCACCCATGCCGCCGCGGCC
The DNA here is from genome assembly GCF_053602655.1 of Sphaerisporangium sp. NPDC004334. Lineage (NCBI taxonomy): Bacteria > Bacillati > Actinomycetota > Actinomycetes > Streptosporangiales > Streptosporangiaceae > Sphaerisporangium > Sphaerisporangium sp. NPDC004334. The sequence goes on from NZ_JBSGDZ010000004.1 coordinate 52,972, forward strand.
CGCGCCAAGGCCGGCGACCGCGGCGGGGCGGCGGCGCGGCTGACCGAGGCCCGCACCATCGCCGCCGGCCTGCGCGCCCGGCCGCTCATGGGGGAGATCGAGGCGCTCGCCCGCCGCGTCGGGGTGACGGTCACCGCGGGCCCCGCGGCCCCGCTGGACGCCTCGGCGGCCCCTGATCTCACGCCGCGCGAGCTGGAGGTGCTGCGCCTGGTCGCGCTCGGCCGCTCCAACCGCGACATCGCGGGCGAGCTGTTCATCTCGGCGAAGACGGTCAGCGTGCACGTGTCCAACATCCTGGGCAAACTGGCGGTCTCCACCCGCGGCGAGGCGGCCGCCGCCGCCCACCGCCTCTCCCTGTTCACCTGATCCGCGCCGGAGCCGGTGGCCCGACGTGCGGGTCCACCCCCTAAGTGCCGTCGGGTAGGGTGGGGCGAACACCGAAGGGGAGTAGTCCCGAACCGCGTGGTCGACATGCTGGCGTGAGCCCGGTCGCGTGGGCCTCGATGAGGCGGACGAGACCTTCGGCCCGTTGTCGTGCACGCGCGCGGCCGGGCCGAAGCCGACTCCCCCGAGCTCTCTGGTGATGCCGCTTCCGGCCCGGTCGCAGGAACAAGAAGGGCGACCCCCCTGTGGAAGCGTTCTGGATAAGCCTCGGCGTCATCTTCGTGGCCGAGCTGGGCGACAAGAGCCAGCTCATGGCCATGACCTTCGCCACCCGCTTCAAGCCGTTGCCGGTGCTCGCCGGCATCACCCTGGCCACCGCCGTGGTCCACCTGCTCAGCGTCGGCCTCGGCGGCCTCATCGGTGACGCCCTGCCGACCACGGCCATCTCGATCGTCGCGGGCGTGGCCTTCCTCGGCTTCGCGCTGTGGACGCTGCGCGGCGACGAGCTGAGCGACGAGGAGTCGCGCAAGGCCGAGCGCACGACCCGCAACGCGCTCGCCGCCGTCACCGTGGCGTTCTTCCTCAGCGAGCTGGGTGACAAGACCATGCTCGCCACCATCACCCTCGCGACCCAGCACGGCTGGTTCGGCACCTGGGTCGGCTCCACGATCGGCATGGTCGCCGCCGACGCGCTGGCCATCCTCGTCGGGCGCATGCTGGGCAAGCACCTGCCTGAGAAGGTCATCCGCTACGGCGCCGCCGCCGCCTTCGCCGTCTTCGGCATCCTCCTCATCGCCGAGGCCCTCATCGGCTGACCAGCGGTGATCAGAGGGTCAGGCGGACCAGGACCGGTTCGGGGACCAGGGTCACGCCGAAAGCGGCGCGGACGCCGTCGCGGACCTCGCGGGCCAGCGCCAGCAGGTCGGCCGCCGTCGCCGGGGCCGGAGACGGGCGGGACGGGACTCCGAGGGCGACCTCCTCGGGGTCGCTCGGGAAGCCGGTCACCGCGTGCCCGCCGGGGTTGGTGAGGGCGAGGGTGTGCTTGGTGGAGATGCGCGCCGGGCCCCGCCGGTGGCCCTTGGCGAACCCCGCGTGCTCGATGAGCCAGGCGGCCGGCACCTTGACCGCGCCGCCGGGCATGTCCCAGCGGGGGTACCCGGGAGCCCGGGTCTCCAGCTCGGCGGCCCGCTCCGCGGAGAGCACGGGGTTGGTGAAGAACGACCCGGCGCTGCAGGTGTCCGGATCAGCGGCGTCCAGCACCATGCCCTTGCCCCGGCGCAGCTCCAGCACGGCGTGGCGGGCTTCGTGCAGGGTGACCCGGTCGCCGATGGCGACGCCGAGCTTCGCGGCGAGCTCCTTGTACGCGATCGGTCCGGACTTGTCCGACCTTTCCAGCACGTACGTCACGGACAGCACGACATAACGGGCCAGGTCTGCCTTGAACGCGCTGTGCCGGTAGGAGAACCCGCACTGGGCGGCGTCCAGGTCGAGCACCTCGCCCGAGCGCCGGTCGTAGACGCGCACGCCGGTGACCGTCTGCGAGACGTCCTGACCGTACGCGCCCACGTTCTGGATCGGGGTCGAGCCGACCAGCCCCGGCACGCCGGACAGGCACTCGACGCCCGACCAGCCCTCGGCGACCGCCCGGGTGACCAGCGCGTCCCAGTCTTCCCCGGCCCGCGCGGTCACCACGACGCGATCGGCCTCGTCGCGCACCTCGACCCCGCGCGTGCACACGCGCACGACCAGGCCGTCGAAGCCCTCGTCGGAGATGACCAGATTGCTGCCGCCGCCGAGGACCAGCACGGGCTCACCGGCGCGGTCGGCGCCGGAAACCAGCTCGACGAGCTCCTCGTCGGTGGACGCCTCCGCGAAGGCGCGGGCGGCGCCGCCCACTCTCAACGTGGTGAACGGCGCGAGCCGCACCCCGGCCACTCGGTCAGCCATGCGTCTTCCCCAAGGACATGCGGAACGGCACGCGAAGGCCGCATGCCGGCCATCAGCCTAGTGCCGCCCCGGCGCCCGCCGGCGTCACCGGGCCCGGCTCCGGCGCCCGTCGGCGTCACCGGGCCCCGGCTCCGGCGCCCCGCCTGGTCAGTAACGGCGTGGCACGTCCGCGTTGCGCGCGTCCTCGGCCCTGTCCTCGTCGTCCGGTCTGTCCCCGCCGGAGCGGAGCTTGGCCAGCACCCGGTCGTAGGTGCGGCGGGACTCCCGATCGCGGTAGTCGGGGTCGACGTCGTGGTAGCCGCGGTGGCGCTCCTGGTGGACCGGGAGGGGCTCGTGCGGGACGACCAGCGTGCCCGGCAGCGACAGCGAGAATTCCAGGTCGGCGTTGCGGTAGTACCGCGCCTTCTCCGGGAAGCCGCCCGCCGCGAGGGCCTGGTCACGCCGGACGGCGAACAGGTAGCCCAGCAGCCCGCGCACCCGGCCCGGCCCCGCGTCGTGCCAGTCGAGGCCGCCCTCATCGGGGTCGACGCCCTTCCAGCCGGCGGCGACGACGTCGCCTCCGAGCGCCGCGACCAGCGGGGTGATCGCGTCGCCGTCGAGGATCGTGGAGGTCTCCATGACGACGTGCACGTCCCCGGAGTCCAGCGCCAGGAGCTTGTTGCGGACCGTGCCCCACCCGGCCGGACCGCCGCGCCAGTGCGGGGCCTCGGCGACGTGCCAGGCCTCGATGCGGCCGGGATGACGCTCGGCCAGCTCGTGCAGGACGACCCCGGCCTCCTCGACGTTCCCGAGGTCCACGGCGAGGATCTTGGCCTCGGTGTGGCCGATCAGCGCGTCGACGCACGTGCGCAGCTCGGCCGGGCCGCCGTCGACCAGGAGGGCCACGGTCACCGCTCCGGGGGCGCCCTCGGAGTGGTCGCGCGCCGGCGTCGCGGCGCCGGCCGCCTGGTCCAGCCGGGAGGCCGCCAGCGTCGAGTCCCACAGCATCTGCGAGGCGACCATATTCCGGGTGCCGGTCTCGGCCTCGGTGCTCTCGGCCACGTCAGAGGCTCTGTCGGCGCCACCGCCCGGCCAGTCGGGCGTCAACGGGACGGGAATCGACGCGACCGTGGGCCAGACCTTGAACGGCTTGGGCGTCAGCTCGAATCCGCCGGCCTCGTCACGGACCAGCCAGCCCGCGTCCTCGATCTGCCGGCGCAGCACGTCGGCCGCGGCGAAGTCACGCTCCGCACGGGCCTTCGCCCGTTGCTCGGCGAGTCCATATACGTGGTTCGGTGGCTCTGTCACGCTCGCCCCAGTACCCACCTGGCACCGAAGCATTCAGCCCCGCCCAGGTCGCCCCCCGATTCGGCGGCGAGCCGGTGCTTCCCCAAGCAGGCGGGTGGCCGTCAGGCGGACCGAGCCGTCAGGCGAGCTGGACGGTGGCGCGGGCCCGGGACAGGACGCGCGAGTCGCCGGACCTGGCGGTGAGCGCGATGACCACGCGGTCGCCGTCCAGCTTCTCCTCCACGAGGCCGCTCACCGTGATCACGGCGCCCTCGTCGTTGTCCGGGACGACCACCATGGACGAGAAGCGGACGCCGTAGTCGACGACCGCGCCGGGGTCGCCGGCCCAGTCGGTGACGAAGCGGCCGGCCTGGGCCATCGTGAACATGCCGTGCGCGATCACGTCGGGCAGGCCCACGGCCTTGGCGTGCCGCTCGTTCCAGTGGATGGGGTTGAAGTCGCCGGAGGCCCCGGCGTACATCACCAGGTTGACGCGGTGGACGGGGTACTCGACGGCCGGGATCTCCTGGCCGACCTCGACCTCGTCGTACTTCACGGTCGCCGTCATCGGTTACGCCGCCCCTCCGCGCTCGATCAGGGTGTTGTAGGTCCTGCACACCGGCTCGCCCTGGACGGTCGTCACCTCGCTGGTCACCGTGAGCAGCTCGTTGCGGCCGACGCTGCGGATCTCGGAGATGGTCGAGGTGCACAGCAGCTCGTCGCCCGCGTAGATCGGCCGGGTGTACTCGAAGCGCTGCTCGCCGTGGACCACCATGGCGAAGTTGAGACCGAGCTCGGGATCGGCGAGGGCCGCACCGACGCCCGTGACACTGAACACGATGGGAAAGGTCGGCGGGGCGACGACGTCGGGGTGGCCGGCGGCCTTCGCGGCCTCGGGGTCGCGGTAGATCAGGTTCTGGTCGCCGATGGCGGCCGCGAACTCCTTGATCTTGACTCGGCCGACCTCGTAGGAGCCGGACGCCGGATAGGTCCGTCCGACGAAATCTCGGTTCAAAGCCATCGTGCCGGTGCCTTTCGACGCGCGCGCGGAGCTGACGGAGGCGGTGCCCACGGACGATTCGCCGGTCCGCCCGCCGAAGGCTGGTGGACATCGCGCCAGCCCGACCGTAACAGAACAACCTTCGGCCGTCGCGAACCACCGGTGCGGCCGGGCGTGCGGGCGTGGGCCGTTTCCGGACGCGACAAACCGGCGCCCTCAGGGAGAACGCCGGTCGTGCGTGATGGTGACCAGGGGTGGCCGAAGGCGCCGGGCCTTCGTGCTCACCATGCCCTGTCGCCGCCCGTCCAGTGAACGGCGGCGTCCGTCGCGGCCCTGCGGCGCGGCGGGCGGTGGGACCCTAGCGGGTCTCGCGGTGCGGGCGGTGGCACCTGCAGTTGGGGCAGTACTTCTTCAGCTCAAGCCGGTCCGGGTCGTTGCGCCGGTTCTTCCGCGTGATGTAGTTGCGGTGCTTGCACTCCTGGCAGGCCAGCGTGATCTTCGGCCTAACGTCGGTGGCAGCCACGTGGGAGTGCCTTTCTACGTTTGGGACACATGGACAACCCGAACCCGGTCACCCTTCACAGGGGACCCGGCAGGGTAGTAGCGGAGGCCGGACTTGAACCGGCGACACAGCGATTATGAGCCGCTTGCTCTGCCTGACTGAGCTACTCCGCCTCAGGCCGGCGAACTGGACCGGCCACGAAAGGATACCCGACCCGTCTGACGATCGCGCACGCCCATCGCGCGCCCGATCGGGACCAGGCGCTCCCAGTATGCCTGATCACGGGACCCCCATACTTCCCCTATTTCAGGCGACCGGCGAGCACTGGTATCCCACAAGCGAAAAGCCCCACCCGGAATTCCGGGAGAGGGCGATTACGCTGTGGAGCCCCTTTACGGAATCGAACCGTAGACCTTCTCCTTACCATGGAGACGCTCTGCCGACTGAGCTAAAGGGGCCGGCCTCGCCGCGTTTCGCGTTACCGCTCCGCGCTTCGGACAGGTGTAACCATACACTCCCCCAGCGGTCGACGCGAATCAGAACGTCCACCGCAGCCGCCTCCGCGACGGCCCGGCGGGGGGCTAGCGCAGGGCCTCGGTGCGGGCGCGCGGGGAGCGGACGCCGAACGGCACGGTGATCACTTCGCACAGGTCGGCGAGGTCCAGATACAGGCGCAGCTCGTCGACCGCGGAGCAGTCGGTGACGAACTCGCCGTACCGCCACAGGCGGAGCACCTGGCACCCGCCGCGCGTCGCGGCGGTGATCTCGTACCCGTCCGGTCCGACCCAGCGCGTCTCCATAGCCGCACAGAGTATGCCTCATGCCCGACAGTTGCCCGAATTATCGGCATTCGCTCTATCACCATCGTCACCGCCGGACACGGTGGTAGTGGCGCCGGTCCACGCCGGCATACGGCCGCGAAGACGGGCCCCGCAGGAGGCTTGTGGAGTTGTTCAACAATACTTACATTTGAGGATACTCCGTACGAGCGCCACCCCCATCTCACAGCGGCTCTACCTTGGAGGCCCTCATGTCCGTGCGCGCCGTATCGGCTTCCGTGGCGGCGGTCGTGGCCGTCATCGCCGCCATCGTCAGCGTCATCGGCCTGCTCAGCGGCTACGAGAGCACCGACGGCGGCGAGGTGGCGGTGGTCCGCGACGGCGGGCCCCTCGACGACAACCGGGTGCGCGGCGTGATCGACCCCGCCTCGAGCCTCACCTGGACCGGCTGGTGGTCCGAAGTGCACCGATATCCGGCGCAGCAGCGCTTCTACACCATCACCGCGGATCCCAAGCGCAGCACCCTGCTCGGCGTCGACGTCGTGACCGTCCCGAGCAGCGACGGCGTCAACATGGGCATCGAGGGCACGCTGTACTTCACCCTCAACCTCGACCATCAGACCCTGCGGCTGTTCGACGACAAGTTCGGCACCCGCAGGTTCCGCGGCCAGGACAACGAGATGCGCTACGCCTACGAGGGCGAGGAGGGCTGGTCCGGCTTCTTCGGCCAGGCCATCAGGCCCGTCGTGGACAACGCCCTGCGCAGCCAGATCGGCGTGTTCCGCTGCGCCGAGCTCGTCTCCTCCTGCGCCTTCGTGGAGAGCGGCGCGGCCCAGAAGGCCGTCCAGCTCACCCCCCGGGACAACAACGCCGCCCTGGTCAAGGTGCAGAACGCCGTGAACAGCACCCTCGCCGGCGACCTGCGCCAGATGCTCGGCGCGGACTTCCTGGTCGACCTGCGGTTCAACCTGGTAAGGATCACCCTGCCCACGCAGGTGCAGTCGGCGGTGGACCGCGCCCAGGCGGCCTTCGCCGGAGTGGCCGAGGCCCAGGCCGCCGTCGCCCAGGCGCGCGCCCAGGCCGACGCCAACAAGGCCCGCCAGGACGGCTACGACCGGTGCCGCACCTGCGCCGAGATCGAGAAGCTCAAGGCCCTCCCCCAGGGCATCACCGTCTACGCCCCCGGCAACGGCGCCGCGCTGTCACTGCCCACCAAGTGACGGGGGACGGCGTCAGACCTGGCCGAGATGGGTGGCGGCGAGGTCGTTGAAGCGGTCGAGCATGCCGGCCAGCAGCTCGACGTCCTCCTGCGGCCAGGCGCCGAGCATGGCGTAGAAGCGCCGCTGGCGGGCCGCCCGGGCCCGGTGGAGCCTGGCCTGGCCCTCGCCGGTGAGGGCCAGGAGCTGGGCGCGGCCGTCCAGCGGGTCAGGCTGCCGACCGACCAGGCCGAACTCCTCCAGCACCTTGATCTGGCGGCTGATCGTCGCCTTGCCGACGCCGAAGTAGGCGGCCAGGTCGCTCGGGCGGGCCGGCGCGGCCTCGTCGATGCGGACGAGCAGGCTGTAGGCGCCCGGTTCGAGCTCGGGGTGCACCTCGCGGGCCACCTCGGCCGACAGCGCCCGGGAGCGCCGGAACAGCAGGCCGAGCTGGCGCTCCAGCGCGCAGTATGCCTCGTACTGCTCGACGGGCACCGCCGTCTGCGTCTCCATCGTGGTCATCTCGGCCTGCCTCCCCTCACGCGCCGCGCACGGCGTCCGCGCCGGAGGTTCGGGCGCCCGCGCCGTTCGGAGACTCATTGTCGCGTACCGCCTGGACGTCGAGCTCCACTTTCAGTGTCGCTCCTATGAGCGCGATGCCGGCCTGCACCACCTGGTTGTAGTTCATCGCGAAGTCCTCCCGGCGCAGCTCGGTGACCGCGTGGAAGGCGGCGCGCAGACCGCCCCACAGGTCCGGCCCGGCGCCGAGGTAGGAGAGCGCGAGGTCCACCGGACGGGTGACGCCAGCGAGGGTGAGCTCGCCGCGCATGGTCCAGCGGTCCGGGCCGGCCGGGGACAGTCCTGTGCTGCGGAAGGAGATCCGCGGGTGCGCGGCCACGTGCAGGAAGTCGGCCGAGCGCAGGTGCTCGTCGCGCGTCCGGTTGCCGGTGTCGATGGACGCGGCGTCGATCTCCGCGACGACCGAGGAGCTCTCGGCCGTCGCGCCGATCTGGATGCGACCCGCGAACTCGGCGAACCTGCCCTGCACGCTGGACAGCCCGAGGTGCTGCGCGGTGGCGGCGACCTTGGAGTGGGCCGGGTCGATCGTCCACAGCCCGGGCGGCGGCAGCTCCACACCACCCTGGCGGGCGAGCTCGATGACCCCGAGGTCGGCCGATCCCGAGGCGGAGACGATGGCCGTCACGGCGGCCGGGGCGTAGCCGACCGCGGTGACCACGACGGTGTGCACGCCGGAGGGCAGCGGCGCGGTCGCGACCGCGCCGTCCGCGTCCACCTCGGCCCGGACCACCTGGTGACCGGACATGTCGGTCACGGTGAGCACCGCGTGCCCTACCGCCCACCCGTCCTTGCCGCGCACCACGGCCCGCAGCCCGTGCGATCCGGTGGCGCCGGCGACGACGCCGGGCCCGGTGGTGTTCCACTCGCCGCTCATTCGGGGTGACCGAGCCAGACGTCGTGGGCGTCCTCGCCCTGCCCGTTGAGGGTGACCGTGCTCGCCACGGGCGGGTACCCGGTGGCGATGACCGTGTACTGGCCGCCGGTGAGGTCGGCGAAGGCGTACTCGCCGTCCTCGCCGGTGGTCGCGGAGCCGACCACGTTCCCCGCCGCGTCGAGCAAGGTCACGCGGGCGTCGGCGAGCGGCCGTCCGTCCTGCTGAACCCGGACGGTGCCCCTGACCCGGGCGCCGTGCAGCAGGACGACGTCCTGCCTGGTCTGGCCGGTGCCGACCGCGACCGGCACCGCCGCCGGGCGGTACCCTTCGGCGCTGACCGCGAGGGTGTAGTCGCCCGCGACGATCCCGGCGAAGCCGAAGTCGCCGCCCTGGCCGGTCAGGCCGGTGGTGACGACCTCGCCGCGCACGTCGGCCACGACGACCATGGCCGCGGGGACGGGGGCGCCGTCCAGGTCGCGGACCGTGCCCGCGAGCCGTCCGGACCCGACGAGCGTCAGGTCGAAGTCCAGCGGCCGTTCCCCGACGGCCAGCGTGGCCACCTGCGGGTCGTGCTCGCCCGCGGAGGCGATGAGGACGTAGGTGCCGGGGCCGGGGGTCCACATGCTGTACCCGCCGTCGGCCTGCGTGACGGCCCGGCCGAGCTGGTGGCCGCGCAGGTCGATCAGGGTGAGCGTCGCCTGGGCCACCGGGGTGCCGTCGCCGCCGCGGATCACGCCGCGGATGCCGCTGCCCTCCTGCGGCTCGGCGCCGACCTCCTCACCGGGGAAGGCCGCGGTGGCCTGCGCCGTCCGGGTGGCCGACAGCGCCGCGCCGGCCTGCGCCATCCCATTGGCGGACAACGCCGCGGTGACCGGCGTCGTGCCGTTGGCCGACAGCCCCGCGGTGACCGGCGTCTCGCCGTTGCGCTGGGCGTGGCGGCCGGGACCGCCGACCGGGGCGGGCATGCCGTCGGCGGTCGCGGCCCGCAGCTCCTCGCCGCTGGCGCTGCGCAGCGGGATCTCCTTGATGAACAGGATGGCGATGAACGCCAGCAGCGCGAACGGCGCGGCATACAGGAACAGGTCGCCGACGCCGTGCCCGTAGGCGTCCTCGACCACCGTGCGGACGGGCGCCGGCAGCTCCGACAGCCGGGGGACGGCGCCCTCGCTCAGCCCGCCGCCGCGGATGCCCAGCCTGCCCAGGCCCTCGGCCATGTAGTCGATGACGCGGTGGGCGAGCACCGCCCCGAGGGCGCCGACGCCGATCGCGCCGCCGAGCGTGCGGAAGAAGGCGACGACCGAGCTGGCCGCGCCGAGCTCCTGCGGACGGACCTGGTTCTGCACCGACAGCACGAGGTTCTGCATGGTCATGCCGAGGCCCACGCCGATGAGGAACATGTAGACGGCCAGCAGCCGGTAGTCGGTGTCGTAGCGCAGCATGCCCATCAGCGCGACGCCCGCGGTGAGGAGCAGCGAGCCGGTGACCAGGAAGATTTTCCACCGGCCGGTGCGGGTGATGACCTGTCCGACGATGGTGGAGGCCAGCGCCAGGCCGAGGATCATCGGCAGGGTCATGACACCCGCCATCGTCGGCGTCTCGCCACGCGCGAGCTGGAAGTACTGGCTGAGGAAGGTCGTCGCGCCGAACATGGCGACGCCGACCAGCAGGCTGGCCACCACGGCGAGGCTGATGGCGGCGTTGCGGAACAGCCGCAGCGGGACGACCGGCTCGGCGGCCCTGGACTCCACCAGCAGGAAGAGCAGGGCGAGCACCACCGCGCCGCCCACCATGGCCCCGGTCTGCCACGACAGCCAGTCGTACTTGTGGCCGGCGAAGGAGACCCACACCAGCAGCAGCGAGACGGCGGCGGTGATCAGCAGCGCGCCGAGCCAGTCCACCTTGACGGCGCGCCTGCGCACCGGGATGTGCAGGGTCTTCTGCAGGACGACCAGGGCGATGAGGGCGAAGGGCACGCCGACGTAGAAGCACCAGCGCCAGCCGAGCCAGGAGGTGTCCACGATCACGCCGCCGATGAGCGGCCCGCCGATGGTGGCCAGGGCGAACACCGCGCCGAGATAGCCGGAGTAGCGGCCGCGCTCGCGGGGCGCGATGATCGCGGCCATGATGACCTGGACCAGGGCGGTGAGGCCGCCGGCGCCGAGTCCCTGGATGACCCGGGCGCCGATCAGCATGCTCGGGTTCTGCGAGACGCCCGCGATCGCCGAGCCGATGATGTAGATCAGCAGGGCGAGCTGGACCAGCGTCTTCTTGCTCACCAGGTCGGAGAGCTTGCCCCAGATGGGGGTGGAGACCGTGGTGGCGAGCAGCGTCGCGGTGATCACCCAGGTGTAGGTGTTCTCGTCCGCGTGCAGGTCGGCGATGATCGTGGGCAACGCGTTGGACACGACCGTGGACGACAGGATCGCCACGAACAGGCCGAGCAACAGGCCCGACAGCGCTTCCAGGATCTCCCTGTGGGACATGGGTGCGGCCGGATCGGGGGCGGCCTCCCGCGTCTCCGCCGGTACTGCGGTGGTCATCGAAGTCCCTTCACTGTCTGAGCTCGGGCCGTGTCCGGCACAGGGGCCGTGTCCGGCATAAGTTGTGGGGGCCGGTCGCGATGGAGCGGCCGGTCGCGGTGGGCGTCGAAGCCGGCGCGGAAGCGGCCGAGCAGTCCCGACAGCTCGGCGACGTCCTCGTCCGTCCAGCCGTCCAGGGCTCCCTCGATGGAGTGCCGCGCGTGGGCGAGCGCCTCGCGCACCACCCGCTCACCGTCCGGGGTCAGGCGGACGTACCATGAACGCCCGTCGCGGGGGTTGGGCACGCGTTCGACCCAGCCCCGCTCCTCCACGTCCGCGACGTGCCTGCTGATCACCGACTGGTCGACCTCCGAGCAGTCGGCCAGCTCGCCCAGGCGCATCGCGCCGCAGCGGTACAGCACGACCAGGAGGCTGAGGCCCGCACGGGGGCCGGGGAACGGCAGGTCGCGCTTGACCGCCTTGATCACCGGCACCAGTTCGGCCAGCCGGACGAGCAGCTCTCCGCGGTCGCCGTCGGACGCCATGACCCTTCCTCCATCTAGTTGCCTTAGGCAAATATATATTATTGCCCTAGGCAACCTTTAGGGGGGTCTGTCCTATTCCCAGCCTCCCGGCGTGCGCCCACCGGCGCGAGCGGCCCGTCCCGGACGCGAAACGGCGCCGCCCCCGCCCCGAAGGGAGGAGACGGCGCCGTGTCAGCGCGCCGGCCGGCCGGTCAACCGGCGGTGGCGATGGTCAAGTGGTGCTCAGTGGCATCAGTGGTGGTCGTGACCGTGGTCGCCGTGGCCGTTGCCGTCGGACGGACGGCGCCACGGGCCGGTGATGGCGAACACGTAACCCGGGGTCTGGATGTTCGCGAACAGGATCCTGCCGTCCTGGCTGAACGTCGGGCCGGTGAACTCGCTGTCGTTCAGCTCGTTGCGGGCCATCGGGTACGGCGTGCCCTGCTTGGTGACGCCGACCAGGTGCGAGACGCCCTCGCCGTCCTCGGCCAGGATGACGCCGCCGTACGGCGAGACCGTGATGTTGTCCGGTCCGTCGTAGTCGGTGTCGGCCTCGGGGTCGGGGTTCACGCCGAAGATGGTCTTCAGCGTGATCGTCTCGGACTCGGGGTCGTAGAACCAGACCTGGCCGTCGTGCTCGTTGACGCTGCCGTCGGCGTGGCGGGCGTAGCTGGCCACGAAGTAGGCGCCGCCGTCGGCGAACCAGGCGCCCTCGAGCTTGCGGCTGCGGGTGATCTGGTCGTCGGTGAACTGCTTGCGCACCGAGACGGTCTTGGCGTCGCGGTCGGGCACCGCCACCCACTTGACCTTGTACCGGGTGCCGGGCTGGGTGGCCTCGGACAGGTCCTTGATGTGCTTGCCGCCCTTGTAGGCGCTCAGCGCCTCCAGCGTGCCCGCGGTGTCGCCGCCGTTGGTCAGGGCCAGCGCCCGCAGCGCGCCCTTGCGGGCGTGGAAGCCGCGCGGCGGGGTCCAGCGGTAGTAGAGCCCGTTCGGGCTACTGGCGTCCTCGGTGAGGTAGATCTCGGAGTTGCGGGGGTTCACGGCGACGGCCTCGTGCGAGTACCGGCCGAGGAACTTCAGCGGGACCGGGTTGTTGTTGGCGTCGCGGTCGAAGGGGTCCACCTCGAACACGTAGCCGTGGTCCTTCTGGAACGCCCCGCCGGCGCGCTGCTCGGTCTCCTCGCAGGTGAGCCAGGTGCCCCACGGGGTGATGCCGCCGGCGCAGTTGTTGTGCGTACCGGCCACGCTGACGTACTCGCGGACGCGGTTGCCCTGCTTGTCGACCTCGATGTTGGTCGTGCCGCCGTGCGCGCCCGGGTCGTAGGTGAGGCCGTCCAGCGTCGGCACGCCGTAGGGCTCGCCGCCGCCGATCTCGTGGTTGTTCACCAGCACGAAGCCGTGCGGCGCGCGGAAGCAGCCGGTGCCGTCGGCGTCGCTCGGGGTCGGCTCACCCGTCTCCAGCAGCGTCTTGCCGGCCTCGGCCACGATCTTGTAGGAGAAGCCGGGCGGGAGTGCCAGCAGGCCGGCCGGGTCGGCGACGACGGCGCCGTAGCCGGTCGCGCCCTTGGCCCCGGTCTGCGCGAAGGCGGCGGGGCCGGCGATCGACTCCAGGCTGCCGGCGATGGCGATGCCCAGACCGCCCACCGCGCCGGCGCGGAACAGGTCACGGCGGGAGAGGCCGCGGCTCGACACGTCGCCGTCGGACACGTCACCGCCGGTCGCGCCGGTCGCCTCGTGGCGTGACATCGAGGAGGTCATGAAAGCACCTTTTCCATTCGCATGGTGTGTAGACCTAATGGACCCAAGCCGCTACATATGAACGCTTCCTCCCCTGATGCGGACTTATTGGTTAAGGAACGGCCAACGTCCCCTACGTCCGATGACCATGACACCAGGGCAGAGCGGGACACGCCGCCGTCCCGCACCAGAGCGGACACGCCTTCGTCCGCATCGGGACGGGACACGCCTTCGTCCGCACCAGGGCGGGACACACCTCAGTCCACACCAGGGCGGGACACGCTTCGTCCCGCACTTCCAGCCAATCAGCTACCTGCCCGAGTCATCAACCCTCCGCCGCGCCGTGTTGCCGCTGCCTTCCGGCGCCGCGAATTTCCCTACCCCGCCGAAGCATCAGAGAGCCTCGTTCGTGCGGCGACAGGTCGTCAATCACGCGCTTTTTATGCAGGTATACGCGCCATAGGCACCCGCCTGGAACCGGCTGTCCACGATGCGCAGGCCGACCGCGGCGATCATGGGTTCGAGCAGCCAGCGGAAGGTGCTGAACTCCGTGCGCACGTGCTCGGCGTACTCCTCCGCGGTGTACCCCTCCGCCGGATCGGACACCGCGCCCGCGAACCAGCCGTCGAACACCCGCCCCGCCTCGGACGGCTGAAAGTCGTAGATCAGGTCGTGCAGGCGCAGCACGCCGCCCGGCCGGAGCAGGCCCGCGATGCGCTCCAGCGCGATCGCCTTGAAGAAGTCGGGCAACTGGTGCAACGCGTTCCTGGTGTAGACGGCGTCGACCGGCGGCCCGGCGTGCTCGTAGGTCAGGAAACCCGCCCGGACGAGCTCGATGTTGGACAACCCGGCGTTCTCCGCACGCCCGCGCAGGGCGTCCTGCATCACGGGAGAGACGTCCACCGCCACCACCCGCCGGAACCGCCGCGCCGCGGCCAGCGTGAACTGCCCGGTGCCCGCGGCGAGATCCACCACGGTGGCGTCCTCGCCCACCCCGTGCTCGGCGAGGACGGCCAGGTCCGCGGAGGGGTCGGGATACCCCTGCTTGCGGTCGTAGCCGGTGATGAACCCGGGGTCGAGATGCTCATGGCCCGCGTAGGCCAGCTCGTCGATCATCCATGCTTCAGCCATGCGCCGATCCTCGCGAACGCCCCCGCCGGGACGCATCTCCTTTTACACAGAGCCAGATCGGGCCTGTCGCGCCGTGGAACGCGATCCGAGCGAACTCATCGGAACGGACGAGCGTCGAACAAGGGCACACAGACAAGACCACAGATGATGAGGCACCTTATGAACCGATACCAGCCGCTCGGCGCCGTCCTCGGCGCCGCGCTCCTCGCCCCCTTGGCCGTCGCCCCGGCCTCGGCGAGCACCACCCCGCTCTCCCCCGCCCGAGCGGCGCCCACCTCTACGACCGCGGCGGCGAAGCCGGCCCCGATCAAGGGCGTCGCCGTCTACGCGCGGTTCAACCGCGGGTACGTCGTCACCCGCTACGAGCCCGGCAAGGGCCCCACCCGCCTGGGCGTCACACCGGAGACCGGCCAGTTCTCCGCCTCCCCCGACGGCAGGAAGATCGCCTGGATCACCGGCCTGGGCAAGGTGCAGGTGAGCGCCGCCGGCAAGGTCACCACCCTCGCCAAGGGCGCCGGAGCCAACGCCCCCTGCCTGACCCCGGTCTGGTCGCCCGACTCCGCCAAGGTGGCCTTCCTGCCCAGCAGTGAGAGCGACGCCTCGCCGGTGGCCGTCGTCAACGCCGCCGGCGGCGGCACGCGCAGGGCCGGCACCACCATGGGGGTCTGCCACCTGGCCTGGTCCTCCGACGGCCGCTACCTGGCCGGGTACGCCGGCACCACCGAGGGCGTCTACCGCCTCGACCTGCGCGCCCGCACGTCGGTCAAGGTCAAGGGCGTCAAGCTCGCCAACCACGTCCAGAGCCTGTCACCGCACGGCGAGCGCGTCGTCGTGGCGCCCCTCTCTCCCAAGGACCCCGGCGGCGACGGCGGCTGGCCCGTGTGGTTCCGTCCGACGATCGTCGACACGACCACCGGCGCCAAGGTCCCGATCGCGGTCCGCGGCCGTCTCATCGGCGCCCTCTACCTGCCCGACGGCCGCCTGGTGGTCCGGGTCGCCGGCTCCGCCCGCAACACCCTGGTCGTCCTGGACGCCTCCGGCAGGCAACTCCAGCGCCTCCCCGAACCCGCGCAGGCCCGGACCCAGGCCCTCCTCCAGATCGTCCGCTGATCTGGCCCGGCCGGCTCATGCCCGACCGTCCGCTGACCGGCCCTGACCGGCCCTGACCTGCTCCTATCGACCGTCTGCTGACCTGGCCCGACCGGCTCGTACCCGACCGGCCCGTGCCCGGCCGTGCGCCGCCCCTGAGCGACCGGGCGCGGACGACGGCCCGGGTGCCGACGGGTACGGGCCGGTACGGGCGGGTCGGTCACCCGCGCGGCGCGTACATGATGACCAGCACGCCGAGGACACAGACGGCGGCCCCGATGACGTCCCATCGATCGGGACGAAAGCCGTCCACCACCACACCCCACAGCAGCGAGCCCACGACGAACACCCCTCCGTAGGCGGCGAGGATGCGGCCGAAATGGGCGTCCGGCTGAAAGGTGGCCACCAGCCCGTACAGCCCGAGGGCGATGAACCCCGCGCCGGCCCACAACAGGCCGCGCTGCTCTCTGACCCCCTGCCACACCAGCCACGCCCCGCCGATCTCCGCGAACGCGGCCAGCACGAACAACGACAACGAACGCGCGACACCCACACCCGCGACTGTAGAACACCCCGTTCCACCACTTGTCGAAAGGAGCGAACGACCATCCGCTTCCCCGCACAAGCCGCCGTCCTCGCGGATGGCCGGACCGTCCAGGTCTCCGGGACGATTTGGCGGGTGGGGGGAGACGCGCGCCGCCGCGGTCAGGCCGGGAGTGCCGTGGCCTGGGAGAGGTGGGAAGGGTTGACCAGGGCGTGCAGGTGCATGTCGTGCCAGCCGTCGGGGTGCAAGATGGAACTGCGTTCGGTGCCCTCCAGGGCGAAGCCGGCCTTGTGCGCGAGACGGCAGGAGGCGTCGTTGAGCGTCGAGTGGTAGAGGTACAGCCGGTGGAGGCCGATGCCGAAGGCCCAGGTGGTGAGCGCCCGCACCGCCGTCGTGGCCGCGCCGCGCCCCCGGGCCGCCGCCCGCGTCCAGTAGGCCACCTCCGCGTGTCCCCAGAAGAGGTCGAAGGTGCGGAACGCGACCCGGCCGAGCACCTCGTCCCGGGGCGTGACCACCGCCCAGTGCGCGCTGGACTCGGCGCGCCAGCCCTGCGCGTAGCCCTCGATCATCTCTTCGGCCTCGGCGAGCGACTCGACGCTGCGCGCGTGCCAGTGCTGGATGTCCGGATCCCGGAAGGCATCGACGATCGCGGGGGCGTCCGCCGCCGTCCAGGGCCGCAGCACCAGATCGTTCTCCGATGACAGCACCGGTTGCGGGGCACGCTTCAGCGATCCTGGCACGACGACCGCGGGCACAAGGCTAGGCATCGCGCTGCGCTCAACCCCAATCAAGGTCCACATCGGTTCGGCGTCCGTCGGCCTGGCCGGCCGCCTCCGGGCCTTCAGGCGGCCCGGAGACTTCCAACGTCCGGTAGGCCTTCAGGCGGCCGGCGGGACGATCAGAAGATCCAGTCCAGCAGGCCGCCGCCGCTCTCGCTCTGGGTCGGGCTCGGCGCCGGCGGCGGGGGCGCCTGCGTGGTCGGCGGGGGCTTCGGGGACGACTCGGGGTCGTCCTCGATCCGCGGGTCCTGCGTCTGCTGCGGGCGACCGCTGGACCTGGGCGACGGCCGGGGCGAGTGGACCCGGGTGCGCGTCGGCGTCGGCCGGGCCGTGGGCGGGCGCGTCTGCCGTCCCTGGCCGGCCGTCGGCGTGGGCGTCCCGCTGGGGGGCTCCGCGGTCTCGCCGGTCCCGGCGGTGGGCTCGGTGGCCGGGTCGCCGATGCTGGGCCCGGCGCTGGGGGTGTCGGTCAGCGCGGGGTCCGACCGCTCGACCGAGGGGCACTTGCCGGGGGTCGAGCAGGCCGCCTCCGGCTTGGAGCCGACCGAGGTGGACACGATCCAGCCGCCCGCCACCGCGAGCAGCACGATCGCGGCGATGGCGACGATGAACCCCTTGTTCTTGCCGCCCTTGTCCTCCGCGTCCGCCTCGCCGGTCCACCCCGAGCCGAGGAAGCCGCGCTCCCCTCCGCCCTCGGTGTCCCACTCCTCACGCCCCGGCCGCTCAGGGTCCTCGGACCGCTCGTCGTCGAGCACCATCTCCTCGCCCTCGCGGCGGTAGAGATAGTCGAATTCTTCGAGACTCTCGAGCCGCTCGTCACCCTCGGCCCACTGATGGCCGGCCCGGTCAGGGTCGGACGCCTCGTCGTCTGAGGCGTGAGCGGGATCGTGTCCGGGCGTCCAGCCGTCGGACAGCACGTCACCGCCCGGGCGCACCGGTTGGTCGTCCCGGTCGATGCCCGTGGGCCCCACCTGCTGGAGAGGATCCTCTTCGTGGGATCTCGGGTGGCCGTCGCGGTCCATGCCGAACCTCTCTGCTGTGAATCCTGGCCGCACAACACTTAGCAGCTCTGACTCCGCCTTGTCCGGAAACTCCACATTATTCCCGGAGGCCGCAATCTTCCCACCGGTCGCAGCCGTCACAGGCCCCCGGTAGATGGCGAAGCCGCAACGATTGGACGGCGACTCGAGATCCGCCCGCCGCTCGCGGCCGGACTCGGTGTCTAAAGGGGTTCGCCGGATCGCCGCACGCGATCGGCGATGATCTCCGCGCACGCCAGGGAGGCGGTCCGCGTGGTGTCCACCTCCAGGTCATAGACCATGCCCTCGTGGACGATCTCCGCCTGCGTCACCGCCATTCCCGGGACCCGGTCCCCCCTGGCCCTCTCACGCTCGGCGGCGACCGCGCTGTCGCACCTGACCCCGACCCACAGGACGTCCAGCCCGTCGAGAGCCGCCTGCCAGCGCCGCTGGGTCGCCGCTCCGCCGAGGAAGACATCGTCGATGATGACCGGGGCTCCGGCCCGGGCCATCGCGGCGATCCCCTCCATCCACGCCGTCTGCAGCGCCATGAACCGGGGCCCGACGTTCACTCCGCCGTCCTGGTCGAACTCGATTCCCGCGTCCGACGCCCGCATGGACGCGGGCATCGCCTCGATGAGCGAGTCGACCCCGAAAGCGAGCCATGGCCGCGGCAGGACGGCCTGCAGGCGCCGGACGATCTCGGACTTGCCCGCGCTGGACCCGCCGTTGAGCACGATCACCTGAGTCGTCACGGCATACACGGTAGAGACCCGGCCTGCGGGCCGTGAAACGGTTTTCGGCCGGCGCCCCGCCCTGCCGCCTCCCGATCACGGCGCTGGGACACGATCTCCCATCGGCCGGCGCCGCCCTGCCGCCACCGATTCGATCACGGCGCTAGGTCACGACCTCCGTGGTCTCGCAGCCGCTGAAGGTGTCCACCGTCTCCAGCAGACCTCGCAGGTCGGAGGTACAACGGTCGGCGCCGGCGCCCCCGTCGAGGGTGCCGCCGCCCCTGCCGGTGAGCCGGTCGTCGCCGCCGAGGCCCTGGATCAGGTCGTGGCCGTTCGACGCGTCGATGACGTTCGGGCCCGCGTCGCCGATGAGCACGTCGTCGGCGTTGGTCCCCTCCAGGTTCTCCACGTCCGCGGCGATGGTGTCCCGGGCGCCCGCGGGCCCGTCCTCCGAGCTGCCGTCGTCGCCGGTCGCACCGTCGAGATCGGCCCGGACGCCGAGCCTGTTCGACACCTCGGAGTAGGCGACGGTGTCGGAGCCGGCGCCGCCCCGCAGCAGGTCGCCGCCGAATCCGCCGACCAGCGTGTCATCGCCCGAGCCGCCGGCGAGCCGGTCGTCACCGTCCCCGCCCATCAGGCGTGCGGCGAGGCCCGTGGAGTTGGTGATCACATCGTCGCCGTCCAGCCCGCGGACGACCATCGACCCGACGTTCGCCGACGCGCAGCGCGCCTCGTGCTGGGTCACCAGCGTGCACCCGGCGCCCACGGTGAGCGTGGCGGTGGGATCGGCGACCGTGAGGAACCCGCCGGCCGCGCTGACGGTGATCTGGTCGTCCACGCCCACGGGGGCGTCGTACTTGAGGACCCCGGCGGACCGCACCACACCCGGTTGGCAGTCGCCGTAGCAGGGCCGCGCCGCCATCGCGGGCCGCACGGACAGAACGGCCGGCATGGCGGCCAGCGCCGCCGCGCCGCCGAGCACCCGCATCACGCGGCGGGAGACGCGGTGGTTTCGATCACGCCCGGACATGCGCTTCTCCTGACGACGGGAACGACGAAAGGCGATCGTGGTTGCGGGAGTTCGGCCTGGGGGTCATCCGTCACCACGGCCTTCCGGGTGACCTGATGGACGTGCCTTCATGTGCGCTCCTCTGATCGTCCTGAAACGGTGCCCGTTCAGCACCCACCCGGTAGGCGTTCCACCGCGTTCCACCACGCTGGTGTCGCCTGCCGCTCCCCGAGATCGCCGTCGTGAGACGCGCAGGGCCGATCCGCGTGAAGCCGGTCATCGGTCTAAAGGACTGCTCGGAAACCGTGCCGACCGCACCTTCGGTCGATACCGGGGCCGTCCTGAACTCGCAAGATCGCTCCATGCCATACGACGATTCCGCTCCGGCCCAGCGCACCGAGCGCCTGACCGAGCACGACGAGAGTCACCCCACCCCCACCGGCCCCGGTCCGGGCAGGAGAAGGCCGCGAGCCGTGGCCGCGCGAGGCGGTTTGGCCGCCGTGGCCGGACTGCTCGCGCTGGTGGCCGCCACCTCCTGGGCGCCCGCGTCCGCCTCTGCCTCCGCCTCCGCCTCTGCCTCCGTCCCTGTCTCCGCCTCTGTCTCCGCCTCCTCCGCCGGTCCTTCGGCCACGCCGAGTGGCGCCCCGTACCTGCCGGCGCCGACCGGCCCCCATCCGGTCGGCACGACATCCCTGTACCTGAAAGACGCCTCCCGCCCCGATCCGTGGGTCCCCGAGGCCGGGGCGAGGGAGCTCATGGTCTCCCTCTGGTACCCGGCGACGTCGCGGAGCGGCCCGCGCGCGCCGTACGTGACGCCCAAGGAGTCGGAGCTCATCCTGCAAGGCAAGGGGGTGACGGGCGTCCCCGCCGACGTGCTGAGCAGAACGCGGACCAACGCCCACACCGACGCGAGACCGGCGGGAGTCCGGCGCACTCTCCCCCTCGTCGTGCTGTCTCCCGGCTTCACCGACCCCCGGAGCTCGCTCACCGCCCTGGCCGAGGAGCTGGCGAGCAGGGGCTACGTGGTGGCAGGCATCGACCACACGTACGAGACCTTCGCCACCACCTTCCCCGGCGGGCGGTTGGCCACCTGCGCCGCCTGCGAACTCGAGATCGACGACTTCGGGAAGAAGGCGGTGGAGAACCGGGCGGTCGACGTCTCCTTCGTGGTCGACGAGTTGACCGGACCGCACCCCGCGTGGCAGGGCGCTTCGCTGATCGACCCGTCCCGGATCGCGATGGCGGGCAGCTCCCTCGGAGGCGCGAGCGCCGCCGAGACCATGCTGAACGACCCCCGGGTGCGCGCCGGGATCAACATGGACGGGACGATGTTCGCCCCGATCTCCGCGAGCGGCGTGGCTCGGCCGTTCCTGTTCCTTGGCCAGACGCTGCACAGCCCGGGCGGCGAGGACACCACGTGGGACCGTGACTGGGAGCACCTGACCGGGTGGAGACGCTGGCTCGTCGTGGCCGGAGCCGTGCACGCGTCCTTCACCGACTATGACCTGCTGGCCCAGCAGATCGGCGTCGACCTCAGCGGCGACCTGTCCGCGACCCGCACCGTGGAGATCACCCGCCGGTACGTCCGCGCCTTCTTCGACCTGCACCTGCGCGGCATCCCGCAACCCCTGCTGAACGAGCCGTCCCCCCGTTATCCCGAGGTCGAGTTCTGCACCCCGGAGACCGCGACCTGCCGGTAACGGCCCGTCCGCCGCGCCGGCGGTCCCGCACGCGCCCACGAACCTGCGCATCGGCTTCGGGGCACCGGCCAACGCGGCGCAAGACCGGCACAGGACGCGGCATCAGACGCGACATCAGACAAAAGACGCGGCACAAGACCTGGCCGGCCGGACGCGTCGCGGCGGCTATGCGCCGACGTCGTCGGCCAGGCGCCGCAGATAGCTCGCGAACCGCCGCCGGTCGTCCTCTGGCCAGGAGGCCGTCAGCTCCTCGAACGCCTTGCGCTGCCATCGCCTGGCGCTCGCCAGCAACTCCTCCCCGCTCTCGGTGAGCCGCAGGCAGGCGCGGCGCCGGTCGCGTTCGGAGGTGGCGCGGGCGAGGTAGCCGGCTTCGACCGCGTCCCTCACCATGCGGCTGGCGCCCGAATGGTCGAGCCCGAGCTGGTGGGCCACGGTGCCCACGGTGACCACCGCGTCCTCCCCGGCGACGGTGCGGGACGCGTTCGTGACCACGGCCTCGACGACCAGGATGTGCTGCACGTGACGCGACTCGCCGGTCAGCTCCTCCGATGCGCGGCCGGCCCACCTGCGCGACCAGAAGCGCACCAGGCGGAACAGCGCGGGTCCTCCGTCGTGCCCCTCTCTCATGCCTTCACCCTACGGGCGGTTGCGTGCGATTCGCACATATGATTATGTGCGAATCGCACGCATCTCCCTCCTGAAGGGCTTCCCATGACCATCGTCATGAACCACCTGATCGTCCCCGCCGCCGACCGGACCGTGGCGGCCGCGTTCTTCGCCGACCTCCTGGGCCTGCGGGTCGGCCCGCCCGCCGGGCCGTTCACGCCCGTCAGCGTCAACGACGACCTCACCCTCGACTTCGACGACCGCCACCGGCCCCAGCCCGGCCACTACGCGTTCCTGGTCGACGACGACACCTTCGACGCGGTCATGGAACGGCTGAGCCGAGCCCCGTCGGTCGACTACGGCTCCGGCCCCGCACACGGCTGGGACCGCGACATCAACCACCTCGCCGGCGGCCGGGGCGTGTACGTCCGCGACCCCAACGGCCACAGCTACGAACTCTTCACCGCCGTACCCGAGTGACCGCCACCGCATGGCCCACCTTCTACCGACCCCCGGCACCTGAGACGGCCCCCTCGGCCGTCACAGGGAACCAACAATGAGGTACGGCGGGGATAATCTCCCCATATTTGGACACCACGCAACTCGATAATCCAGCATGGATATCGGCCACAACGCACAGACGACGCCGGACCGCTTCAGCCACTAAACTGAATATCGTCCCCCTTATCGAGAGCCGACCCGGCGGTCATCCTCCCCGGAGGCAGCGTGCGTCAGCGTGGAATCACCCATCTCAGATGCAACGCGTCGAATATTCTCGCCGCCATCGTCCTCGCCACGACCGGTTGCGCCCCCTCCACCACGCCGCCGAACAGGAACTGCGACGAGGTCACCGTCGGCAACGGGTCCTCGGCGGGCGGCATCGGGATCAGCGGGAAGTTCGACCTGACCATGGCGCTGGCCATCGTCGACCCGCCGGACGGGGGTGGCACACCCGAGATCGAATGGAAACCCGTCTACTCGATCGCGAACCTTACCAAGAACAGGATTTGCATAGTCGACATCAGCACGACATTCCCCACGAACCGCGACAAAGCGGGCGCGCTATTAGCGCTGAAGACGGCCAGAGGGACGCGTCAGGTCGACATCTACCAGAACAACGCGGCGGTCCTTTCCCGGACGCCTTCTGTGACGCAACGGCCGCCTTTCGCGGTTGAACCGGGCGCCACCGTGCTGGTCCGCTTCCACCAGTACCTCACCCTGACCGCCGACGGGCGGGTCGTCTCGTTGAGAACCGACGAAGACCTGTCGGAGCGCCTGGGGCCGCTGTTCCGGCTGAACCGCCTGGACGACGGCAGCTACCACTGTGTCCCGCAGTACCCGTTGAAGGTCACCGTGACATCCGATATCGGCACGTCGACCCAGGAGGTGATCAACGCGATCATGCCGGACGGTTGCGGGCTCATCTTGCCGACCGGCTGACGGCGGGTCCGATGACGAGACGACCGCCACCACGGAAGACCCCACCGCGCCGCGCACCCATTCCCCGCCAGGGCTTACCGGCACCCCGCCCGAAGCCGTCCCCTGACCAGCGCCACCGATCTCCGCTGATCCGCCACCTCCCCCTCGTCGCGGCGGTACTGCTGTTCTCCGCGGCCCGGGCGATCCTGCGGCGGGCGGCCGGCCGGACGCCGAGGCCGAAGACCCCGCCGACGCCGGAGACCCCGCCGCCTCCCGCACCGGCGCCACGTATCCCGGCACCCTCTCTGAAGCCACCCCCTGAACAGCGACAACAGGTCCGTTTTCCCGTGGCCGGCATCCTGCTCCTCACAACCTCGTTGTCGCTGTGCGGGCTGGCCTGGGCCCTGTTCGACGCGGGGCGTCCTGGCGCACCGTTGTCCCCGCACCTGCGCCCGGACTACGGGTTCGACAGCGACGTGACGATCTACCTGCCCCGCGAAGCCAAGCTCACCGAGTCCTCGCTCAACGTCTCCTACGAGAAATCCCAGGAGCCCGGCCACCAGGACGAATGGACGCAGTCTCTGGCGCTCTACTGGGACACCGCGCGCGCGAAACCATTCCCGGTCATCCTGGAGTTCCGCGGCGGCGCCCGTATCGACCGACCTCGCATCGGTGAGACGAAACTCCGATCGGTCGAACTCGGCGACCGTCAACTCGTCCTCCTGGACGACTCCCGCCGGCTCACCGGCGAGATGCGCATACCACCGATCAGCGCCGAGAACTCGCGGATCGCGTTCGCGTCCCCGCAGGTCGGTTCCCAGATGCGGTGCACGGGGCTGGCCGCCGCCACCCATAACGGGAATCTGTCCGGCCTGACCTTCGCCGACTGGGACCGCATCTCCAGCGCGTGCGACTTCACCGACTTCAAGCGGTACACGAAAATGGTGCTGATCCTCGACGAGGCGCCACTGCGGGTGGACTACTTCAGCGTCGAGCCTGTCGAAGCGGGCAATACGCCAGGCTTCAGTTGGAAGAGCGAAGGCGACCTCGCCACCCTGCAGGTCCGCGCCAGCTACGTCGACGTGAACGGCGAAGCGATCGCGCAGCGCATGCTGTTCCTCTCCGGCGTCGTCATCGGCCTCGCCGCAGCCTGCGCTCCCAACGCCATCCACTCCATATCCACATACATCCGCCGCCGCCACGCCTGACCGGCTCCTCGACCTCCGCTCTTCCACCTGTGGCCGCATCAAGTCATCCGACTTCTCGCGTCCCGACGCGAAATGATGGCCCTTCTCTCTACATAGGCACAGATGTCCGTGGATCGCGCCATGAGGAGAGCAGCATGAGGATGCCAAGGAGACCGGAGATGGGTCCAGCCGGTGGGTGGTGAGCGGGCCAGGTTCGAGTCCGTGTACCGGGAGACGTACGGCCGGCTCACGGCGTACGCGGCCCGGCGCTGCGACTCACCACAGGATGCGGCGGACGTCGTGGCCGAGACCTTCGCCATCGCCTGGCGGCGGATGGGCGAAGTGCCGGACGGGGAACAGGCCACGCTGTGGCTGTACGGCGTGGCGCGCAAGGTGCTGGCCAACCACTATCGCGGCGAGGTGCGTCGCCAGGCCCTCAGTGTGCAGCTCGACGCCGAACTGGCCGACGTGTACCAGGCCGCGCCCGACAGCGGGGTCGAGCTGACAGCGATCAAGCAGGTCTTCCTCACCTTGCCGGACGCCGATCGGGAGCTGTTGTCCCTGGTCGCCTGGGAAGGGCTGGACCGAGAGCAGATCGCCACCGTGCTCGGCCTGTCACGCAACGCCGTACGCATCAGACTCCACCGCGCTCGCAGGCGCTTCGCCCGCGCGCTCGCCGAGGCGGACGTGCGGTTCAGACCGGAAGGCCGGCTGATCCCGGCGGAGGAAGGGCAGCTGTGAAGCACATCGACGACATCGACGTGATCACCCGTGCGCTGGCCCGGGTGGAACCGGGCACGCCGGGAGGGGACGCGTCCGATACAGGGGCGCGGGGCCTCCTGACGGCGATCACCGCCGAGCAGCCCGGCCCGTCCTCCGAGCAGCCCGGCCCGTCCTCCGCCCGTCCCCGCCGGCGCCACGCCCCGCAGCTGCTCATGGGGTTGGCGGGCGCGGGCCTGCTCGCCGCGGGCATCGTGGTGGGGCCGAGCCTGCTGGAGGACGGCGGCACCCCCTCCTACGCGGTCACCAAGGAACCCGACGGCGTCGTGTACGTCCAGGTCCGGGATTTCCGCGACCAGGCGGGCCTGGCGAAGCGGTTGAAGGAGCTCGACGTTCCGGCCATCGTCGACTACGCACCGCCCGGCAAGTGGTGCAGGGAACCGCGTGGAGCTCCTGTCCAGGACATTCCCCGCGGCCTGTACTCCGTGCCGGAGAACATCCCCGGCGAAGAGTCCGGCCAGGGCTGGCAGATGCGGATCGACACCCATCTCTTCAAGCCCGGCCAGACGTTCGTCTGGACGATCAGCGACCATTCCACCAGCACGATCCTGATGAGCGGCCCGGTCGCCCCATGCGTTCTCGTGCCCGACACCTCGCATGAGCTGCGGATGAGCAAGTACGAGTACCGGACGGCGACCACGAAGGGCGGCTCGCTCGCCGACTTCCGGGTGGACGAGAAGACCGTCGGGGAGGTTCTGCCCGAACTCAAGAAGCGCGGGCTGAAGGTCACCTACCTGATCATGGCGGTCGCTCCGGACAACCCCGGCGGCTATGGCGAGGTGCGCACGCAGACCAAGCCCGTCGGCGATGACTGGATCGTCTGGGAGGCGGAGCAGCCCAACCGCGATCCGAAAGCGATCCGCCTGCTCGTCACAGAGAAACGCTTCGACAGAAACCCCGTCTACGGCGGCCCCCGGGACCGCGTCATCAAGGAACAGCCCTCTACCGGTCAGCCATGACACATCGCCCGCGCCCTCAGCCGTGGCCGCCTGCGCGTACGAACGCTCTGGGAGGAGCGGCCGGCAGGATCGTCCCGTGCATGTCCCGCACGGCCGTTTTCGCTACCTTGGCAAGGTGTCGAAGGCCGAGCGTACCCTGTCCGCCGTGGAACAAGCCGTCATCCTGGCCCTCCTCGACGCCCCAGCACGTTCTGTACGAGGGTGACGGCCGGCCTGTGACCTGGCCGCGGTGGTCGCCGATGGCGATCTTCATGCGCGGACCGGCGATTTCGGCGATGAGCGCCACGCGCGTGCGCGGCGCTCATGCCCCCGTTGTGCCGTGCTCCCTCCCGCGCCTCAGACGGGCGCCGGGCACGGGGTGGAGATGCAGGTCAGCTTGTTCGTGTACACGTGATCGGCGATCTTCTCGCCGAGTTCCAGCCCGTCCCGGGCGTCCCACGGGTAGTGAACGCCCAGCCATACCCGGCTGTCGGCGTTCTCCCGCGCGGCCTGGCTGAAGCTGGCGAAGTCCTTGGTCCGTACGGGGGCGTGCGGGTCCTCGCTGGTGAGCCGGAGCGGGATGTTGTCGCTGCCGAAGAAGCGCCGCATGATCCCGGCCCAGGCGCCGCCGAACGTGGCATGGCCGGAGGCCCATGCCGGGAAGCACGGCGAGAAGTTGACCCCGTTGCGGTCGGCCGACAGCGGCCGCCAGTCGGGGTCGAGGCCGCCGTCGCGGATGGCGGACTCCGGCCGCCAGAGGTCGATCGGTGTCAGGTATTTCACGTCCCATTCGGCGATGGCGGCGTCGGCCAGGGCCAGCGACACCAGGGCGAACAGGCGGGCGTTCTCGTACTTGCCGGTCAGGCCGCGCTGCCGAGCCACCAGGCGCGTGTGTTCGAGGAGCTGGCCCGGCGGCTTGTAGGTGCCGTCCAGGTCGTTGGACCAGAACCAGGCCGCCGCGGTCTGGTCGACGTCGCGCTGGTTCGGGGTCGCGGCGGTGGAGGTGGCGCCGCCCAGCCTCCGGACCTCGGCGACCTGTGCCCGGTACTCCGGATCGCGGATCAGCGCGGCGTAGTCGGCGTACTTTCCCGGCGTGGCCGGCCGGAACACCGACCCGCTGGATATGGCGAACGGCCTGACCGCGCCCCACCTCGGGTCCACCGCGTCAGCGCCGCTGGCGCACGAGCTGCCCGGCCCGCCGGTGGGCCGCCAGGCGCCCGGCACATTGGCGAGCGTGTACGCCGGGGTGTCTTCGGAGCCGTCCCCGGCCCGGAAGTTGCGCATCCTGTTCACGACCGAGCTGACCACCTGCAGGTCCAGGTAGTCGAAGTCGGTGGGCGAGGTGCCGAACCAGGCCCGGAACCGCTGGTCGAGGAAGGCCGTCTGGTCAGGGCTGTCGGCCAGCTTCCCGGCACCGAAGAGGTCGAGCATGATGTTGTAGGCCGTCCGGCCGATCACCCGCTCCTCCTCGCCGTCGGTCCTGGCCAGAGAGAAGTACGTCCCGGCCTGCAGGTACGGCTGGTACCTCCGCACCCCCCACTTGTCCTGGAACATGGTCTCGGCGTCGAAGATCGACGCGTTGACCATCGCCGCGGCTCTGGCGAGCTTGCCCGGCGTCGCGTCCCTCCCTTTGAGGTTCCGGAACACGTCGATCAGCACGCCGTTCCAGTACTGGGTGGGGTCCTCGCTGTAGTTGGGCGGCGCGGCGGCGGCCGGCGGCGCCGCGACCGTCGCCGTGGACGCGGTCACCGCCAGCGCGGCGGCCACCGTCACCACGGCTCTGCGTAACCTCTGCCCGACTCCCCTGCGATGCGTGGAACTCATGGGTGCTCTCGCTTTCTCCTGAGGGATTCCCTGTGGATGGGCGAACAGCCTTCATGGAAGCGCGCGA
Source organism: Sphaerisporangium sp. NPDC004334 (assembly GCF_053602655.1). Taxonomy (NCBI): domain Bacteria; kingdom Bacillati; phylum Actinomycetota; class Actinomycetes; order Streptosporangiales; family Streptosporangiaceae; genus Sphaerisporangium; species Sphaerisporangium sp. NPDC004334. Next base: position 81,102 of record NZ_JBSGDZ010000004.1, read on the forward strand.
ACTCTCTTGCGCCATCGAACGAGGAGTCGAATCTCGCCGTGACTTTCGCGGTAAGAGCGATCTGGCTACACCCCTGGGAGTGCGACTTCCGCGGTACACGATTTCCACTTCCGGGTGAATGCGGGCCGGGACCGCGCGGGGTTAGCCTGACGGATGCTCTACGGCGCGCCACCTTCGGTTCAGCGGCTGTCACAGGTCAGACCGGAAATCGCCGACACCGCCCTGGCCCTGTTCATGATCATCACAAGCTGGTTGTGGGCCCTGGCCGAGCCGGGCCAGGGACATCATCCGGCCGACCTGCCATCGCTGGCCCTGACGCTGCTGGTCAACGCCCCTCTCGCGGCCCGCCGTCGCGCGCCCTACCCCGTACTGGTGATCTGCGTGTCGGGGGCGATCGTCTACCACGTGCTCGGCTACCACTACGGGCTCAACAACATGGGCCCCCTGGTGGCGCTCTACACCGTCGCCGCGCACCGGCCCATGCGCGCCGCGCTTGTCTGCTCCATGCCCGTCGTCGCCGAGTGGACGCACTCCTCCGCCCTGCATGAGCCGCGCGTGGCCGTGTGGTCCGCGCTGGGGCAAGCCCTGATGGTGTCCGGCTGTGCCGTGTGCGTCGGCGCGGGCGTGCGGCTGCTGCAGTCGCGAACCAGGCAGCTCGCGGATCTGGCCGACCGGCTGCATCAAGAGCAGGAGGCCGCCGCGCATCGGGCGGTCACGCTGGAGCGCATGCACATCGCCCACGAACTGCACGACGTGGTCGCCCACCACATGTCGGTGATCTCCGTACAGGCCGGGCTCGGCCGCTACGTGGCGTTGTCCGAACCCCAGACCGCGCGACAGGCGCTAGAGGTCATCGCCCACACCAGCAGCGAGGCCCTGACCGAGATGCGGCGGCTGCTGTCGATCCTGCGCGTCGAACCCGACGGCGAGGACGAAGAGCTCTACACCACGGCACCCGGTCTCGAACGCCTGCCGCCGCTGGTCGAGCGGATACGCCGGGCGGGACCGTCCATCGACATGACCGTCAGGGGAACGCCGCGGCCACTGCCCCCGGGCCTGGACTTGTGCGCGTTCCGAATCGTGCAGGAGGCGCTGACCAACGTGCTCAAGCACGCCGGCGACGACGCCCACGTACGGATCGTGGTGACCTACGCCCCGGCCCACCTCGCCCTCCGCGTCACCGACGACGGGCATGGCACGCGGGCGCCCTCCTCCTCAGGAGGGCACGGCTTGCTGGGCATGACCGAACGTGTCAAGCTCTATGGTGGCGTGATCACCGCGGGTCCGCTCCCCGAGGGCGGCTACGAGGTGGCCGCGTCCTTTCCAATGCCCTCGTCCCCGCAGCAGGGAGGGCTTCCGGACACCGATCGGCGATGCGAGTGAACGTCAAGGTAGCCGTGGTGGACGACCAGATCCTGGTCCGTGCGGGCCTGGCGGCGTTGCTGCGGGCCGCCCCGGGCATCGACGTGGTCGGCGAGGCGGGCTCGGGCGAGGAGGCGATCCGGCTCGCCACCACCCAGCGTCCCGACGTCATGCTCATGGACATCCGCATGCCCGGCATGAGCGGCATCACCGCCACCGAGCGCATCCTGACGACGTGCGGCGAGAACACCCCCAAGGTCATCATCCTGACCACGTTCGCCCTCGACGAGTACGTCTACAACGCCCTCCGCGTGGGCGCCAGCGGATTCCTGCTCAAGGACACCCCGCCCGAGCGCCTGATCGCCGCCGTCCAGACGGTCGCGGCCGGTGACATCCTGCTGGCACCCGTCGCCATCAGGCGCCTCATCGAGGCGTACGACGACCCCGCGGTCCAAACGCCGCCGCCCAGCCTGGCCGGGTTGACGCCGCGGGAGACAGAGGTGATGCGACTGGTCGGCCGCGCCCTGTCCAACGGGCAGATCGCCGAGACCCTGCAGGTGAGCGAGGCCACGGTGAAGACCCACCTCAACCGGCTCATGGCCAAGCTGGACCTGTGCAGCCGCGCCCAGGTCGTGGTCCTCGCCTACGACTGCGGCCTGGTCAAACCGGGCATGCGCTGACCCGCCGGCTGCTCCTGGCCTGGTCAGCGAGTGCCGTCGGTGCTGAGACGGGGCCGTTCAAGGCGCAACGCCGGGGCCGACGCCGGGTGGTCGAACGCTACGCGGACTCCCGCCTGGGCGCCATGAACACCTCGGTCATCGCAATCACCCCGCAGCCGGAGCACGCCTCTCGAACACTCTCAAGCAGAGGGAGAAAGGGGTTGATCGTTGGGCACGCATTGGGCACAGCCACCCGCATAGGGCCGGTGACGGCCGGACACGGCCGGACATGACAAGAACGGCCCCTGACCGCGTATTCGCTGGTCAGGGGCCGTTTCTGCTTGTGGTGGCAGGTCCAGGGTTCGAACCTGGGTAGGCTGAGCCGACGGTTTTACAGGGCGTACCCGTTGCGAGCTCCTCCAGTACCCTGACCTGCTCCCCCGCCGTCAGTCAGTCACCTTTCCCTGCACCACATTCCGGAGATGTTCCGGATCTTGGAAAGCTGCGGCGGCGAGCGTACGGACCTCGGAGCCCAACACGTGACCTCCGGATTAAAGCTCGGACGATCATGGTTTCAGACAGTCCAACGCAGGTCAGCGGGCATACGCGGTCCACCCTGAACGGCTCTGGATCACCCTGAACTGCAACCCAAACTGCAACCCGGCTTGGGGGCGGCAGATGCTTCAGGCGAGTCGGCCTCGCCGGTGATCACTTGCAATACCGCGCCTGAACCTGTCGGACGAGCGCGGTATCGGGCCACGATGTTAGTTAGTCAATGATCGCGTGTAGTAGGCCGACTACGGCTAGGCCCACTGGTATGCCAACTGCTGGCGTCTCGGACGCGGAAAGGGTGATGGTGATCGCGCTTGCTGAGCCCAAGATGAGCAACCAGCGCTGTTGGAGTCGGGGAGGCTCCTTGTATTCGGTGGCCTCGGTGTTCTTCTGGGATGGTGGGCGTCTCATAATTCAGCAGCCGCCCGTGCTGCCTTCATCGTGGTACGGAGCACGTGACGTCGGGAACGGATAGTCTCCAACAGGTTCCTCTCGGAGGCATGGATTCGATGGGATGAGCCGTAGGCCCGGTGGAGACGGAGCTAGGACCTCCGTGAGAGCTTCCGCCGGGCCTCTCGTGCGCGATGGACACTACTGCGGGTCTTCCGCACTTTCAAGCGAGATGCACATATTTGGCGAGCACACCGTTATGCTCAAGGCACATATGCATTAAGGTGTGCTGGTGGCGTCTTGGGGGGTTGCATGAGGACACCGTCTGGAGATGACGCGGAGGCCATCCTCGGTGCTCATGTCCGTGAGCTGCGTAAACGTCACGGGTGGACTCAACATGATCTAGCGCAGAAGCTGGAGAGCTTCGGGTTCCCGCTACATCAGTCGGCCATAGCTCGGATCGAAGCCGGTAACCGGCCCGTACGACTGAACGAGGCCGTGGTGCTTGCAACCTTGTTCTCGGTGGACCTGCCTTCGTTGCTGATGCCTCCCCTTAGCGATCAAGCCATGTCTGAGAAGGAACAACAGCTTGCTGAGTTGGCAAAGGAGGAGGCCCAGCTCGCAGCACAGTTAGACGCTGTAGAGGCTGATGTGACACATCTAGCCATGAGTCTTCATAAAGCCCAGATGGACCAAGTTGCGGTCCGTGCTCAACTTGCGATGGCTCGTGGGCGCCGTGCGGCTGTAGAGCACCATTTGGAGGAGCTTCGCGTCCGGTGGGGACGCCTGCCCGAAGTAGACGTATGATTTGCCGCTCGGTGGGCTGGGGCTGAGGAACGAAGTCCCAGACCTTCGATCGCCCCCGGCCTCGTGTGATGGCCGGCCACAGCATGGCGATCGTCGTGCTGCATCTGTGCGGCGGCGGCGCGTGCCTGGTCGGCGGGTGTGGCTTGGTACGGCGGGTGCTGTGTACGGCGGGCGGCCCGCCGCACAGAGCGCTCGCCGACCGAAGCCGCACCGCCGACCCAGGGCGCGCCGTCACCCGCCTACCTGTCCCGTCGAGCTTCAACATGAGCCGGCTCCATTACGGCATGCCCGTGCTCGCACGAGTCAGCTCCACGCCTGGCACTCCAACGGGTGGCCTTCCACACCCTTGGCAAACCCGCTGCTGTCAAATCTCGTGCCGGAAGCCCATCCGACGAGCCACTCTGTCATGGTCTCAGGGATCGGTGATTCCTGATCCGCATGGCGCGGGATCACGATGGTCGGCCACTCTGCGGGCTCTCCAACCGTCAACCAGCCGATCTCATCGCCGTCGATGGTGCTTCCCCAGCCAAAGAACCCACCCGGCTCCGGCCACATGGCCAGTGGAAAGTCTTCAGGGTACTTCTCACGAAGATCTCTGTAATCGTCGCCCCAATGTGCCGCGTGCATACGGCCGTCTTTCCCGATGAAGCGGGGGTCGTAGACGCTGAGCCACTGGGCGAAGTCGCAGTGCCCGTAACGCTCGATGAAAGCGACGTAGTCATCCGGAAGCCGGAGGCCCAGGTCGGAGAACACCTCTTCCCATGCATCCGTCCCGAAGACTGGAACGGAGGGAGGAGGGACAAGGGCGATGAGCCTTTCAAGGGCGGTGTTATCGCGATCCACAGCGCAGACTGTAGAGGCACTCTCGCCCGTGTGCCCGCCCGACCTGTCCGCTGCGGGGACGCTGTCGCCGCCACGACGATCTCACCGCGGATTCGTCTCCGTCTTTATGCCTCCGGCGGGGGCGCTCCGGCTCCAGGATGATCAGGGCTGCAAAGCCGAGGTCTCGGGTGGCTGAGGTGGAAGCCTGATCACCCCATCGCCGTCGCCCAGGACGAGCCGAGCAGACCAGGGCCAGGGGGTCAAGGTCGTTCGTCCAGTGGGGCGCTCCACCTTGACCCCCTGGCCCTGGCCCGCTTCCCTGACGGGTGGGACGACGGCGACGGGATGATCAGGCAGGCGGGAGCCGTGCGCGTCGCGCTAGCGTCATGATCGCGTGCCAGATCCGTGCCAGATCTCACGGGAAACAGGGGGGAATCACGGTCACTGACGGATCATGGAACGAAGAAGCCCCCGACCACATCTCTGCTGGTCAGGGGCTCTTTCTGCTTGGGTGGCAGGTCCAGGGTTCGAACCTGGGTAGGCTGAGCCGACGGTTTTACAGTCCCGCTACGAAAACGCTCTGACCTGCGCAGACATCGAATTTCGCGGACATCTCAGCACGCATTCCGCACGATCAAGGTTCAGAGCCCCCGCAAAGCGATGAAGACCCTGCACATCCAATGGGGCCACCCCTCAGCCGAACGGCCCCCTGCGGTCACCTGAGAGGCCCGTCTTCCGCTGTGATCGCTAATTCGGCCCCGCTTGCCCGTGCTCGCGCCAGTCGGCCATGCGATGCCGCCACAAGAGCACGAAAGCCCAACCCACCAGCACGGCAGGAACTACCCCAATGAATGCGAGGACGCCGCCTCCGACCTCGTAACCGCCCTCCCAACCGACCAGTGCCATGAAGGCGACCGGCAGCCCCATCGCCAGCCAGGCCAGGTACCCCCGCCCGTTACTCAGGTACTTCTTCTGGCTGGCGGAAGCCCAGCTCAGGACGACCGCAACAGCGAGAAGCATCCCCACGAAGAAGGGGGCGACGTAATAGTTCCAGTCAGCACGGTGCACGGCGGTCGCGTAGGCCCAAGGAAGCCAGAACAACCAAGCTGCCCCGACGAGAGCTGTCAGGTACAGACGGGGAACACTGGGCCGCTCTGCCAAAGGGTGCGCCCTACGCCATGCACGAAGTCGTTCGAGCCAGGGGAGCCTCACGAACTCACATTAAACGCACCCCTCTGCCACGTCACGGGTTCCGCGTAGACCTGGGGCTCCAAGGCATGGACAGTTGAGACCGCGGGCCGGTAAGACAGCTACGAAGCCACCGTCCACCCACCAGCGCTCCCGCAGGAGGCCATGATCTCTCCATCCCGGTACATCACCGATGTAACCCGCCGCCGGCTCATTGAGGGACTCACCAAGATGCGAGTCTCATGGAGTGGAGGGCTCGATGAGGTGGAATTCTTGGCTCGACTCTATGACCTCGACGCACTTCCCAGTAGTGACTCCCGCTACACCAAGGCAACCCATGATATCGCCCAACACCGACTATGGAATTACGACTGGGACGACGACTGGATCTTCGAGGATGAACGTTTCGACTTGGCCAACAGCGACGAAATGTTACTTCAATTCCTCGCAGAAATGCTGCATCCAGTCGTGCGGACCGATCCAGCCGACGTCGAACGACTGCACAGTTTCCTGAATGAAGTCTTAAGAAAAGACGGCTATGAACTTGTTCAGATCGACGCGATAAGCGACGCACCGATCTTCGGCCCCCGTCGAATCGGCTCTGGCGTGCGCGGCGCAATGAAAAACCTGATTTTCGCCGCCATCGGGCCCAAGCCTGAGATCGTGCTTGAAGACGCAGTCAACAACGACATACGGATCGTCAAGAATGAGCGAGGCTGTTTGGTATACGACCGGCGCCTGACTGCCCAGGGTCTCACCTGGGCCGATCTCCTTGACTGGTGGGGAGATCGCGAGGGGATGAACGGCGCGCCCACGGAGGACATTTGTCGTAGCCTGCGCGACCGGCTAGACCAGTCCTTAGGCGGCAATGACGCCGAGCGGCGAATCTTGCATGCGTACGCGAAGCGATACAGCAAACTTGGCCCCAACATCCCGGCATTAATCCCTCAGGTATATCTTCATTACGACCCGTACACGCGCAATCGCTACCTACCGGGCACGTCACCCCTTGGACGACAGCGCATGGATTTTCTCCTGCTGCTGCCACATGGAGTTCGTGTCGTCATCGAATGCGACGGCAAACATCACTACGCCGACGATGAAGGGCAGGCCAGCCCACGCCGATACGCCGCGATGATGGCCGAGGACCGCGACCTACGTTTGAAGGGGTACGAGATTTACCGATTCGGTGGCGCCGAACTCATTGGCTCGCCAGCCACCTCGCGGATGCTCAACGACTTCTTCGACCGCCTCGCTACCCGCTACGCCTGATGCGCTTCCCGTTTCGACGCCAGCGATGCGTGACAGCGGTGACAGCATCGGCGGCCTAGGCTGTTTCCGCAGCTCAGAAGTACGTTTGGGGCGTCACCGGCCTGATTGACGGAGGGGTGACAGCGGTGACAGGCAACCGAGAGGCTCCGGGATGGTGTCACCGCTGCCAACGGCTGTCACCGAACCCGGTGACGATGAAGGGATGCTCCCACCTGCGAGAGCCTAGTCTTCTCCAACCGTGTCACCGCTGTCACCGGAGCGGAGGCAGCCCCGCAGGCATCGGCCCCCTTTTGCAGCATCCTCTACGGTCATCTGGGAACCGGTCACCATGGTCAAATTCAGCGGCGGATGCCAAGGCGTGCCGTCGTAGCCTGGAGGGCAATGTTCCTCAGCTTGGGAGCACAATGAGTCAGCGCAACGAGCAACCCGCATACCGCCGGATCGCGGATGACCTCCGCGCCCGGATACAGGCCGGCGATCCACCGCCGGGCGGCATGCTGGGGTCGGACGCCGTCCTTGTGCGCACGTATGGCGTTGCCCGGGGCACCGTTCGACAGGCAGTCGCCGAGCTGGAGCGTCTCGGCCTGGTGGTGAGCGAGATGGGCAAGGGCCGACGTGTCGTCGGTGCAGCATCCGGCGAGCCCGGCCCCCCTTCGACGCGGTATGAGGCCGTAGCCGTGGCTCTGCGCCACGACATAAGCAGCGGCAAGCTTCCGCAGGGCAGCCAGCTCCCGCCAGAGTCAACACTGGCTGAGCAGCATGGGGTATCCAAAGGAACCGCACGCCAGGCCCTCCAACTGCTGGCCGCTGAAGGCCATATCACAGCGGTACACGGTAAAGGTTGGTTCGTGGGCGACGCACAGGGCGCCATGACCCGCACCGATGAGGTTGCGAACTCCATCCGAAAGGCGATTCTCTCAAGAGACTTCCCGGAGGAATCTCGCATTCCAGGAGAATCCACGCTTGCTAAGCAATACGGGGTAGCACGAGTTACCGTAAGACGCGCCATAGCTCTGCTAGAAGCAGAGGGAATCATCACAAGCAGGAGAGGGGTTGGACGAATCGTCACTCCTCCTCACAATCAGCGGTAGACCGTGCATCGACCAACGGACAGGCAGGCCCCATTGAACGAGCTACAAAGCACTCCCCCACCCTTCACTGCCCCCGAGGCACGTGAGACTCTCAATGCGGCATGCCGTAAAGCTGGCCTCCGCGCAGAAAACGCAGCGCTCCTCCGCCTGGGCGAAAACGCCATATTCCAGCTCGCAACGGAAAAGCTCATCGTCAGGATCGCTCGTAACGCCGAAGTGCTTCCCGACGCGACCAAAGAAGTTGCCGTCGCCGAATGGCTACGCGAATCAGGTCTACCAGCGTCAGAGCCCGCGGACTACGAGCAGCCTCTATTGATCAGAGATAGGCCGGTCACTTTCTGGCGTCTTATTGAGAACAACGGAGAGAAAGCGAGCGTCAGAGACCTTGCCCGGATTCTCCGACAGCTACACCATCTCCCCGTCCCCCCAGATCTTCCGCTGCCAAAATTCGACATCTTCGGCCGCGTATCCGAGCGTATTGCCAAGACAGAGGCTCTCTCGGAGAAGGATCATGAGTTCCTTGAGGGCCGTCTCGCTGAGCTGCGCGAGAAATATGAGAGCCTCCGATACCCGCTTACTCCCTGTGCAGTGCATGGAGATGCTCACCAGCAGAATCTCATCGTGACTCTTGACGGCAGGGTCTTGCTCATCGACTTCGAACGGTTCGCCTTTGGCCCGCCGGAAACAGACCTGGCCGTTACCGCGACAGAACGTCTCATCGGCTGGCACAGCACCGAAGAATACGAGAGCTTCACTGACACCTACGGCTTCGACGTGATGAGATGGGAAGGCTTCCCCGTACTCCGCGCTATCAACGAACTCAAAATGACCACCTGGCTCATGCAGAACGTCAACGAGAGCGAACGGGTCGCAGAGGAATTCAGAACGCGCTTCGCTTCGCTCCGCAATGACGATGCACCGCGCTCGTGGACGCCGTTCTAGGCGACCGACGGGTACTTGCCGGCCACTAACTCCCGAAAGCTCTCGACCTCACGATTTCCGCGATACTCCTTCAGGTCGGCACAGAGATCGGAGACGTAGCGGAGATAGCGCATCGACTTGAGAGACCCAGCCAACTCAACAGCTTCGGTCGCCAGGACGGCGGCTTGACACGGCTCACCCTGGTGAACGTATGTAGCCGCCTGCACTAGACGAATGAATGCGAGGGTACGAGCGTAAACGGGATCGGTGAGTTCGAGACACCGCCCGACGAACTCTTGTGCGATGCGCGGTTTCCGCAGGTCTCTGAAGCAGTGCGCACCCTCGCCCGCCAATTCGGCGTCATCAAAGTAGCTGATCCACTCGGGGTCGTCACCGACGTTCCGCCCCTCGAAGAGCTTCTCCGCCTCCCGAAGCGCTCGGGAACACGCCGCATCGTCACCGTTTCCCGCGTGGGCTCTAGCCTCCATGGCAAGAAAGCTCGCCATGGTGGTGGCGCTCGCGACCCCCTTTGATCCTTCCTGCGCTGCCCTGGCAAGCTGAATCGCCTGATGGAAGTTCCCCAGGTAATTCGCCTGGTGGCTCATGTTGCCGAGTAGCCGCCCCCCAAGCATGCGGTCACCCGCAGCCTGAGCTAGACGCAACGCCTGGATCATGTAGCGCTGAGCGAGGCCATGGCGTCCCAGGTCGTAGGCCGTCCAGCCGAGAAGCTGAGCAACTTCGGCAGCGGCAGAGAACAGCTCTCGCCCGACGGACTCCGTGAACTTCCCTTCCAGGAGCGGACTTACGTCGCGAACGTAATACTGCGCCAGGGCCGCGCGAGCGTGCCCGCCACCGAACTGGAAGTCCAGCTTCATGAAGAGCCGCGTGGTCATGCGGACAGCCAGGACATCGGACTCTCCCACGTTGACCTGCACGCCACCCCCTGTCGGCAGCGGTTCGGGCCTCGACAGCAACCAGGTCAGAAGCGGTTGCGTCCACGCGGAGGGCACCACGGCAGCCTCTACGGCAAGCGGATCGTCCGCTAAGTCTCTGCGGGTGAGCCCGACCAACCGGGAACCTACCTCGGGCACAGCATCGGCGTACTCAAGTCCCCGCTCCAAAGTCGTCGGGGTGAACACCCCGCCCATACCGATGTCTTCCAGGGAGAACCTCACGCCGGCTTTGCGGCTGAGCGCTTCGGCTATGAAGTTCGCCGTCGCGGGGCGGGGCCGGACTCCATCAAGCCAGCGCTTGACGTCCACGTGAGTGCACCGGAGGATTACGCCCTCCTCCTGCGCAACGAGCTGGACCCGCGACGCGAGCCCCTTGTTTGAACAGTCCGCCCGGCGCATGGCCTCTGCCAGCGCGAGGTTAGACGTCCGGGACATCCTCACCTCCGATCATGGCCGTCAAGGTCAGGATGACTCTCGTCAAGGCGGTTCGACCAGTTCTTTGGCGAAATCCGTAGATCTTGTTCGTCCAGCTCAGGGATAAATCACCCCCGAAAATCACCCCCAGTGCAACTGAGCACCCCTGCGAGCACTCTGCCCCGCGGCCCTTGGCCTGCGGTTCTCTGGAGTCAGTCACAGAGGCCAAGGCCCCGCACGGCGGAATCCCCCGAAGAAGCCAAGCCGCAAGCCTTGACTCCTCGCGACTGTACATGTTCCATATCTTCTAGAACCTGTACAGAAGGTTCCAGCCGAAGGGACCCACCATGCTCCCCACCCCCACACCCAAGACCAGCCGGTTTCTTCCGCTTCTGCTCGCGGCCCTGGCTCTGTTCTTCATCGTCCGCAACCCGGTCAAGGCCGCGGACGTCGCGACCGCCGCTTTCAACGGCCTGACGACCGTGGCTGACGCGCTGGTCTCCTTCGCCGGTGCCCTCGGCTGACCTTCACGCCGGAGCGGCCACACGGGGCCGCTCCCCCACTCCCGACAAGGAGCAACCCACCATGACCCGCCCTCTGCGGACCTCCCCGCTCGCCTCCCTGCCGGGCGAGGACCCGATCCGGCCCGGCTGGTACCACCTGGCACGGCAGCTTGCCGGTACAGGTGGAATCACCGATCTGCGCAACGCCCTGATCGACGCCGCGCCGACATGCGAACGCGCCGACGCGGATCTCTTCACCGGTCCCGACGCCTTCACTGAGGAGCCGGAGCCCGTTCGACTGGCGCGCGAGGAGCAGGCCAAGGCCCTTTGCGCCGGGTGCCCGGCGCGGCCGGAGTGCCTGGCCTACGCCCTGGCGGTGCGTCCCGAGGAGGGCGTGTGGGCCGGTTTGACCGCCTCCGAGTTGCTGAGCCTCACCGACGACGCCGGCAGCGAGGTGGCGTGATGGCCCGCGCTCGCCTCCGCTGCCCCGAGTGCGGCTCTCGCCGCTGTAAGGCCGCCGGGTGTCACCGCTGCGGCACCGCCGTCAGCCGTACGGCGCAGAGCTGCCCCGTCCACGGCGCTCGCTGTGTCCCGGCCTGCCGCACCTGCCGCCGCCTGGCCCGTTCCTCCGCCTTCTAACCACAGGAGATCCCGCAACCATGACCACCAAGACACGAACCCTGTCCGCCCCCATGGCCGGCCCCGTGGTGCTCGACCTGACCATGCCACACGGTCAGATCAACGTGCAGGTCACCGACACCAACCACACCGAGATCACGCTGACCGGCCCCGCCGAGGCCCTCGACGACGCCACGCTTTCCGCCGAGGCCCGCGTGATCACGGTCAACATCCCCACCCCCGACCAACCCGGCATGACCATCGTCACGAGCAACGGTGGCCGAACGGTCATCGCGAACAACATCAACGGTGGCGTCATCGTGACCGGCGGCACCATGCACATCTCCGGCAGCGTGATCAACGGGCGCGTCGTATCCGGCGCGGTCGTCACATCCGGCGTTCGCGCCGAGGTCCGACTCCCGCACGGTTCCGCTCTCCGCGTCCGGACCAAGTCCGCCGCAGTGAGCGCCCGCGGCGAGCTGGAATGGGTTGACCACACCTCGGTGTCCGGTGACCTGGACATGGACGGCTGCGGCAAACTGACCGCACGCACCACCTCCGGCGACATCCGCGCCGACTACCCCGACCACGCGACCGTACAGACCGTCTCGGGAGACATCCGCCTCGGACGCACCGAGACCGTCACCGCCTCCACCACCTCCGGCGACATCCACATTGAGGACTTCGGCGGATCGGGACAGCTCACCACCGTCTCAGGCGACATCACCGCCTACGCCACCGACGCCGGCCACCTGACGGCCTCGGCGACCTCCGGAGACATCACCGTCAAAGCCCCCGCGGAACTGACCGTCTCCGGCGCGTTCACCGTTGACGCCCGCTCCCTGACCGGTGACGTCCGCACGCCCCGCCCGACGCCCGCCACCACCCGCCCGCGTCGCCCCCGCCGCCCCTACAACGACCGGTGAAGGGAGAGGGAACCGTGATCACCATCCCCACTCAGATCAACTCCAAGGTGGGACAGCGCGACATCCCCAAGCCCGTCCTTTCGAAGGGACACCACCAGTGAGCATCACCACCCCCACCCCCGAACCGACCCCCGACGACGTCGCCCGAGGGCTGGCCGACCTGGAGCGCCACTTGGCCGCGCAGGTACCCCCCGCTCGGCGAACGGCCCCGGACGCCGAGACCCGGCGCGTGCGCCAGCTCCGCGCGGAGGTGGCCGAGGCGCACGCGCTGGCCGCCCTTCAGGACGACGACGCCCCGCTGATGCTGGACACGCCCAAGGTCCGCAAGCGCCGCAAGCAGGCCAACGAGGCGGCCCGGCTGCACGAGCTGGCGCAGGACTCAGCAATGCGTGCCTGGCAGGCCGCCCGCATGCGCCGCGTGCTCGTGACCGCCGCCATGATGTCATTGACCCTCGCGCTCGGCTGGTCAACTGCGGGCGTGCAGTCCTTCGCCGCCGATGGCGCTGCCCCCTGGTCGCCCGGCTGGCTGTTCGCGTGGCTGGTCGAGCCGTTCATGTCCCTGGCTCTGCTGGTAGTCGTCGGTGCCCGCGCCTACCTCGGCACGCGCGGTCAGCCGCTCAGCGATCCCAAGCTGGTCAGAATCGAGTATCTGTTCCTGGGGCTGACGCTCGGCATGAACGCCTGGCCGCACCTGCCGTGGGCGCTGGCCGAGGGAGAGAACTTCTCCCTATCCCGGCTGGTGCTGCACATCCTGGGGCCAGTCGTCGCGGTTGCCATCGTGACCGCCCTACCGATAATCCTGGCCGCGTTCACCGCCCTGGATCACACCGGGACCGAACGGCTTACCGGCCTTACGTACGGCGGAAACACCCATGATCCGGTAAGGACGCCGGGGCCGAACGTGCCCGCTCTGGTCGAGCGTGCGCGTGCCCTCATCGCCTCCGGGGACCTGCCCGCCGCGCCTTCCGCCTACCGGCTTCAGCGCGTGCTCGGCTGCGGCATGGACGACGCCCGCGACGTCCGCGACACCCTCAACCCTCCCACCACCAAGTAGGCCAAGGAGCCGCCCGCCATGTTCACCTTCGCCCTCATCGCCAGCCTGGCGTGCCTGGCCGTTCCGGTGTCCAGCATCATCCGCATGCTCGTCACTCGCCGGCGCACCGTCGCTCAGATCCACGCGGCCATGTCCGAGCACCGCCGGACCTGCTGTGGGCACCGCAGCGACCAGCAGACCGAGATGACCTCATGACCACCACGCCCACCCCGTACATGCGCCCCGACGACACGCAGGGCACGGCCTCATCCGCCAAGACTCCGGCCGCGCCCTGCCACCCCGCCCACAGCAACGCGCACGAGGTGACCCCATCATGACTGACATCCCGACCGAGACCAATGGACACCGCCCGACCGATCCCGTGGATCTGTCCGAGCTGAAGCCGCTCGCCGATGGCGGGGCCGAGGTGGTGGAACTGGACGCCGCCCGCCGCGCCCGCCAGGCCGCTCAACCTGACATCGCCGGTGGTGAGGCCGGAGACGACTTCTTCGACCGGGAGACGGTCGCGGTCGAAGACCTGGTCGTTGGCCCCCCAGTGGACCCGCCCGACGACGACGCGATCCCCTACCAGATGCGCAACGGCCAGCAGCGCGCGCCGATCATCCCGGCCGCACTGCGGACCTGGAACGGCATCAAGGCCATGCTCATCTGGCAGGCCAAGGACGCCGGCTACGTGGTCGGCTACCACGCGGTCCGCTCGCCCAAGTACGTGTTCAAGACAGTGCGATACGCGCTGCCCGGCCTATTCGCCGCCGGGGGTCGCCTGCTGCGTTGGGCCAGCGCGGAGCAGGGCAACTGGGCGTTGCGGCAGTACGCCGCCGACCGCAACGACCCGGAGACGTGGCTGAAGCTGGACAAGCAGCGCCAGCGCCAGTCCCGCTGGCGCTGGACAGTCCTGGTGGCCGGCAGCATCGCCGGCGTCATCGCGCTGCTGGTGGCCTGGCTGACCGACCTGCCCGCCGTCATGCCCGTCTGGGTGCGGCTGGTCGCGGTCGCGGTCGCGACGGTGGCGCTGGCCCGCGCCGGACGCCCGGACGACGCGCGGATCACCGACCGGGTCAGCGAGGGGCCGCGCTACCGCAAGCTGACCGCCGACCTGGTACGACGTGCCCTGCTGTCGTGCGGCATCTCCGGCATCAACCAGGCCGTTGCCAAGGACCCGCACGCCATCAGCTTCCCCCAGGAGATCCACCGCGACGGCCCCGGGCACTTGGCCATCGTGGACCTGCCCTACGGCGTGGAAGCCGCCGACGTGGTCGCCCGGCGTGGCCGGCTGGCCTCCGGGATGCGGCTGCCGCTGGATCAGGTGTGGCCCGAGCCCGGCGACGGTCACCCTGGACGGCTGGCGCTGTGGGTCGGCTACGAACCGGCCTCCAAGATGAAGCAGCCCGCCTGGCCGCTCCTGAAGGACGGCAAGGTGGACATCTTCAAGCCGTTCCCGTTCGCCACCACCCCGCGCATGGACACCGTGAACGCCGGCCTGATCTTCCGTAACTGGCTGGTCGGCGGACAGCCCGGCTCCGGCAAGACCTTCGCCCTGCGCCTGGCCGTGCTCGCCGCGAGCCTGGACCCGCGCGCTGAGCTACGCGTCTACGAACTCAAGGGCGTCGGGGACTTCAAGGTGCTGGAGCCGATCTGCACCGAGTACGGCAACGGCTTCGACGACGAGACCATCGCCCGGTGCGCCGCGATGATCCGCTGGCTGTACAAGGAGTGCGAGCGCCGCTCCAAGCGCATCGCCCACTACGCCGCGCTCGGCAAGGCGCCGGAGAACAAGGTCACCCCGGAGTTGGCCTCACTCAAAGGCTCGGGACTACACCCGCTGATCGTCGCCATTGACGAGATCCAAGAGCTGTTCCTGCACGCCAAGTACGGCAAGGAAGCCGGGGAGATCCTGGAGAAGGTCATCAAGCTGGGCCGCGCGCTGGGCGTGATCCTGCTGATAGGCACCCAGATCCCCGACAAGGACAGCCTGCCGACCGGCATCACCCGCAACGTCAACACCCGCTACTGCATGAGCGTGGCCGACCAGGTCGCCAACGACATGATCCTGGGCACCTCGATGTACAAGCAGGGCTACCGCGCCACCGTCTTCGAGCCGGTCACCGAGGCCGGATGGGGCATCCTGTCCGGCCTCGGCAAGCCCGCCGCCCGCCGCTCCTTCGAGGTGGACAGCGACCAGGCCAAGCAGGTCGTCACCCGCGCCATGCAGCTGCGCGGCCTGGCCGGCACCCTGCCCGAGGAAGGCACCCAGACCCGGCAGGACGCCCCCACGTTCGATCTGCTGGCCGACCTGGCCGAGGTCTGGCCCGCCGGCGAAACCGGCGCCTGGAACGAGACCCTGTGCGCCCGTCTGATCGAACTGCGGCCTGACATCTACACCGGATGGGCCTCCGAACAGCTCACCACCGCGCTCAAGCCGCACGGCGTCACGGTCGCCTCGATCGGCCGGCGCATCGACGGCAAGCCCGTCACCCGGCGCGGCATCCGACTGGACGACCTCACCGACGCCATCGCAGAGCGTAACCGCCGCAACGGGTCCGGCTGACCCCGCGAGGGGTGCTAGCGCTAGCGGCTGCCCCTGCTAGCGCTAGCACCCCCGCTAGCAGCCCCAAACCGCAACTGATCAGGACGCTAGCACGCTAGCGGCCTCGGCTTTCCACGCCCTGAAACCGGCCCTGGAGGCTGTTTTGAACCCCCTCACGCTCCTCGCTATCGCGGTGATCCTCACCACCGCCATGACCACTCTCCGTTACGCCGCAGCGTGCTACGTCAAGCCCTTCGCCCGCTGCCGACGCTGCAAAGGCAAGCGCCGCAAGCCCAACCGCATCGGCCGCGGCTGGCACGACTGCCGCCACTGCAACGGCACCGGCCTCCGCCTCCGCATCGGCCGCCACGCCTGGAACTACGCCCGGCGTCTCCACCGGGACGGCACCCGATGACGTCTCCGCTGCTGACCGCCGGATCGATGTGCAGCGGGTACGGCGGGCTCGACCTGGCCGTCTCCGCTGTGCTCCGGACCCGGCTGCTGTGGGTCGCCGACAACGACCCCAACGCTGCCCGCTGTCTGACCCACCGCTTTCCCGGCATCTCGAATCTCGGCGACATCCGCGCCGCCGACTGGACGAGCGTCCCCGCCCCGGACGTGCTGACAGCCGGGTTCCCTTGCCAGCCCATCTCATCCGCCGGCCTCGGCCTTGGCATGGACGACGAAAGGTGGCTGTTCGATGACATCGCCGACGCTGTTGGCCGAATGGAGCCACGACCCCGGCTGCTCGTGTTCGAGAACGTCGCTCGGCTGCTGTCTGTCAACGACGGGCACGCTATGGCCCGAGTCCTTCACCGCCTGGCCGCGCTCGGCTACGTGGGACGCTACCGGGTTGTTCGAGCCTGCGACATCGGCGCCCCGCACGAACGCGCCCGAATCTTCATCCTTGCCTGGCCTGCCCACCCCCAGAGCCCGGGACGGGAAGGGGCGAACCCGGAGCGGGGAGGGACTGCCGGAGACAGCGTCCTCGCTGTTGCCCACACCGCGTACCTCCGACACCAACGGGACCGGCATCCGGGGGCAGGGCGGTCCGGACCTGCGCACCGTCGTGGTGCTGATGCTTCCCCCGGCACTCGACAACTCGGCCGTCCTGCACGCTCTGACATCCGCTGGGGACGCTACGAACCCGCCATCCGCCGATGGGAGCACCTCACCGGCCGCTCCGCCCCCGACCCCACCGAACCGGCCCCCCGCGGCGGCCGGCGCCTCGCCCCCGCCTTCTCCGAATGGCTCATGGGACTGCCCGCCGGATGGGTCACCGATGTGCCCGACATCAGCCGAAATGGACAGCTCCACCTGATCGGCAACGGCGTGGTCCCCCAACAGGCCACCGCCGCCCTACTCGATCTCCTCCCCGATCACCTCGCTGTCGCCCGGCGGGATGCCGCGTGATCGGCGGGACCTACCTCGAACGCGGAAAGCCCGTCGTGGTCCTCCTTCGCTGGGGACCCGGCGGCGGCCCCCGCAACGTCCTGATCCAACGCGCCGACGGCACCAAGGTCGTACGCCCGTTCCGCGGCCTACGCCGCCCCAAGGAGGACACCAGCGATGCCACCGGTTGACCTGACTCGATACGCCCTGGCCGCCGCCTCCCGCGGCTGGCACGTCTTCCCCCTCACCCCCGGCGACAAGCGCCCACTTCGCGGATTCACCAACTGGGAACGCCACGCCACCACCGACCCCGAACTCATCCGCCGCACCTGGACGCGCGGCCCGTTCAACATCGGCATCGCGTGCGGCCCCTCCCGACTCGTGGTGCTCGACCTGGACACCCCCAAGCCGGGCGAGCACCCACCGCCCACATGGGACCTGCCCGGCGTCGCCGACGGCTTCGACGTGCTCGCCCTGGCCTGCGAACAGACCGGCCAGCCCCTCCCGACCCTGGAGACCTTCCAAGTCCGCACCCGCCGCGGCGGAACGCACCTGTACTACGCCGCCCCGGCCGGCAGCACCCTGGGCAACACCAGCGGGAAACTCGGCTGGCTGATCGACACCCGCGCCACCGGCGGCTACGTGGTCGGCCCCGGCAGCGTCGTCAATCTCGCGGACGGCGCCGGACGATACGAGGTCATCCACCCCGCCGACCCGGCCTCGTTGCCCGGCTGGCTGGCCGAACGACTGGCACCGACCGCACCCGCTCCCACCGCCGGTACGTCCGTGGGGGACGTGCTGGCCACCTCCGGCGGCGACCGCGCCGCCGGGTACGCCCTGGCCGCGCTCCGCGGCGAAGTGGAACGAGTCCTCACCGCGGCCCCCGGCACGCGGAACCACATGCTCAACGCCGCCGCGTTCGCCCTCGGACAGCTCACCGCCGCTCGGCTACTGCCGCGCCACCTCGCCGAATCGGCGCTGCAAACCGCCGCCGAGGCCATCGGACTCACCGCCCAGGAAGCCTTCGCCACCATTCGCTCGGGCCTGAACTCCGGCGAGCGTCAACCACGGAGGGCAGCATGACCGCCAACCGGCCGGACATCAGCGCCGACGCCATCCTCAACCAGGTCGGCGCCGGCCAAGTACTGGCCGACCTGCACGCTCAAGACCGGCCTAGCTGGGAACTCCCGGTGCCGCTCGGACAGCGTGGCCAACTGCCGACCTTCCCCGCCCACGTCTACCCGAGCTGGCTGGCCGACTTCGTGACCGCGCTGGCTGAGGAGACCCAAACCCCACCCGACTTGGCTGGCTGCATCGCCCTGGCTGCCATCAGTACGGCCGCCGGGGGCCGCGCCCTGGTGTGCGCACGCGGGACCTGGAGCGAGCCGGTCAACATCTACACCGTGGTGGCCATGCCACCCGGCTCCCGCAAGAGTCCCGTTTTCCGTGCGATCGTCGGCCCGCTGCTGGCCGCCGAGAAACTCCTACAGGAGCAGATCAAACCGCAGATCATCGAAGCGCGCATCGCCCAGAAGGTCGCCCAAGAAGCCGCCGAGAAAGCCACCCACAAGGCCACCACCGCCCGCGGTGACAGCTCCGCCGACGCGCTGGCCGAAGCTCAGAGCGCTGCCCTGGCCATGGACGCCATCACCGTGCCGGTAGAGCCCCGATTGGTGTCCGACGACGCCACCCCTGAGAGCGCCACCACCCTGCTCACCGAGCAGGGTGGACGCCTGGCCGTACTCAGCGCTGAAGGTGGGATCTTCGCCACACTGGCCGGCCGCTACTCCGGAACCCCGAACCTGGATCTCTTCCTCAAGGGGCACGCCGGAGACCTGCTCATCGTAGACCGGCGCGACCGTCGTGAGCGGGTGGACAATCCTGCCCTGACGCTCGGGCTCGCCGTCCAACCGGAGATCGTTACCGAGATCGCCAAGTCGCCGGGGTTCCGCGGCAAGGGACTGTTGGGCCGCATTCTCTACAGCCTGCCGGCCTCCAACGTCGGCTACCGCAACACCGAGCCCGACCCCATCCCGGAACTGGTCACCGCCGCCTACGCCGCGAACCTGGAACGGCTCGTGCTGACCATGCACGGCTGGACCGACCCTGCCCGGCTCATCTTGTCGCCGGAGGCCGCCGCGCTGTTCGCCGAGCAGCGCCGCAACACCGAACCGCGGCTGCGTCCCGAGAGCGGTGATCTGGGGCACATCGCCGACTGGGCCGCCAAGTTCGACGGCGCGGTTGCCCGCCTGGCCGGATTGCTCCACCTGGCCGGCCACATTGACGACGGCTGGCGTCGCCCGATCGACGGCGCCACCATGGCCGCCGCGATGGAACTGGGCGAGTACTTCATCGCTCACGCACTGGCCGCCTTTGACGCCATGGGCGCCGACCCCGACCAGGAAGCCGCTCGCGCCGTCCAGGAATGGCTCAGTCGGGCACGGCCCGAACGCTTCACCCGCCGTGAGGCCCACCGCGCGATGCAGCGCCGATTCAGAAGAGCCGCCGACCTTGACCCGGCTCTCGATCTGTTGGAGCACCTCGGCTGGATTCGCCGAGAGCCCGACCCGCCTGGTGCGCGCGGCAATCCCTCGCCGCGCTACGCCGTCCACCCCGAACTGTGGCAGCCCACCGCCTGACCGCGAAAAAGGAGACATCACCCGTGGCTACGGCCAAACCGCGAGGGACGCTCACCCTCGCCGAGGTCTGCGAGGAACTCCAGATCTCCCGATCAACCTTCTATGACTGGCGGACCAAGGGGCGTGCCCCTCGCTGCCTGAAGCTGCCTAATGGCGATCTCCGTATCCGCCGCGTCGACTTCGAGCAATGGCTCAAGGCCCTGGAGGACGCCGCCTGATGAAGGACATCACCTATGACGTCCGCGTCTATAAGACCGAGGTCTACAAGGGCGCGAAGGTCACTACCTACACCGTCCGCTGGAAGACCGCGACCAAACCGCGGCGGAAGGCGTTCCGGACCAGCGCACAGGCGGAGTCTTTCCGATCAGATTTGGTGTCCGCCGCCCGCAAGGGTGAGGCGTTCAGCCTGGCAACGGGGCTTCCGATTTCATGGAAGCGGAAGGAATCCGCACTCACCTGGTACGGCTTCGCGCTGGCCTATGCGGACGCGAAATGGCCGTACGCGTCGCCGAACCACCGCCGGGGAATCGCGGAGGCTCTGACCGACGCGACGGAAGCCCTGCTCTCTACGACTGCCACGGCACCCAAACGGGAGGAGATCCGGCAAGTTCTCCGAAGCTGGGCATTCAGCGCCCGCATCCGTGACGGCATCGAGCCACCAGAAGAACTGCGTTCCGTCGTGCAGTGGCTTGAGCGCAACACGGTCCCTTTCGCGGAACTGGTGGAGGAGAGCCGCGGCCCGGCGCTCGTTCGAGGCATTCTCGACAGGGTCAGCAAGACGAAGGAGGGGACGCCGGCCGCGGCGAACACGGCCAACCGCAAGCGCATGGTCCTCAACAACGCGATGGAGTACGCCTGCGAGATCCGCGCCCTGCCGGCGAACCCGCTCAAGAGCGTGAAGTGGACCAAGCCGAAGACGCTCACCACCGTAGACCGGCGCGTCGTGGTGAACGCGGAGCAGGCTCGCCGCCTGCTCATGGCCGTACGCCGGCAGGGACAGCGCGGGGCACGCATGGTGGCGTTCTTCGGCTGCATGTACTACGCCGCTCTACGGCCCGAGGAGGTTGTGGACCTTCGTACGGACCACCTGGTCAGCCTCCCGGAGGAGGGGTGGGGAGAGATGCTGCTGACCAACGCTGAGCCGCGTTCCGGCACCCAGTGGACCGACAGCGGGAGGTCTCGCCAGCGCCGCCAGCTCAAGCACCGGGCGCAGGGAGACACCCGCCCCGTACCGATCCATCCCGAGCTGGTCACTCTCCTCCGGAGGCACCTGAAGGAGTTTGGCGCGGCTCCGGATGGGCGGGTGTTCGTCGGCCCCCGCGGAGGGGCCATGACGGACCGCGCCTACCTGAAGGTGTTCCACCAGGCACGCGCGGAGGCGTTCACCGAGCGCGAGGCCGCCTCCCCGCTCGCCAGCGTGCCCTACGCTCTCCGGCACGCCGCCGTGTCCACGTGGCTCAACGCCGGCGTCCCCGCTCCCCAGGTGGCGGAGTGGGCAGGGCACAGCGTGGACGTTCTTCTCCGCGTCTACGCCAAGTGCATCGATGGCCAGGACGCCGACGCCAAGCGCCGCATCCTGGAGGCGACCAGACGCACCACGGAGACCGCTCCCGACGCCCCGGAAACTTCAGCACGTATTCAGCACGGACAGCCGTAGGACACCGATATCAGCCGGACACAACCGGACACGAACAAAAGAGCCCCTGACCGCATCTCTGCTGGTCAGGGGCCTCTTTAGGCTTGTGTGGCAGGTCCAGGGTTCGAACCTGGGTAGGCTGAGCCGACGGTTTTACAGACCGCTCCCTTTGGCCACTCGGGCAACCTGCCGTGTCTTCGCTCTCGCGGCGACAGGTAGAAGAATAGCGGACTTCCGGGGCGGCTGTGACAACGGCCGCCGACGCCCTGATCCACACGCGACACCTCCCGGGTCGCTAGGGTCGGAGGGACGAGAGAGGACACCTATACCGATGGCCGACAGCAGTTTCGACGTGGTGAGCAAGATCGACCGTCAGGAGGTCGACAACGCGCTGAACCAGACGGTCAAGGAGGTCGGGCACCGCTTCGACTTCAAGGGCACGGGCGCGGGCATCGCCTGGTCGGGTCAGAACAACATCGAGATCAAGGCCAACAGCGAGGAACGCGCGAGCGCCGTCCTTGACGTGTTCAAGGAGAAGATCATCAAGCGCGGGCTGTCGCTGAAGGTGCTGGACGCGGGCGAGCCGAAGCTGTCCGGCAAGGAGTACCACCTGGTCGTCGGCCTCAAGGAAGGCATCGACCAGGAGCATGCGAAGAAGATCTCGAAGATCATCCGAGACGAGGGGCCCAAGGGGGTCAAGGCGCAGATCCAGGGGGAGGAGCTGCGGGTCAGCTCGAAGAAGAAGGACGAGCTCCAGGATGTCATCGCGCTGCTGAAGGGCAAGGACCTCGACATCGCCCTGCAGTTCACGAATTACCGCTAGCCAGCCGAGTTTCACGGCTCTGACCTGCCGGCTCATCGGGCGGAGCCCGCGGGGGGCACATCCGGGGCACATGGCCGAGCGCGCCGCCCACAAGGGCACGCGCTCTCTCCTGTGCCTCGGGCCCCTCCCCACGTACGTGTCCGGTGTGACCATGGGCGCCGCGCCAAGGCGGAGCTGTACGGTGTTGACGCTTGCTCCCCGGCGGATCACGTTTCCGAGGTGACGATATGAGCTCCGCTGATGCGCGGTACTCGGAGCTACTGCACGCCGGCTTGTCGAGGCAGCTGTGCCTGACCTGGTGTCAGGAGCGTGACCTGGACGAGGTGGCGCGCAGGTTCGGCGCGGACGTGGAGACCGGGCTGTGGGCCACGGAAGACGATATCGAGGAACTCGAAGAAGACGACACAGCTGAACTGGTGCAGCTCGCCACGATCGGCGATTGGACGATCGCGTACGAACCAGGTGGATATCAGGGCTCGAGGAACGTCATCCTGGAGTCGCTCTCCGTAGGGGGCCGAGCTTTCAACGTCCACTGGAACGTCGAGCTGGACAGCTCCATCGGTTACGCCGTAGACGGCGTGACCGAAACCGCCTTCGACCTTCTCGACCTCGAGCGACGGTCGGGAGCTCATCCAGCCGCATTGGACGGCGTTCTGGCCGGAGTGGGCCTGCACCGAGGTCTTACGACCGAGCAACTCAAGGCGCGCGTCCTCGCGCTGGGAGAGAAGATCAGCGGGCAGCCCCTGACTCCCCAGTGGTTGCGATCCCCCCGATACGTCTTCAAAATCACCGATGCGCTCCCGGACCCTCTCGTTCCAGCCGCATACCGGTACCCCCGAGCGCCCTTTCTGGACGAGCCGGAGTTCGCGCGGATCCTCGACGATCCGTCCCCGGCGATGGCCTCTGCCGTCCTCAGACAGGTCGTCTCCGTCGTCATCGCGGCTGCCGCACTCGAAGGTCCGCTTCCCGGTCAGGTCCTGCGAATACTTGATCACGGCGAGCAGGTCCAGGGAGAACGAGACGCCCTACGCTCGGAATTGAGCCGGCAGGCCGGTGATATACGGGCGAAGATGCTCCGAGACGCACCTGACGTGAGTGAGAAGGACCGGCTGGATCTGGCAGGTCAGACGCTGGTCGTCCTGCGGAGCGCCCTGTACGCCTCACCGGTCGAGGCGGCGAGCGCCGCATCCCGCGCCGCCCTCGCGCTCAGCGAGCTGCCCAGGGAGGACTTCATGCGCCTGCTCGTGCTGAGCAACGTGAGCACACGTATCGAACGCGACCTCCACCGTTCGTCACAGTGAGGCGACGGCAGAAGATCTGATCAGCCGGCCCGGCCACCGATCCGCCCCGCAGTCGTGGCGGATCGTGGCCACCGCCCCGAGCTCGGTCCCGGGGTGGCGAAAGCGTGGGGCCAGGGGGACAGAAGATGGGTGGCGGATGACCGAATTGCGTCGATTGACGGGGCATAACGCATCGACATAGCGCGACATATCGCGATTGATAGCTGATAGTGGCTGCTGTTGTTTTGTGGTCGCCGGTCGGGGGTCGGCCGACGCTGAATCGTGACTCAACTTTTCGTCGGAGACCTGCATCTATTGAGGGTGACGAGAGGACCACGCATGAAGCGGACGCGCACAATGGCACTGCTGGCGATGGCCGCCATGGCCACCGCCACCGCCCTCACCGGCCCGGCGGAGGCGTTCACGGGAGCCGCCTCCACCACGAAGGCCCAGAGCACCAGGCACACCACGTACACAGCGAGCGGCAAGGCGGTCAGGTACGCCTGGGTGGCGAGCTGCGGCAAAGGCGACTACGTCATCCCGTGCGGCTCATGGACGCTGAGCCTGCGCGACGGGAAGACCGTGAAGGTGCCCGAGGCCACCGTCTACCCGCGCGGCGCCGACGGCAGACCGGACAAGGAGTCGAGCGCCCCGTTCGCGGTCAGCGGCGACGGCTCGCGGGTGGTGTACTTCCGCAGGTCCGACCACAAGCTGGTGTGGAAGGACGTGGCGAGCGGCCGCAGCCACGGCCTCCCCGGCTCCTCGGCCAAGCTGCCGAAGAGGTTGGGCATGGAGGACGTCGCGGCCACGCTCTCCCACGACGGAGACACCGTCGTGGTCGACTACGGCGACGCGAGCGGCAAGCTGCCGACGCTCGTCGTGCACCTGAGGTCGGGCGAGGTCGTGAAGCTGCCCGGTAAGGACGATGTGCAGGGCTTCAGCCCCGACGGCCGGCGCGTTCTGCTGTCGCGCACGACCGCGGACAACACCACCGAGTTCACGGTGTACGACACCGACGGCCAGGCCGGCGAGAGCCGGGAGGTACCGCAGGTGGTGTCGAACAACTCGCCCATCGCGCTCGCCGACGACGGCGTCACGGTGGGGGTCGTGATCGTCCCGACGTCCGGCAGGCCGCGCCTGCGGCTGTACGACCTGTCCACGGACGCGGTCTCACCGGCCGTCGACCTGAACGTCCCCTCCTCCGAGAGCCCCTACCGGCTCGACTGGGACGAGTCCGGCAAGCTGACGCTCTGGCGGCTGCGCTCCAGCGACGACGGCACGCTGACGCGGGTGACGGCCAGCAGGGTCGACCCGTCCGACGGCGCGCTGAAGAAGATCGACTCGTTCGGGGTACGCGGCAGGATCTACACCTGGTGGCTCCCCGGAGAATGACCGATCTCCCCGGGGAATGACCGATGCCTCCTCCTATAAAGTCCGATATATCGGGTCTTAGGAGGGCTAAATGGCCAAGGTCTACGACGCGTTGAACGACCGGCTGCGCACGTTCATCTCCGAGCAGCCGGTCTACTTCGTCGCCACCGCACCCGAGAGCGGCGGGCACGTCAATGTGTCCCCCAAGGGGTACGCCGACACCTTCACCGTGCTGGACGACACCACCGTCGCCTACCTCGACCTCGACGGCAGCGGCGTCGAGACCATCGCGCACCTCCGCGAGAACGGGCGCATCACCATCATGTTCGCCGCGTTCTCCGGCGCCCCGAACATCGTGCGCCTGTCCGGCCGGGGCCGCGTCCTCACAAGCGGCGACCCGGAGTTCGCCCGGCTGCTCGGGCGCTTCGGGCCGCACCCGGGCGTGCGGTCGATCATCGTCGTGGAATGCGACCGCATCGCCGACTCCTGCGGCTTCGCCGTGCCGCACATGTCCTTCGACGAGGATCGCACCCTGCTCGACGAGTGGGGAGAGCGGAAAGACGTGCGGCAGCGGCGCGCCTACCGCGCCAAGCACAACCGGGAGAGCATCGACGGCCTGCCCGCCCTCAAGGCCGAGGAGACCGACCCCGCGCACGACCGCTCCTAGACCCCGTCCCGATCGAGATCCTCAACTCCCCCGCGGAACATCGCGATCTGATGACCGGACCCGGCCTGCCGTGCCCTCATCTGCGTTCGTGACGGATGGAGGAGTGCATGAATCGCTGCGGAAAGCCGGGAAGGCGTACGAACCCGCCGGGACGAGCGGGCGGGACGACGTGCAAGGTGCGGTGATGGGACGGGTCAAAGCGGGGGTCAGCGGCGGTAGCCGGCCATGCGTTCGAGGCGGGCCACCCGGGCGGCCGTGGAGGGGTGGGTGGAGAACAGCCTGCCCACCCCTGCCCCGCGGAACGGGTTGGCGATCATGAGGTGGGAGGCGGAGGTCAGCCGGCTCTCCTCGGGGAGGGGCAGATCGCGCGCGCCCATCTCGATCTTGCGCAGCGCCGAGGCCAGCCCGAGCGGGTCGCCGGTGAGCAGGGCGCCCGACTCGTCGGCCTGGAACTCGCGGGACCGGGAGATCGCCATCTGAATCATCCCGGCGGCGACCGGGCCGAGGAACATCATCAGCAGCGCGCCGATGAACCCCGGCCCCTCGTCGTCGTCCGCGGAGCCGCCGAAGAAGACCGCGAGATAGCTGCAGTAGGTGATGATCGTGGCCAGCGCCGCGGCCACCGAGGAGATCAGGATGTCGCGGTTGTACACATGGGAGAGCTCGTGGGCGATCACTCCCCGTAGCTCGCGCTCGTCCAGCAATCGCACGATGCCGTAGGTGAGACAGATGGATGCGTTGCGCGGGTTCCTGCCGGTGGCGAAGGCGTTGGGGTGCACGGTGGGCGACAGGTACAGGCGCGGCATCGGCTGGCGGGCGTCGGTCGACAGCTCGCGGACGATGCGGTAGAGGCCGGGCTGCTCGACCTCGCCGACCGGGCGGGCCCGCATGGCCGACAGGGCGATGCGGTCGGAGAAGAAGTAGGCGACCGCGTTGGCGGCCAGGGCGACGAGCACGGCGACCTGCACGCCCCGGCCGCCTCCCAGCCATGATCCCGCGATCAGGATCAGAGCCGACAAGGCGCCCATGAGCACTGCGGTACGCAGGCCGTTGTTGTGCACGCTTCCCCCTCTCGGAACGCTGCGCTCACTACTGGCAACGTTCGCGGCCTGCCCCAACGTTCCCAGCTGCGCGACCGGGGCAGGCGGGCGCGCGATGTCAGCACGCTGGGAAAAGGCCGTTGCCGGCACGCTGGGACAAGGGACAGGGCGGGTGGGGCGTGCGCGGGAGGGGCCCGGACGGCGGGGTCAGCCGGCCACGGAGAGGACCAGTTGCGGTGCGATCGAGAAGGCCACGGAGGCCGCCAGCCCGAGCGCGATCGCGACCGTGACCGCCGGGGAGGGGGCACGCCCGGCGAGCCGGTCGACGCGGTGACCCTCGTCCGGGCCGGTGGCGGGGCCGGTGACCGGGACAGGGACGAAGAGCCGGGCGGTCCAGCCGATGTAGTAGTAGAGCCCGATCACGGTGTTGACGGCCATGACGACGGCCAGCCAGCCCGCGCCGCCCTGGACGATCTCGCGGAACACCACGATCTTGGCGAACATGCCCGCGAGTCCCGGTGGCAGTCCGGCCAGGCAGATCAGGAAGAACGCCAGCGCGAGCGCCGGCACCGGGGCGCGGAAGGCCAGGCCGCGGTAGTCGTCCAGCTCGTTGCGTTCCGCCGTTCTGCTGACCGCCATGACCACGGCGAACGCGCCGATGTTCATGGCCGCGTAGATCGCCAGGTAGGCGATGGACGCGGACACGGCCGCCTTTCCTGCCACGCCCAGCGGGGCGAGGATGTACCCGGACTGGGCGACCGACGACCACGCCAGCAGCCGCACGGCGTGGCGCTGCCGCAGGGCCAGCAGGTTGCCGGCGGTCATGGTGAGCGCGGCCAGCACCGCCACGAGCGGCCTCCACATCCCCGCCTGGCCGGCCAGCGCCGTAGTGAGGACGAGGATCAGCCCGGCGAACCCGGCGGACTTGGAGATGACCGACAGCAGCGCCGCCACGGGCACCGGGGCGCCCTGGTAGACATCCCCGGCCCAGAAGTGGAACGGCACCGCCGCGACCTTGAACGCGAACCCGGCGAGCACCAGCACGACGCCCACGGTGAGGACGCCGGCGGGCACCTGGCCGGGCCCGTCCGCCGCCGCCGCCCCGCCCGACGCGACGAAGTCGACGTACATGCGGGGGAAGGCGGAGGCCGAGACGGGGAGCCGGGCGGCGATGCGGTCGAGGTGGACCGACCCGGTCACGCCGTACAGCAGCGAGACGCCGAAGAGCATCACGGCCGTCGAGATCACCGAGACCAGGAACAGCTTGAGCGCGGCCTCGGAGCCCCGCGCGTCGTACCGCTTGAGCGCGGCGAGCGCGAAGACCGGCAGCGAGACCAGTTCCAGCGAGACCACCAGCATGATGAGGTCGCGGGACGCCGGCAGGGTGACCGCGCCGGTGAGGGTGCACAGCAGCAGGAAGTACCACTCGCCGGGCGGGATCGTCCGGTCGGCGAGCTGCGCCATGGACAGCAGAACGACCACGACGGCGGCGCAGAGCACGACGGCGCCGAAGACGAGGGTGACGCCGTCGACCACGAAGGAGCAGGAGGAGGCGGCGCCCCCTGTACCCCCGGTGCCCCCTGTGCCCGCTGTGCCCCGGTCCAGGCCCGCGGGCACGCAGAAGGTCGCCAGGCGCCCGCTCCGCAGGGCCTGCGCGACGACCACGGCGAGCGCGGCGAGGACGCCGGCCAGCGTGAGGAGTCCGAGTGCCGTGGTCGTGCGCCCGCCGCGGGGCAGGAACGCGTCGAGCAGCAGCACCGCCCCGGCCACCACCGCGAGGATCAGCGGCGGCGCGATGGCCGCGTAGTCGATGGACTGGATCATCGTGCCCCCAGGAACGCCTGGACCGCCGGGTCGGTGACGGCGAGCAGCGCCTTGGGCCACAGCCCGAGCGCCACGGTGAGGACCACCAGGGGCGTCCACGCCGCCAGCTCGTACGCGCTCACATCCGGCATCGGCCCGCGAGGCGCGGGCACGCCGCCCGCCACCGCCACCGGAACACCGCCCGAAACCTCCGAGGGCGCGGCGCCCTGAACCTTCGCAGGCGCGCCGCCCGGAGCCCCTGCGGGGACCTCGCCCCAGGTCTCCTCGGGGACGCCGCCCGGGGTTTCCTCGGACGCAGGTTCGCCGAAGGACGCGGGTTCGCCGAAGGACGCGGGTTCGCCGAAGGACGCGGGTTCGCCGGGTGGCGCCTCCGCCAGGGGCTCTCCCGGCACCGGCCCGGCGTCGGGCGACCGGCCGTGGGTGACGCGGGAGAGCATGCGCAGGAAGTACGCCGCGGTGAGGACGGTGCCGAGGCCGCCGACGGCCATGAAGACCAGGAACAGCGGCCGGGAGAGTCCCTGCGCCGGTTGGAAGGCGCCGAGCAGCGCGAGCATCTCGCCCCAGAACCCGGCCAGACCGGGCAGCCCGAGGGAGGCCACGCAGGCGAAGGTCAGCAGCGAGGCGACGTAGGGCATCCGGGCCAGCATGCCGCCGCCGAGCCGGGACATGTCGGCCGTCCCGTACCGCTCCTTGATCCCGCCCGCGACGAAGAACAGCAGGCCGGTGATCAGACCGTGGGCGATGTTGCCGAACAGGGCCGCGTTCATCCCGACGGGGGTCAGCGTCGCCAGGCCGAGCAGCACGAACCCCATGTGCCCGACGGAGGAGTAGGCGATCATGCGTTTGAGGTCGCGCTGGGCCAGGCAGGCCAGCGAGCCGTACACGATGCCGGCGACCGCGAACGCGCCGAGCCAGGGGGCGAGCGCGGCGGCCCCCTCCGGCACGATGGGGATGGCGATGCGGGCGAACCCGTAGGTGCCCATCTTCAGCAGCACGCCGGCGAGCAGCACCGACCCGACGGTCGGGGCCTCGGTGTGCGCCGCGGGCAGCCAGGTGTGCAGCGGCCACATCGGCGCCTTGACGGCCAGGCCGAGGCCGATGGCGAGGAAGGCGAGGACCTGCACGCCGTGGGACATCCCGGCGCCGTGCCGCCGGGCGAGAAGTGCCATGTCCAGCGTGCCGGTGTGCGCCCAGACCAGCAGCAGGCCGAGGAGCAGGACGGCCGAGCCGAGCAGCGTGTAGAGGATGAACTTCACCGCCGCCGCCCGGCGTCCCCCGCCGCCCCACACGGCGATGACGAAGTACATCGGGACGAGCACGACCTCGAAGAACACGAAGAACAGCAGCAGGTCGAGCGCGAGGAATGTCCCGATCATCCCGACTTCGAGCACCAGCAGCGTGATCACGAGGGAGCGGACGCGGCCCTCTTCCGGCCGGTGGCGCACCAGGTACACGAAGCACAGGAAGGTCAGCAGCGCGGTGAGCACGACCAGGGGAAGCGAGATGCCGTCGATGCCGAGGTGGAAGCGCAGGTCCAGGCCCGGAATCCAGGCGGCGTCGATCTCGAACTGCGGCCGCGCGGCCCGCGCGTAGTCGAACCGGGCCAGGGGCACCAGGGCGAGCACCAGCGTCACCCCGGACACCACGGCCCCGTACCAGGGCCACCGCCCGGGGCCGGGGAACAGCACCAGGAGCAGCGCCCCCACCAGGGGAACGGCGAGCAGCCCGACGACGACCGCGCTCATCACGACACCACCGCCCCGGCGAAGACCACGCTCATCACGACACCACCGCCCCGGCGGCGACCGCCCTCGGCTCTGACGACGACCGCGCTCATCGCGACACCACCACACTGACGCCGACCGCGCTCATCCCAGCACCACCGCTCCGATGACGATGATCAGGACGCCGGCGAGGACGCCCGTCAGGTACAGCTGCGCGTTGCCCGTCTGGCCGCGCCGCAGCAGGCCCGAGACGCCGACCGCGAGCCTTCCCGACCCTTGGACGGCCCCGTCCACGACCGTGTCGTCGGCCCGGGCGACGGCTCTCGCCAGCCACAGGACAGGGGCGACGAACAGCCGGTGGTACACCGCGTCCACGTAGAAGGCCCGCTCGCACGGCGTCCGCAGCGGCCCGAGCACGCGGGCCGGGTCGGCCGCCGGGTCGGCGCGCCAGGACGCGTACACGACGCCCGCGCCGAGCAGCGCCACGAGCAGGCTGATCACCGCCGAGGACCACTCGACCAGGCCGGCGCCGGCGAACCCGAGCAGCAGAGCCGGGACGACGAGGACGCCGATCGGCCACAGCATCGACGCCGGAGCCTCACGCCCGTCCCAGACGTGGGCCACGCCCGGCTCGGGCTCCGGCAGCGGGACGTGGCGCACGCGGCTCGCCCCGAAGAACGTGCGGAGCCACGCGCGGGTCGCGTACGCGCCGGTCACGGCCACGGTCACCAGGGCGCAGGCGTACAGCAGCCACGCGGCGGCGTCGGTCAGCGGCGCGGCTCCGGTGGCCGCGTGCTCGATGGCGGCGAGCACGGCGTCCTTGCTGAAGAACCCGCTGGCGGGCGGCAACCCCATGAGGGCGGCGAAGCCGATGGTCATGGCCGGGAAGGTGAGGGTCATGGACCGTCGCAGCCCGCCCATGTCGCTCATCAGGTTGGAGCCGACGGCGTGGATCACCGCTCCCGCGCACAGGAACAGCAGCGCCTTGAAGGCGCCGTGGGTGACCAGGTGGAAGATCGCGGCCTGGTCGGACCCGGCGGCCAGGGCGCCCGCCATGTACGCGAGCTGGCTGATCGTCGAGTAGGCGAGCACCCGTTTCAGGTCGTCCTGGGCCAGGGCGGCCAGCGCCGCGCCGAGCATGCCGAGGGCGGCCATCACGGCGAGCAGGTCCAGCGAGGGACGGGCGCCCAGGAACGCCGGATACAGCCGGGCGACGACGAAGATGCCGGCCGCGACCATCGTGGCGGCGTGGATGAGCGCGCTGATCGGCGTGGGGCCCGCCATCGCGTCCGGCAGCCAGGTGTGCAGCGGCACCTGGGCGCTCTTGCCGGCCACGCCGAGCAGCAGGAGCAGCGTCGCCGCGACCAGCGTGCCGGTGGACATGTGGGGCACCCGGTCCAGCACCGTGGAGACGCGGAAGCTCCCCGCGGCCAGGCCCAGGGTGAACAGGCCGAACAGGAAGCCGACGTCGCCGACCCGGGTCACCAGGAACGCCTTGACCGCCGCCCGCGAGTTGGCGCGGTCCTCCCACCAGTGGCCGATGAGCAGGTAGGAGCACAGGCCCATGACCTCCCAGCCCACATAGAGCACCAGCAGGTCGGCGGCGTAGACGACCAGCAGCATGGCGCTGGTGAACAGGCTGATGAACGCGCTGTAGGAGGGGTAGCGGCGTTCGTCGCGCATGTACCCGGTCGAGTAGATCTGCACGGCGAGCGCCACGCACCCCACCAGCACCGCGATGACGGCGGCCAGTTCGTCGACGCGCAGGCCGATGGTGATCGGGGCGGCTCCGGTGCCGACCACCGACAGGGTGCTCTCGATGGCGCCGGCGGGCTGCCGGGGGCCCTCGTGCATCGGGACGTAGGTCGTGAAGCCGGACGGCAGGTCGCCGAGGTAGGTCACCAGCACCCAGACGGCGAGCACGGTGGCGAGCGCCGTGGGGGCGACGGCGAACCACGCCGCCCTCCGGTACACGGCCCGATCGACCGTCCCGGGCGGCCGGCCGCGGCGGGGCAGGCGGGTGCCCAGCAGACCGGCCACCGCACCGAGGAAGGGCAGCACCACCGCCACCGCCGCGAGCCCGGGCAGAGCGTTCATGCGCCACCGCCCACGACTCCGGCGTCCGCGGCCCTCATGCCGTGCCGCCTCGGGCTTGGATGTGACCGCAGCTCAGCCCGCACGGCCCCGGCGCTCATGCCGCACCGCCTCGGGCCGGGATGGTCTCGGCGTCGTGCGGGCGGTCCTGTGAGCCGGGGGCCGGGTCCGGGTCCGGATCCGGATCGGCCAGGTCGCGGAGGCGGTCGATCTCGACCGTGCGCCGGTTGCGGAACACCGCCAGGACGATCGCCAGCCCGACGCCCAGCTCCGCCGCGGCGATCACGATGACGAACAGGGTCAGCACCTGCCCGCCGTGCAGGGCGTCCTTGAGCCAGACGTCGAAGGCCACGAGGTTGAGGTTGACGGCGTTGAGCATCAACTCCACCGACATGAGCACGAGGATCGTGTTGCGCCGGGCCAGCACGCCGTACACGCCGATCGAGAACAACAGCGCGGCGAGCACGACGGGATAGACGACGTGCACGTCAGTCCTTTCCGCCGATGTCGGTACGGGAGAGCACGATCGCGCCGATCAGCGCCGCCAGCAGCAGCACGGAAAGCGCCTCGAAGGGCAGCACCCAGGTGCGGAAGATGCTCGCCCCCAGTGGCTTCGCGGCGCCCTCGCCCGGCTCCAGCGGGGCGTAGGCGGTGCGGAAGCCGTCGATCACGGTGGTGACCAGGACGGCGGCCGTCGCCACGGCGACCACCGCGGCCACCGTCTTGTTCCCCGAGTCCAGGTCGGTGGACGGGCCGATCGGCGCGCGGGTCAGCATGACGCCGAACAGGAGCAGCACGACGACCGCGCCGACGTAGATGAGCACCTGCACCCAGGCCACGAACTCGGCGGTGAGCACCAGGTAGCACCCGGCGAGCGCGCCGAAGGAGACGACCAGCCACAGGGCGGCGTGCACGATCTGGCGCGTGGTGACGACGAGCAGCGCCGCCCCGGCCGCCACCACGCCGAGCAGAAGGAAGACGATCTCCTGCCCCGTGGGGGGCCACAGGCCGGGCGGCGCGAAGCTCACGACTCCCCCACCGTCCCCGTATCCGGCCGCCCGTCGGACGGCCCTGGCTCCGGTCGCGCCTCGGACGCCCCTGGCTCCGGCCGCCCGTCCGACGGCCCTGGTTCTGGTCGCACCTCGGACGGCTCCGGCTCCGGCCGCCCTTCGGACGGCCCTGGCTCCGGTCGCGCCTCGGACACCTCCGGGCGCTCCCCTGTGCGCGGCGCCGCCTCCGGTCTCCGTCCCGGCTCTCGGCTGGTCCGCGGTCCCGGCTCGGAGCCGGTCTCCGGACTCGGAGGCTCCGCGGCCTCTTCCCGGGCGGCGGGGGGTGGGACCGCAGGGGGTGGGGCTGCGGAGGGTGGGGCGGCGGGCTTCTTGGGGAGCGCGCCCGGGGGCCTGATCGCGCGGACGGCGGCGTGCGCCGTACGTCCCGGCGACGCCCCGCCCGCCGTGGCCCCCGGTCCGGCGGCCCCGGGCTGAGCCTCGGAGGCAGCCGCGGGCCGAACCCCTGACGCGGCGGCAGCGGGGGCGCTGGACGGGGCCGCGGGCGGGGAGCCGGAAGAGGTCTCGGACGGGGCGGCGGCACCGGCCGAGGGCTGGGCGGGGCCGGAGGCGGCGCCGGGGCGGTCGAGGGCGGGGCCGGAGGCGGCGCTGGGACGGTCGGGGGCGGGGCGGGAGGCGGCGCGTTCGGCGGCGGCGATCTCTTTGGGGGGCTCGGCGTTCGGCTCGTGCGCGGGCGGGATCGGCACCGTCTGCGCCCACTCGCCGAGCCGGTCCTTCTCGTGGAGGAGGTTGCGGATGTCGTACTCCGCGTACTCGAACTCGGGCGACCAGAACAGGGCGTCGAACGGGCACACTTCGATGCAGATGCCGCAGTACATGCACAGGGAGAAGTCGATCGCGAAGCGGTCGAGCACGTTGTGGGCCCGCGGGCGTCCCCCCTCGGGGGCCGGCGCGGTCTCCTTGTGGGAGTCGATGTAGATGCACCAGTCGGGGCACTCCCTGGCGCACAGCATGCAGACCGTGCAGTTCTCCTCGACCAGGGCGATGACCCCGCGGCTGCGGGCGGGCAGATCAGGCTGCACTTCCGGGTACTGCCGCGTGTCCGCCCTGTTCAGCATGTGGCGGAAGGTGACGGCCAGACCCTTCGCCAGCCCTTCTCCTGGTATACGAGCCACGGTTCAACATCATGGCGCACATACGCTCCCCCGTGAATGCACGAGCCCCGGCCATCTCCGGGTTTTCCACAATCATCACGATTTCGGGGGACTAATCGGCCTGGGCATGTGGTCCTTGTGGCCGATGCGGGAGCCTACCGAAGGCCGTATTGTTCGCCGTATGCACCCCACCAACGGCCACGGGGGCCCAGGATCGGGGCCACCGGGAGGCTCTTCCCCCCAGCCTGGTGATCAGAATGGGCCGACGGTGCCACGTCCCCACCAGCTGGATCCGAACGGCCCCACGGCCCCCCGGCCCCGCCAGGCGGCCCGGCCGTTGCCGGAGCAGGGACGGCCGCACCAGGAGCAGGGACGGGCGCACCAGGAGCAGGGCCAGCCGTGGCCCGGCCAGGACCGGCCGCGCCCCGCGCAAGACCCCCCACAGAGGCAGGGGCCCGCACAAGGGCAGGGGCCCGCGCGGGGTCAGCGTCCCCGGCCCGAGCAAGGACGTCCCCCGTACGCCCCGCCGAACCCACGGCCGGCCGCCGACCCGTTCTTTCCGCCTCATCTCGACCAGCACGGCCTGGCCCCCTACTCCCGCCCGGCGCCCCCCGGCCCATACGGCGCGCCGGGGCCCGCCGGCCCGCACGGCCACCCCTACCAGCCGCCGTTCCCGCCCCGCGTCCCACCGCCGGCGCCGTCGGGCAACAGCGCCGCGAGCGTCCTGTGGGCCCTCGCGCCGCTGCTGACCTGCGGCGCCGCCACGCCGTTCACCATGGCTTACGCGGCGGCGAAGCTGCGCAGCACGATGCTGGCGCTGTCCGCGGCGATCTACGCCATCGGCATGGTCGCCGTCGTGGTCGGGCTGGCGGACAACGGCTCCGACTTCGCGGAGGCCCTCGCGGTCATCGGCTCGACCGGCAGCTGGCTCGTCGGCACGATCCACTCGCTGGTCATTCGCAGGAAGGTCTTCGAGCGCACGGAGACCCCCAACGACCATGCCGTGGCCTTCGCCCAGCACCGCCGCGAACTGCGCCAGCAGGCCCGCGAGCTGGTGGAGCGCGACCCGTCGCTGGCCCGTGAGCTGCGCATCGGGCGTCCCGACCTGCCCCGGCAGTACGACGACGGCGGGCTGGTCGACGTCAACCACGCGCCCGTGAACGTGATCGCCGGCCTGCCGGGCATGACGCCCGAACTCGCCGAGCGCGTGGCCGAGGTGCGGGCGAACGTCGGCGGGTTCATCTCGGCCGAGGACATGTCCATCGCCGTCGACCTGCCGCCCCGTCTCACCGCCGAACTCCTGGAGATGACCATCTACCTGCCCTGACCGGCAAAAACCTGCACAAGCCCGTCTATCCCCGTAATCTTCGCGATATGCACCCAGGCAGGCCCGCGCAGACCACCACCGCGATCAGCTTCGTATGGGCGCTGGCTCCGGTGTTCACCTGCGGATTCGCGACGCCCTTCACCATCGGGTACGCGGCCTACCGCAAGCGCGCCCCGATGATCGCGGTGGCGGCGATGCTGTACTTCCTCAGCCTCTTCGTGATGTTCGTGCTCATCGTCGCCTATGACAGCGTCGACAACTACCCCGACTGGGCGGGCCTGCTCATCGTCGTCGGGCTGTTCACGAACTGGATCGGCGGGCTCATCCACTCACTGGCCATCCGCACCACGGTGTTCGCCCCCAGGGTCGCCGCCGCCGCGCCCTACCCGCCGCCGCGCCGGGACCACCACCCCGCGTACGCGCAGGGGCCCTACCCGCAGCGCCCCGCCTCCGGGCCCTACCCGCAGCAGAATCACAACCCCCACCAGCATCCCGGCCAGAACCACGCCCAGAGCCGGCCCCACGCCCAGCGGCGGCCCGAACCCCCCTACCACCCCGGCGCCGTCCCCCCGCGTCATCCGGGCCAGGACTCCCACCCGTGGTCCCAGCACCAGCGGCCGCAGGACCAGCCGCAGCGGCCGCCGCAGGACCGGACGCGCTTCCTGACGCAGCAACACCAGGGACCGGCGGACCGGGCGCCGCAGAACCAGGGAACGCACGACCGGGGGTCGCAGGACCGAGCGCCGCAGAACCTGGCGCCGCAGGACCAGGGGCGGTATCCGCTGGACGGGCGGCCTCAGGACACCCCGCCCTCCGTACCCCCCTCAGCCGTGAACGCGCCCGTGGCGGCCCAGGTCACGGCCCCCGGCCCGTCCGGCTCGCGGGACGTCTCGACGATCCCCACCCAGGCGCCCGGCCCGCTGCCCGCCGGTGAGCCCGCCCGCATCGGCCGCTACCGCCTGATCGGCAGCCTCGGGCAGGGCGGCCAGGGCTCGGTGTACCTGGGCGAGACGCCCGACGGCACCCGGGTGGCCATCAAGATCCTGCACGCCCGGCTGGCCGCCGAGAACGGCGCGCAGCAGCGTTTCCTGCGCGAGGTGGAGGCGGCCCGTCGCGTGGCGCCGTTCTCGACGGCCCGGGTCATCGACGCCGACGTCGCCGACGAGCGGCTGTTCATCGTCAGCGAGTACGTCGAGGGCGCGTCGCTCGAGCAACTGGTCCGCGACCGCGGCCCGCGCGGCCACGATGGCCTGGTGCGCCTGGCGCTGGGGACGGCAGGCGCGCTCGCCGCGATCCACCGGGCCGGCATCGTGCACCGCGACTTCAAGCCGAGCAACGTCCTGATCGGCGCGGACGGCCCGCGCGTGGTCGACTTCGGCATCGCCCGCGTGCTGGACAACGCCACCGCCACCGGTAGCGGGGTGCTGGGCACCCCGGCGTACATGTCGCCGGAGCAGGTCTCGGGCGAGCGCGTCGGGCCGGAGTCGGACATCTTCAGCTGGGCCGCCACGATGGTGTTCGCCGCGACCGGCCGCCCGGCCTTCGGCGAGGACAACATCGCGGCGGTGTTCCACCGCATCTTCACCAAGCAGCCCGACCTGTCCGCGCTGCCGGAGGCGCTCGCCCGGGTGGTCGGCACCTGCCTGGACAAGCGGCCGGAGAACCGTCCCAGCGCCTCGGACGTGATGCTCGCGATCGTGCAGTGACCTGCGGAGGGCCGACCGAGGGACGACGCCGGCGGAGGAGGTAGATTGCCGTTCGCGCTGTTCGTCGTGTTCCGCCTACCGGAAGAGGTGTGAGGGTCATCTCTCAGCAGCCCGTCGATGCGACGCCCGACGCCGCCGCCCTGCACGAGGTCGTCCCCGGCGTGCTGGCCTGGGTCCAGCCGGACGGGACGTGGTGGCTGAACAACGCCGGAGTGGTGACGGGCGACGACGGCGTCGTCCTGATCGACACCTGCGCCACCGAGGGGCGTACCCGCCGCCTGCTGGACGCCGTGCGCGGGGCCACCGGCGACGCCCCGGTGCGCGTCGCCGTCAACACCCACCAGCACGGCGACCACGCCTACGGCAACAGCCTGCTGCCCGATTCCACCGTCATCGTGGGGCACGAGGCGATGCGCGAAGGGC
The DNA here is from genome assembly GCF_053602655.1 of Sphaerisporangium sp. NPDC004334. Classification (NCBI taxonomy): domain Bacteria; kingdom Bacillati; phylum Actinomycetota; class Actinomycetes; order Streptosporangiales; family Streptosporangiaceae; genus Sphaerisporangium; species Sphaerisporangium sp. NPDC004334. The sequence goes on from NZ_JBSGDZ010000004.1 coordinate 119,268, forward strand.
TGCGGGTGGACCCGATCATCGACGGGTGCCCGCCGATCTGGGCGCCGGTGCCCGACTGGGGCGGCGTGAGGCGCCGGTTGCCGTCCATCACGCTGCGCTCGGAGCTGACGGTGTTCACCGGCGAGCGCCGGGTGGAGCTGCGCCACCCCGGATACCCCGCGCACACCACCGGCGACGTGGTCGCCTGGCTGCCGGAGGAGCGGGTGCTGTTCTCCGGGGACCTGGTCTTCCACGGACTGACGCCGCTGGTGTTCATGGGGTCGGTCGAGGGGGCGCTGCGGTCGCTGGACTGGATGGCGGCCTTCCGGCCCGACCATGTCGTCCCCGGGCACGGCCCGCTGGTGGACGCGCGGGCGCTGCCGGAGGTGCTGGCGGCCCACGAACGGTACTACCGCCTGGTGCTGGACACCGCCGACCGCGGGCGCAGGGACGGGCTGACGCCGCTGGAGGCGGCCAAGCGGTGCGACCTCGGCGAGTTCGCCGGGTGGGCGGACTCCGAGCGCCTGGTGCTCAACCTGCACCGCGCCTACCTGGACGCGGCCGGGGGCGGCGAGCTGGACCTGCTTCGGGCGTTCGGCGACGCCATCGCCTTCCACGGCGGCCCTCTGCCGACCTGCGTCTGATCGGGCGCGACACCCCGTGTCCGGGGCACGACGGGCTCAGCCGGTCGTGCCCGTGGCGGGGTGCAGACCGCCGGCGAGGAGCTGGAGCACCTCGACCAGGTCGCTTCCCGTCGGGACCGCCCGCGGGTCCACCAGCCACTGCGCCGCCAGGCCGCTGAGCATGACCTGGTAGAGCGCGCCGATCTTCTCGGCGGTGTGCTCGTCCGCGCCCACGCCGAGGTCGCCGATCAGCTCCGCCAGGCCGAGGCGCGCCTGCCGCCCGGACTCGGCGAACGCCTGGCGCAGCTCCGGGGTCTTGTCCATGTGGGCGACCAGCTCGAACTGGACGGCCCACAGCGGCCGGTTCTCCTCGAAGGACCTGACCACGGCCGTCCAGGCCGCCTCGAACCGCTGCCGCGGGGTCGCGGCCGGGTCCACCTGCGCCGACAGGATGCGGCCGAGATCTTCGCCCCACTCTTCGAGCGCCTGGAGCAGGGCCGCGTTGAGCAGCGCCTCCTTCGAACCGTAGTGGTAGCCGATCGCCGCGAGGCTCACCACTCCCGAAGCCGCGGCGATGTCGCGCGCCGTCGTGCGCGCGTACCCCTTCTCGTACAGGCAGCGCTTGGCGCCCGCCAGCAGGTCTTCTCGATTGCCCATGGCACCGAGTCTACACGCGTCTCATACATATGTCTCGTACATATGTATTGCACATCTGACTGATACAGATGTACTGTTCGAGCGGAACAGCACGCCGGGCCCGCACAGGGCCCGACGGACGAACGCCGAGGCCCGCGCCGAGCGGGAACGGCCGAGCCGATGGAGCCCCCCATGAAGAACCGCACCGTCCTGATCTCCGGCGCGGGCGTCGCCGGCACCGCGCTGGCCTACTGGCTGCGCCGCCACGGCTTCGCGCCCACCGTCGTCGAGCGCGCCCCCGCACTGCGGGACGGCGGCTACAAGGTCGACCTCCGCGGCGCCGCGGTGGAGGTCGTCCGGCGCATGGGCGTGCTCGACCAGATCCGCCGCGAGCGCACCGACGTCCGGCAGGGGTCGTTCGTGAACGCCGCGGGGCGGCGGGTGGCGAGCATGGAGGGCGACGACTTCGGCGGCCGGACCGGCGAGGACGCCGAGATCCTGCGCGGCGACCTCAACCGCATCCTGTACGACCTGACCAAGGACGACGTCGAGTACCTGTTCGACAGCTCGATCGCCGCCGTCGCCGACACCGCGGGCGGGGTGCGCGTCACCTTCGACAGCGGTGAGACCCGCGAGTTCGACCTGGTGGTGGGCGCCGACGGCCTGCGCTCGGTCACCCGCCGCCTGGTCTTCGGCCCCGAGGAGGACTACGTCCACGACCTGGGCTACCACGTCTCGATCTTCAGCGTCGGCAACCACCTCGGCCTCGACCGCGAAGAGGTCACCTACGTCTCCCCCGGCCGCACCGCGCTGATGTACAGCACCGCCAAGGACACCGGCGCCAAGGCCATGTTCCTGTTCGCCTCCGGCCCGCTCGACTACGACCGCCGCGACCGCGAGCGCCAGCAGAGCCTCCTGGCCGCCGCCTACGCCACCGACACCTGGGAGGTGCCCCGGCTGCTCGCGGCGATGAGCTCCGCGCCGGACTTCTACTTCGACTCGGTGAGCCAGGTGCGCATGGACCGCTGGTCGAAGGGCCGCGTGGTGCTGCTCGGCGACGCCGGATACTGCGCCTCCCCGGCCTCCGGCCAGGGCACCAGCCTCGCCCTCGTCGGCGCGTACGTCCTAGCGGGCGAGCTGGCCGCCGCGGGCGGCGACCACGGGGCCGCGTTCGACCTCTACGAGAAGGAGATGCGGCACTTCGTGGAGGAGAACCAGAAGCTCGGGCCGCAGAACGTCAAGCACATGGTGCTCGGCAGCAGGGGGCTGATCCGCTTCCAGATGACGATGCTGCGCATCATGCCGTACATGCCGGGCAAGGACCGCGTCATCGCTAAGATCCTGGAGCCGATCCACAAGGCCGCGAACGCCATCTCCCTCAAGGACTACTGAGGCGGCGGCTCCCGGAACGGCGCGGAGCGGAATGAATGATCTAGTAGTGCCACAAACGCCACCAAAAGAGGGACGAGATGGAACAGCGACGTGTGGTGGTCTCCGGAGGAGGCACCGGCATCGGCCTGGCCACGGCGGACGCCTTCGCCGCGGAGGGAGCCCAGGTGGTCATCCTGGGCCGGCGCGGCGAGGTGCTGAGGGAGGCGGCGGCCAGGCTGAACACCGCCTACGACGCCGACCTGGTGAGCTGGCGGGCCACCGACCTGTCCGATCCGGCGCAGGCGCAGGAGGCCGCCGAGGCGATCGCCATGCAGGGCCCGGTCGACGTGGTGGTCACCAACGCGGGCGGGAACGTCGCCGCCTCCGACGACGGCACGCTGGCCGGCATCGCCGAGGGCTACCGCCGCAACTTCGAGGCCAACGTGCTGACGGCCGTCCTGCTCACCGAGGGCCTGCTGCCGTACCTGCGGCGGCCGGGCGGACGCGTCGTCCACCTGTCCTCGATCGCCGCCCTCCGCGGCCCGGGGTCCTACGGCGGCGCCAAGGCGTCCCTGCACGCCTACACCTACGAGCTGGCGCAGCGCCTCGGGGCCGAGGGGATCACCGTGAACGCGGTCGCCCCCGGGTACGTCGCCGACACCGAGTTCTTCGGCGACCGCGCGACCCCGGAGTTCGTCCGGTCGCGCGTCGACCAGACCCTGGTCGGCAAGCCGGGCACGCCCGCCGAGGTGGCGGCCGCCATCAGGTACCTCGCCTCTCCGGAGGCCGGATACGTCACCGGCCAGATCCTGCACATCAACGGCGGCACCGTCTTCGGCCGCTGAGTACCACAGCCTGATTTCGTGATGCTGGAACCAGCGTCGCCAGTAGTGGCTGCGGCGGGCGCGGGCTTGGCGTTGTCGGCGACGCGCCCTGAACATCCTCTCCGAGCGGCGTCCCCTCAGACCACCTCACCATCGGCCAGGCCTCAACCGCCGCGCACCGGCCGGGCATGGGAACCCTGCGGAGCCGCGCCGCCTGACCGTCAGTCAAGGTGGTCGCGGATCAATCGGGCGTAGGCGTCGGTGCCCAAGCCTTTGGGGTGGAAGGACTCCCGGCTGGCGCACACACCGACGCTCAGCCAGAGCCAGCAGGGGCTGTGTTCGAGATCGCCGGGGTGGTAGTCGCCGTCGCCCTTGGGAGCGATGACGGCGTTGTTGATCCATTCCTCGCCGTTGCCGCACGTGCCGTGGTCGCCGAACCCCTCGATGGCGGCGGCGTAGGAGACACGATCGACGCCCGCTATGTTCAGCACCTCATGGTTCGCGCGGGAATTCAGGTAGTCGACCAGGTACCTCAGGGCCACGCGTTCACCGAGGCTGAACAGCGGGCACGTGTCCGCCGTGCCGAACAGGTACGGATACCCGACGAGCACGATCTGGGCGGTGGGAGCCCGATCCCGGATCTCCTTCACGGTGTTCACCAGATCCGGCATGCTGGCGTCGATCAGGGTCCCGAAGTACTGGCCGAACGCGACCCCGTCGATGTTCTCGGCCCGGCAGTCGAGCTTGGAGACGCATAGCTCGATGGCGTCGGAGAACCCGTCGCCGTCGTTGCCGCCGATGGTGAGCATGACCAGCGTGGTGTACGGGGTCAGCACTCCCGAGTCGACCTGGGAGACCTCGCGAAACTGCCCGTCGCCCCGGGGCCAGGCGCTCGAGGTGTCAGAGCGGACGCCGGAGGTCGTGGCGCCTGAGCAGGCGACGAACCCCAGCTCCACGCCGGTGCTCCAGCCGTCCGACAGCTGGCCGAGCGGAGCAGAGGTGCCGGGCAGCACCAGTTTGCGGCCCCAGGCGTTCGCGCTGCGGCGGCAGGCGTTCCAGCGGGTCTTCCCGTGTTCGGCGTCGCTCTCCGCGTAGTAGTCGCCGGCGCCCTCCCCTGAGGAGTAGGAGTCGCCGAGCACCGCGACCTGGTCGCGCGGTTCGCCGGGCAGGGGCTGGAAGGCCACCGCGTCGAAGGCGACGTCCTCCTCCCCGTAGCCGTCCATGGTGACGCTACTGAGCCGTACCCGTGGCGTGCCGCTGACCGGATGGACGCCGAGTGACACCCACGTGTTGGCCAGCCGCGCCTGCGACAGGTAGCGGATCGGCTTGCCGGCGGCGGAGCGTGTGGCAGAGTCGGGGGCGAAGCCGTTTCCCGTGTCGATCGCGTAGCGTGCCTGCTGGGTTTGCGCGCCGTGGTCCGGCAGGTGCACCAGCACCCGCATCCATCCGCTGAGCGGCCGGTCCAGCGTCCAGGTGCCGGTCACCTTCAAGGTGCCGCCGTTGGCGCCGCTCGTCCTGGTGTGCCCGAAGTAGAAGTGGCCGGCGTAACCCGCGCCGAGCTGGTGCAGGTCGATCTTGGCGGGATAATGGCCGTTACCGTCGCCGGCGAACGACAGGGCGAAGGAGCCCGATGAACCGGGATGGACGCACCCCGCCCGGGCCGGCGGGATCGACGCGGGCAGGTCGTCGACCACCAGGGCGTTGAGCGGCAGCCAGTTCCTGGTGCAGTTCGGCGGATAAGAGTCGCCGTCCTCCTGGTAGGCGTAGCCCGGGTCGAACCGCAGCAGCTCGTTGCCACACGTCGCGTCGCAGTCTCGCTTCCACGTGCTCGGCTGGTGGTACCAGCACTTGGAGTCGGTGCGACCGCACGCGGCCCTCCCCGCGGCGGGATCGCACTCGTTGGTGGCGTCGCAGAACTGGTACACCGGCGGTTTGACCTCTCGCCGGTTCTGCACGGAGGTGATGCTGTCACCAGCCCACCACGCGGCCCGGAAGCCGTATACGAGGGTGCCGGGCGACTCGACCGACTCCAGCGGGTGACCGGCGAATCCCAGCACCTTCTCCGGGTAGGGCCAGTTCTGCGGTTCGGCCGCGTCGGCGTAGGTGTACTCCATGAACGGCCGGCGAGTGACGTCGTACTGGGGGTTGAGCGGGTTGTTAGCCCAGCCGACCCCCCACGCGCCGTTGTTCGGCTGCCCGAACTTGTCCACACCGAACTTGTTCGACTCAGGGTAGTAGCCCGAGTTGTAGGCCCAGATGGCGTAAAACCAGTTCTCCAGCTTGCGGCTGTCGCCGTTGTTGATGACCAGACCGCCCTGACGCGTCTCGTTCCACTTGCGGCCGAGCAGTTGCACGCCCGCGGCGACGTTGGCGGCGAAGTCCAGGGCGATCGCCCGCTGGGTCTGGTAGGGCAGCGCCGTCTCGCCCGGAAGGGTGCGGCCGGCCAGGCGCATGCCGTCGGTCATCTGGGTGACCCCGTAGCCGCAGTCCGCCTTCGCCCAGTCGATGTCCCACGCCGTGATCTCACCGTCGGAGGTGTAGGTCAAGCCGTAGTAGTTGCCGATCAGAGGGTTGGCCGTCACCCCGGGCAGCGCGACCCGCGAGGCCTGCCACAGGTTCGACTCCTGCGCCAGGATGCCGAGCACAACTTGGGCCGGGATGTCGCTGTTCGGCGCGCCCGACAGGGTGGTGCGCGGGAACAATCCCTGCGGGCTGTACTCCGGCATGGCCAGCCCCTTCCAGCCGGCTGGGCGCCGTACGGTCAGCGCGCCGCGCACGGCCTGGTCGGCCGCCCATTCGACCTGCCGCGGTTTGGGCTGGGTGGCCTGGTTGCGGGGGTCGTTACGGGCGACCGAGCAGGTGCGTTCCTGCTCGACCGGGTCGGTCGGGTCGGCGGCCCGGGCCGCCGGGTTCCGGGATGCCTTCGCCTTCAGAGCGAGGGCGGGGTGGGCCGCGCGGCCGGCGACGGACGCCGTGTCGGGCTCGGTGCCGAGGGCCAGTCTGCTCCCGGTCCCGGTGGCGATCATGTCGATCCGCACGTGCCGGGCGGCGGCCGGATCTCCGGCCGGGGCCCGGGGGTCGGGCCGCCTGTCGTGGATCACCTGCGTCACCGCCGCGTGGCCGGCCGAGGACACCCCGGTCCCCTTGGGCACGCCGAGCCGGGTGACCGTCGTCGGCAGCGCCCGCTCGGTGGTGAGATCTCCGGTCAGGTAGACACGTCCCGCCGCGCTCTCGATGCCGATCTCGGTCAGCGGCCCCTGGCCGAGGGTGACCACCGGGGAGCCGGAGGCGGCCGAGGAGAGCCTGCGCACCCGCGCCCCGGCCGGCGTGTGGTCCAGGTAGACGACGCCCTCCTCGGCGTCCACCGCCAGATGCGAGGGCACGGACGTGGCTGAGGCAAGTTCGGTACGGTGCCCTGCCGCGTCCAGCCTCACCAGGCGGAGGCCGTCGGCGGCGACGATGGCCTCGCCCACCGGCACGGCGGAGGTGAGCTGACCGCTCACCTCAAGCGGCCTGCCCGGCATGGCCGTGGTGGCGTCCACCCGGATCAGCCGCGTCCTGGCCATGCGCTCCCCACCGCCCTGGCTGAGCACCGCGCTCTCGCCGTCGCCGCAGCCGGGGTTGTGATACGCGATCGAGGACTGCACGGGAACCTTGCGCACCCCGCCGTCCGTGAGGTCCACCACGGCGGTGAATCCGCCCCGGTTGAACAGGTCGTCCCTGTTGGTGAAGGTCCGGGGCGCGTAGACGATGACCAGGCGACGGCCCGACCGGGTCAGGCAGGCGTTGCCGATCCACTGGTCGGCGTCGAATCCCGGCTCCGACAGGGTCGTGACCGTCCGCCACGCGTACCCCGCCCGCTCCTCGGCGACCAGCACGTGGAAGCCGTCGGCGTCGCCGATCGTGGTCCACGCCCGGTCCTCGGACGTCCGCCACTGCCGGCCGAGGAGCCGATCACGCTGGGAGTCCTCGACGGCGCTTGGGACGGGCTCGGCCGGCACGCCGGGTCCGGGCGTCACGTCCTGCGCCTCCGGCCCGGGCGACGCGGCCCGCGCGGGAGGCGGAGTCAGCAACAGGGTGGTCACGACCAGTACGCGAAGCGCACGCGAGATCCCACGCCGCATCGGAGCCTCCAGGGGTAGGGCCGCCCTCCGCGCGGTGCGCCGGAGGCGTGGGGATCAGGCCCGGTGCCCGGCGCGCGCCGGGCACCGGGCACTCGCGATCAGGCGTAGGACGTGCAGTAGGTCGGTCCCCAGGGATCGCCGCCGATCCCGTAGATGTTCCGCCAGCAGGCCCGGACGTAGCGATACCCGTTGAAGCCGATCATCTTGGTGTAGCCGCTGAAGGTGCCGCTGGCGCCGTTGCCGATGTCCTTCGAGTACCCGCGCAGGTAGTTGTAGTCTCCGTCGTACTCCCGGATGTAGGCCCGGCGGTAGATTCCGCTGTAGGTGTCGACCGTTATACGCGTCCACTGGGCGTTGCACGCGGGTGAGTACCGAAGTTCAAGGGTGATGGCTCCGCCGACGGTGTCGTAGCGCGTCCTGGTGTTCCAGGCATCGGCGCCACATCCCTGGGCCTGCGGGTCCTTGCCGGTACAACTGGAGTTGTTGCACCCGACCGCCTGCACCGAGACGGCCGGGTCGTTCTCCGGGGTCGGGGTCGGCAGGGCGGTCTGCTCCGACGTCGGAGTGGCCACCGGTTCTGGATCCGCGTACGTCGGCGGCGCGCTGATCAGCGCGATGACGGCGGCGATGACAAAGGCCGCTACTCCTGTGGCTCCACGCATCCTCATATCGGCTCGTCGTTCCTCTCGTCCAGCGCGCCTTCGGCCGCTCTTACCGCCAGACGCTACGGACGCCGAGTGACCGGGTCGTCCAACCACGGGTTGGAGTCGGGGGTAAACCTTGGCGGTAGGCGCGCCAAGCCGTGGACGCCGGAGAACAGACCCTGCGGTTGACGACACCAGGCTGCGGGGCCTGCTCAGAGGGAGCGGGTGAGGCGGACTGCTGTCTGGTTGGAACTAGGCCGCTCAGCCCGCCAGCAGGACCTTCACGACACCGGTGAGGGCCAGTTGGACCAGGGCGAGGGGGACCAGGCCGATCCAGGCGAGCTTCTGGAGCTGGTCGGCGCGGAAGCGGGGGAAGCTGACGCGCACCCAGATCACCACGAACGCCAGCGCGAAGATCTTGATCAGCGTCCAGACCGGGCCGGGCAGCAGCGGCCCCTGCCAGCCGCCGAGGAACAGCACGGCCGTCAGCGCCGACAACACCACGATGCCGACGTACTCCGACAGCAGGAACAACGCGAAGCGGATGCCGGTGTACTCGGTCATCGGACCCATGATGATCTCCGAGTCGGCGATCGGCATGTCGAACGGGGGCCTGCGCAGCTCGGCGAGGCCGGCCACGAAGAACACCACCGCGCCGATGAGCTGCCACGGCAGCCACCACCAGCGCCACGCCTCCACGATGCCGGGCAGCGACAGCGTGCCCGCCGCCATCGCCGCCGAGGAGGCCGCGAGCACCAGCGGCAGCTCGTAGGACATGAGCTGGGCCGCCGCCCGCATGCCGCCGAGCGCGGAGTACTTGTTGGCCGACGACCACCCCGCCATGATCGAGCCGAGCACGCCGACGCCCATCACGGCGAGCACGAAGAACACCCCGACGTCCAGGTCGGCGCCGAACAGGCCGGGGCCGACGGGGATGACGGCCATCACCACCAGGTAGGGCACCAGCGCCACCGCCGGGGCGATGGAGAACACCCACCGGTCGGCCGCCGCCGGGATGACGTCCTCCTTCTGGGCGAACTTCACCCCGTCGGCGATGAGCTGCGCCCAGCCGTGGAAGCCGCCCGCGTACATGGGGCCGAGGCGCGACTGCATGTGGGCCATGGCCTTGTGCTCGGTCTGGCCGACGATCAGCGGCAGCGTCAGGAAGGCGATGACGATCACCGCGAGGCGCAGCGCGACGTCCAGCACCTCAGCCATCGCCGTCCTCCCGTCCCTGCGAGCCGGCGGCCGGGCCCGCTTCGGGCCCGGGCCGTTCAGTGCGCTCAGGCCCCGCCGGGGGCCGCCGGGGCGGCGTTTCGCGGACGGCGCGCGGGCCCCGCACCGGCGGGGGCGCGGAGGCGTTCGGCCCCCAGTCGGCGGGGACGCCGGGCGGCAGGGTCTTGCGGCGGCTCGGCGAGCCCGCGCCGGACTCGCCGGGCTCCTTGGCGCCCGGCCACGGCTTGGCGACGCGGGCGGCGAGGATGAAGTCCTTGCGGAGCGGGTGCCCCTCGAAGCCGTCGGGCAGCAGCAGCGGCACCAGGTTGGGGTGTCCCTCGAAGACCACCCCGAACATCTCGAAGGTCTCGCGCTCGTGCCAGTCGGCGCCCCGGTACACGCCCGTGGCGCTGGGCAGCCGCGGGTCGGCGCGCGGCACGCGGGTCCTGGCCAGCAGGTGGACGTGCTCGACGGGGTCGAACAGGTGGGCGACGACCGAGAAGGCGTCAGGCGGTTCCTCCACGCCGGTCAGCCAGTCGAAGAACGCGCACCCGAGGCCGTCGCGGGCGAAGGTGAGCAGGTCGACCCAGTCGCCGGGGGCGACGTCCACGGTGAGCTGCCCGAAGGCGTCGGAGAGCTCGGCGCGGTCGCCGTAGCGCTCCTCGATGGCCGCCCTCACGCCGTGCCGCCCTGCTCGGGGGCGGCGGCGTAGCGGTCGCCGAGGGACTCGCCGGCGATCTTCTCCTGGAGGCGCATGATGCCGTGCAGCAGGGCCTCCGGGCGGGGCGGGCAGCCGGGGACGTAGACGTCGACCGGGATGATCTGGTCGACGCCCTTGGTCACGCAGTAGGAGTCCCAGTAGGGGCCGCCGGAGTTGGAGCAGGCGCCGAAGGAGATCACGTACTTGGGGTCGGGCATCTGCTCGTAGAGACGCCTGACGGCCGGGGCCATCTTGTCCGAGACGGTGCCCGAGACGATCATGAGGTCGGCCTGCCTGGGCCCGTTGGCGAAAGGGATCACGCCGAACCTGATGAAGTCGTGGCGGCTCATCGAGGTGGCGATGAACTCGATCGCGCAGCAGGCCAGCCCGAAGTTGAACACCCACAGTGAGTAGCGCCTGCCCCAGTTGAGGATGAAGCGCATCGGTTTCGGGGCGAGCCGGGACACCGGCCCGACGGTCGGCATCGGGAGATCGCTGGCTGCCATGAGGGCATTGTCTCCTTTCCGGCACCTCCGTGCGAGTGCCCCCCACCTGCGGACGGGAGCGTCCCGCCGCGCGGGCGAGGGCGCGGCCCGTCAGGTCCAGGCGAGCACGCGCTTGCGCCAGGCGTACAGGATGCCGATGCCGATGAAGGCCAGGAAGACGAACATCTCGACCAGCGTGGCCATGCCGAACCCGGGTGCGGCGAAGACGGTCGCCCACGGGAACAGGAAGACGGCGTCCACCGCGAACACGACGTAGAGGTAGGTGAAGACGTAGTACCGGACCTGTGACTGCGCCCAGCCCTCGCCCACGGGGTCCACGCCGCATTCGTAGGTCGTGAGCTTGTCGGGCGTGGGACGGTCGGGCCGCAGCAGCCGGTTGACCAGAAGGCCGCCGGCGAACACGGCGACGCCGATCGCCATCAGCAGCGCCACAACGGCATAAGAGCCGAAATATCCGCCCACTCCGCCTCCTCCTTCGCCTCCATCGCCCGCCCGCAGAGCGCTCGCCCACGGCCTGACGTCGCGAGACCTCCAGCACCGGACAGGAAATAGCTATCCGTCACCCGTCCACTACCCGTCGCGGTCAAAACCCAGTCTCTCATCACCTAAAATCCCAGTAAATGGGTATCTAAGGGTGCCTAGTGTGGCAGTCATGTCCCGTTTGCCCCTTGCCGGAGGTGTCGCGGCCGTCATCGCGATCACCGCCGGATGCGGGATGGCCATGCCCCTCTCCTCCCCCGACCTGCCCGCCACCCTGCCCGCGCAGCCCACGACGATCAACTTCGTCGATCCCGCCTCCATCCCCGGACTGGCCGTCCACACCACCTCCGACGACTCGGCGGGCCGCCGCGTCTTCGCCGGGTACCCCGCGCCGGCCTCGGCCCCCGCCCTCGGCGAGCGGCTCCGGCAGGTGACCGCGGCGGCCGTCCGCCGGTTCGCCGCGCGCCCCGGCGCCCGCCGGGGCGCGGCCGGGCCGTCCGAGCTCAACATCGGCTGGCAGGTGACGGCGGCCTCCGGCGGGGTGTTCGGCGTGCGCCTGCGCACCGGGACCTTCACCGGCGGGACCTGGCGCACCTCGCTGGCCACCTACTGGTACGACGGCGCGGACGGACGCGTCCACGACTCGGCCGACCTGGTCAAGGACGCCAAGGCGATGGACACGCTCGCCACGGTCGTCCGCGCCCGCCTCGGCACGTTCGGCCCGGGGATCACCGCGGGCGCGGTCCGGCCCGACCGCACGCTGTTCGACTCGCTCAACTTCAACCCGCACGGCGACCTGGTGGCCGAGTTCGACGACGGCCGGGTGGCCCCGGCGCGGATGGGGCGCATCGCGGTCGCCGTGCCCGGGCACGAGGCCGCCGCCCTGCTCTCGGACCTCGGGCGCCGCGTCATGAAGGCGGTGGACTCGGCCACGCCGCCGACCCTGGCCGCCTCACCCCCGCCGGAGTTCTCGCCCTCCCCCGGGGACGACGACGGCGGCAACGGTGGCGGAGGCGGCGCCAGCGGCGCCGGTGGCGGGTCCGACTGCTCGGTCACCAAGTGCGTGGCGCTGACCTTCGACGACGGCCCCGGCCCGCGGACCGGCCCGCTGCTGTCCATCCTGGCCCGCTACGGCGCGCGCGCCACCTTCTTCGCCCTGGGCCCCAACGCCGAGGCGCGGCCCGACCTGCTGCGCCGGATCGCCGCCGCCGGGGACCTGATCGCCAACCATTCCTGGACGCACCGCGACCTGACCACGATGGACGTCCACCGGATCTCCGACGAACTGGACCGCACGCAGATCGCCGCCGGCATCGCCACCGGCCGCGCGCCCCGGCTGATGCGGGCGCCGTACGGCGACACCGACGCCAAGGTGGCCGCCGCGGCGCGCGCGCTGAACCTTTCGATCGTCGGATGGAGCGTGGACACCGCCGACGCCAGGGACCCCGACCCGCGGGCCGTCGCACGGCGGGCGGTCGACGGCGCCAGGCCCGGTTCGATCATCCTCATGCACGAGGCCGGCGCGGCCACCGCACGGGCGCTGCCGCTGGTGCTGACGGGGCTGGCGAAGAAGGGGTACGCCTTCGTGACCGTACCCGAGCTGTACGGCTCGCGCCATATGGGACCGGGGCAGGTGTACGCCGGCACGGACCCACCGCCGCGACGTGCGCGAACGCGGCGCCAGGAGCCCCCCGCGACCGTCCCGGACACCGACGGCGCCGCCTCTGGAATCACTCCATGAGGCGAGGCACTCGGAGTCATCGGGTGAAGGGACATATAGTTGGTGAGCGTGACCGGATACGTGCTCTACTCCCGCTTGCACGTTGATCTTTGCAGGCTTGCCGCGGGGCTGTGTACGAGGAACCGCCTCCGGTCGTGACCACGCCCCCCGCGGTGGTCACCGCCCCCGTGTCGATCTGAGCCACCCGGCCCACGGTGCCGGGCGCCTGCCATCGCCCCCGATGTCAGACCTGCTCCGGCACGCCCGAAAGATCGATGCCGTCACCAGGGGATCACGGTCACACCCCTGATCGACGCGCATGCGTAAAGAAGCCCGCGCAGCCCCAAGGGATCTAGCATGGAAATGAATACGTGCCACGAGCGACGGCGCCCAGGCGCGTCGAGGAGGACCGAGCTGTGACCAAGCAGGTTCAGCAACTCGACCGCGTGATCATTCGCTTCGCGGGCGACTCCGGCGACGGCATGCAGCTGACCGGTGATCGTTTCACGGCGGAGACCGCGCAGTTCGGGAACGACCTTTCCACCCTGCCCAACTTCCCCGCCGAGATCCGCGCCCCCGCAGGCACCCTCCCCGGCGTGTCGAGCTTCCAGCTCCACTTCGCCGACCACGACATCCTGACGCCCGGCGACGCCCCCAACGTCCTGGTCGCCATGAACCCCGCGGCGCTCAAGGCCAACATCGGCGACCTGCCCCGCGGCGCCGACCTCATCGTCAACACCGACGAGTTCACCAAGCGCAACCTGCAGAAGGTCGGCTACACCGAGAGCCCGGTGGACAACGGCTCGCTCGGCGAGTGGCGCGTGCACTCCGTCCCGCTGACCTCGCTGACCGTCAAGGCGCTCGAGGGCTTCGACATCTCAAAGAAGGACGCCGAGCGGGCCAAGAACATGTTCGCCCTCGGCCTGCTGTCGTGGCTGTACCACCGGCCCACCGAGGGGACGATCAAGTTCCTGGAGCGCAAGTTCGCCAAGAAGCCCGACATCGCCAAGGCCAACATCGCGGCCTTCCAGGCGGGGTGGAACTTCGGCGAGACCACCGAGTCGTTCTCGGTGTCCTACGAGATCAAGCCGGCCACGCTGGCCCCGGGCCTGTACCGCAACATCTCGGGCAACCAGGCTCTGGCCTACGGCCTGATCGCGGCCTCGGTGCAGGCGAAGCTGCCGCTGTTCCTCGGGTCGTACCCGATCACGCCGGCCTCCGACATCCTGCACGAGCTCTCCAAGCACAAGCGGTTCGGCATCCGCACCTTCCAGGCGGAGGACGAGATCGCGGGCGTCGGCGCGGCCCTCGGCGCGGCGTTCGGCGGCGCGCTCGGCGTCACGACGACCTCCGGCCCGGGCGTGGCGCTGAAGGCCGAGACCGTGGGCCTGGCCGTCACCACCGAGCTGCCACTGATCGTGGTGGACGTCCAGCGGGCCGGCCCCTCGACGGGCATGCCGACCAAGACCGAGCAGACCGACCTGCTCATGGCGATGTACGGCCGCAACGGCGAGTCGCCGGTGCCGATTGTGGCGCCCGCCACCCCGTCCGACTGCTTCGACGCGGCGGTCGAGGCGGCGCGCATCGCCGTGAAGTACCGCACGCCGGTCATGCTGCTCTCCGACGGCTACCTGGCCAACGGCTCCGAGCCGTGGCGGCTGCCCGAGGTGGACGAGCTGCCCGACCTGTCGGTCGAGTTCACCGTGGAGCCGAACGGCGAGGACGGCGAGACCTACCTGCCGTTCAAGCGCGACCCGCAGACGCTGGCGCGTCCCTGGGCCGTCCCCGGCACCCCCGGCCTGGAGCACCGCATCGGCGGCATCGAGAAGGCCGACGGCACCGGCGCCATCTCCTACGACCCGCACAACCACGACCTCATGGTCCGGCTGCGCCAGGGCAAGATCGACGGCATCGCGCAGGACATCCCGCCGCTCGAGGTGGACGACCCCGACGGCGACGCCCGCGTGCTGGTCATCGGCTGGGGCTCGACCTACGGGCCGATCGCCGCGGCCGTGCGGCGGGCTCGCGCGTCCGGCGGGAAGATCGCGCAGGCGCACTTCCGCCACCTGAACCCGCTGCCCGCCAACACCGGAGAGGTGCTGCGCTCCTACGACAAGGTGCTGCTGCCCGAGATCAACCTCGGCCAGCTCGCCCTGTTGCTGCGGGCGCGGTTCCTGGTCGACATCATCAGTTACAACCGCGTGCGCGGTCTTCCCTTCAAGGCCGAGGAGCTGGCCGGAGTGATCCAGGACGTGATCGACAGTGAGTGACATCGCGACGAACGGGCACACCGCGGACCCGATCGGCCGTGGCACCGGGCTCACCCTCATCCCCCGGGCCACCGAGAAGCAGACCCTGAAGGACTTCAAGAGCGACCAGGAGGTGCGCTGGTGCCCGGGCTGCGGTGACTACGCCATCCTCTCGGCCGTCCAGGGCTTCCTGCCCGAACTCGGGCTCAAGCGCGAGAACATCGTGTTCGTCTCGGGCATCGGCTGCTCCTCCCGCTTCCCGTACTACCTGAACACCTACGGGTTCCACTCGATCCACGGCCGGGCGCCGGCGATCGCGACCGGTCTGGCCGCCTCCCGCCCCGACCTGTCGGTCTGGGTGATCACCGGGGACGGCGACGCGCTGTCGATCGGCGGCAACCACCTGATCCACGCGTTGCGCCGCAACGTCAACCTGAACATCCTGCTGTTCAACAACCGCATCTACGGGTTGACCAAGGGGCAGTACTCGCCGACCTCCGAGGTCGGCAAGATCACCAAGTCGACCCCGATGGGTTCGCTGGACAAGCCGTTCAACCCGATCTCGCTCGCCCTCGGCGCGGAGGCCAGCTTCGTGGCGCGCACCCTGGACTCCGACCGCAAGCACCTCACATCGGTGCTGCGCGAGGCGGCGGCGCACCGCGGCACGAGCCTGGTCGAGATCTACCAGAACTGCAACATCTTCAACGACAACGCGTTCGAGGCGCTCAAGGACCCCGAGGTGCGCGACGACATCACGCTGCGCCTGGAGCACGGGCAGCCGATCGTCTCGGGCTCCAAGGCCGTGCGCCGCGGCCCGGACGGGCGCCTCGCGGTCGTCGACCGGGCCGGCGTGCCCGAGGACGAGATCGTGGTGCACGACGCGCACGACCCCGACCCCTCCGTCGCCTTCGCGCTGTCCCGGCTGGACGAGCCGGCGTTCGAGCACGTGCCGATCGGCATCTTCCGCTCGGTCGACCGCCCGGCGTACGACACGCTCATGAGCAGGCAGCTTCACGAGGCCGTCTCCGACCAGGGCGCCGGCCGGCTGAGCGACCTGCTGCGCGGCGGCGACACCTGGCGCGTCGGCTGACCAGGGGCGCATGACCCCGAGCATGACCAAGGAGGCCCTCCACGCCCTCGCGTGGAGGGCCTCCGGCGTTCATGGGACGGGCCGCCTTACAGGGACCGTCTTACGCGGGACGGCGCCTTATGCGGGACGGGCGCCTTGTGCGGGATCGCCTTACGCGGGATCGCCTTACGCGGGATCGCCTTACGCGGGACGGGCCCGTCTCGCCGGAGACGGGCCCGGGGCCCGGGTCAGCCGCCCTCGGGGACGGTCTTTCCGTCCTCCCAGACGTTGTTCTTCCACTCGTTGCCGGCGCCGCCCTTGTCCCAGTAGGCCACCGGGCCGTTGTAGCCGCCCTTGGCCCACACGTCCTTGCTGAAGACGTTGCCGACGACCTTGATGTTGGACGAGGTGCCCTTGCTGCCGGCGCCGCCGTAGACGGTGTAGCCGCCGCCGGCCAGGAAGTTGCCCTCGACGGTCACGTTGCGGACTACGCCGAAGTCCTGGAAGAGCGCGACCGCGCCGGTCTGCTCCAGCGTGTTGACCACCGTGTTGCCGCGGATCACCAGCTTGGCCCCGGACGGCGGCCCGCTGGTGCACATGATCATGTCGGTGTGGTCGCCGGAGTAGTACTTCGGATCGTGGATGTAGGAGTCCTCGATCAGGCCCTGCTCGGTCAGGATGCCGTTGCTGATGGTGTGGATGTCCACTCGGCGCACGGTCAGGTCGCCGCCCTGGTTGAGGATGCCGAACTGGGTGCGCTGCTTGCCGTCGCCGAACACCTCGGTGTCCTCGACGGTGAGCCCGCTGTGCCCGCTGCGCTGGATGATGCCCCAGTCGCCGGGCGCCGCGGCGACCCGGGTGTTGCGGATCGTCACGTCGTCGGCCTCGACGTTGATCTCGCCCTTGACCTCCATGCCGTCGATCACCGTGCCGTCCTTGGTAACCGTGATCGACTTGCTGTCCTTGAGGCTCACGCCGGACGGCACGCCGGTGTCACCGGCCCCGGGGAAGCCGCCGGCGGGCGGCGGGGTGGTGGTCTGGGTCGGCTTGGGGGTCGCGGACGGCTCTCTGGTGGGCTGCCTGGTCGGGTCCGGGCTCAGCGACGGCCTCGGGGTGGCGCTCGCGGAGGCCTTGGGCGTCGGGCTGCCGGACGGCTTCGGCGTGCCGCTCGCGGTCGGCGACTCCGAGGCGTCGGAGGTGTGGCTGCGCGTCGGACTCGACGAGGGGCTCGGGGACCCCTCGGCCGTGGGAGTGGTGGTGACCCCGCCGGTCGGCCCCTCGCTGACGGTCGGGCTCGCCGAGCCCTCGGGCGAGGAGGTCGGCGAGACGCTCGGGTCGCCCGGCGCCGGGGAGTCGGAGGGCCGCGGGTAGTGGCGCTCCCGGTGCCGGAAGATGACGTCGACCCAGTAGCTCACCCGCCTGTGGTGCACGCGCGAGGGGAAGGCCGCCTTGGCCGAGGGGGCGAACACCCCGGCCTGCGCGGTCAGCGGCCCCGAGACGACCGGCTCGTCGAACACGCCGGGCGAGGCGACGTACCCGCCGTTGGTCGTGTGGTACGACACCGTGTAGACGCGGCCCGCGACGATCGGCACGGGCCGGTCGAACATCGCCTGCTGCCAGCCGCTCTTGGTCTCGCCGGTGAAGCTCACCTTGGCCAGCAGCTTCCTGTCGGAGCTCCACAGGCTGCCGCGGTGCGTGCCGCGCTCGGCGGCCGGCTTGTAGAACCGCATGCCGGCGACCTCGCCGTCGCGGGCGGCCTTGAAGCGGGTGCCGAGTTCGAGCGGGGTGTGCTCGTCCTGGACGGCGGCCTTCACCTTGCGCGACTTCCACAGGCTGGTCTCCAGCGTCACCTCCGCCGCGACGGGGGCGGCGGCGACCGGCGGCGCGGTGGTCTCACGGTTGACGACCACCACGGTCACGGTGGCCCCGAGCACCGCCGCCCCGGCCAGCAGGGTCACCCATCCCGTGACGGGGAAACGGCGTGACCCGGTCGATCTCGTCTCGGCGGACGCCGCGCGGCGCCGGGGGCGCCGTCCGTCCGCGTGCCGGGAATCGCTCACTGGCCCGAGCCTCCACCTCCGGCGCTCGCGGACGCCGGACTCCGATCATGTTCAAGTCGAGGCCATTGTTGCGGTTGGGAAACGACGAGACAACCAGATCCCGCCTTTTATCCCGGCAATAGCGCTAAATCAGCATGAGAACCGGGATTTCGATGCCACAATCGCCGGATTCATCACACCCAAAACCGCCCGTCACCTCATGATCACTGCGTGTGCGCCACTCCGGCTCCGGCCCCGCGGGCCGCCCGCAGGCCGGCGTAGTGCGCGAGGCAGTCCTCGTACAGCGGCAGCATCCCCTTGTCGCGCGCCTCGGCCAGCGTGGGCGCGGCGGCGTCCTTGGGCGACAGCAGCGGCTCGACATCGGCGGGCCACTCGATGCCGAGGTCGGGGTCCAGCGGGTGCAGGCCGTGCTCCCCGGCGGGGTTGTAGGGCTCGGAGCACATGTAGACGACGGTCGCCCGGTCGCTCAGCGCCATGAAGGCGTGCCCCACCCCCTCGCCGATGTAGACGCCGCGCCGGGTGCGGTCGTCGAGCTCCACGGCCTGCCACATGCCGAAGGTGGGCGAGCCGACCCGGATGTCCACGGTCACGTCCAGGACGCTGCCGCTGACGCACGTGACGTACTTGGCCTGCCCCGGCGGCACGTCCGCGAAGTGCACGCCGCGCAGCACGCCGCGCCGGGAGACCGAGCAGTTGGCCTGCGCCAGCCTCAGGTCATGGCCGGCGAGGTCCGACAGCCGGTCCGCGCGGTACCACTCGAGGAAGGCCCCTCTGTCGTCCTCGTGGACGGCGGGGGTCAGCAGGTAGGTGTCTTCGATCTTCAATCGTTCCACGAGGCCAAGCGTGACAGCTCCGATCTCAGTGCGCTATCGAATGACGGCGGCGCGTGCTGCGTCCGGACCGGGTCGTGCGATAGTTGGGCGGTTCCGTTGGAACGTGCCCAACCAGCGGAGCCAATGGCAGCCAGCTCCACACCCCCCATCGCACTCCTCGCCAAGGAGAGACCATGAGCCGTCTGAACGCGCTGCGCAGCCGTTTCGTCGACGCCCCCGACTCGCTCGGCGCCAAGGCGCGGGCCCGTCGATGGAACTGGTTCGCGCAGAGCTTCCCCGACCTGTCGGAAATGTCGGTCATCGACCTCGGTGGCACGGCCAGCGCCTGGCTGCGCGCGCCGGTGCGTCCGGCCCACGTGCACGTCGTGAACCTCGAGAAGCCCCCGGCGGAGCTTCCCGGCTGGCTGAGGGCCGACGTGGCCGACGCCTGCGAGCTGCCGGCCGCCGTCCTGGACACCAAGTACGACCTGGTGTTCTCCAACGCCGTCATCGAGCACGTCGGCGGGCACCTCCGCCGCCAGATGTTCGCCGACTCCGTGCACCGCCTCGCCGGACGCCACTGGGTGCAGACGCCCTACCGCTACTTCCCCGTGGAGCCGCACTTCCTGTTCCCCGGCTTCCAGTACCTCCCCATCGCCGTGCGCACGTCCCTGCTGCGCCGCTGGCCGCTGGTGCACACCCCCACCTCCGACCGCGAGGCGGCGCGCAACATCGTGATGGAGGTCGAGCTGCTCAGCATCACCGAGATGCGGCACTACTTCCCCTCCTCCCAGATCCGGTTCGAGCGGCTCGGTGGTCTGGTCAAGTCGGTCATCGCGGTCCAGGCCCGCTGACCCCGGCCGGGCGGGCGCGGCACGCGCGTCAGTGCCCTCGTGTTACGGATGGGACGCATGTGACCGCGGTCGGCGGCACCGCGTAAACCGGTCCACACGCCCGGACGTCGTTCTCGTCGGGACCACGCTCCACAGCGTGAGCACCACCGGGGCAAGCGACCCTTTTCGAAATCACGTGGGAGCTTCATGAAATCGCGCAGTGCCGCGCGCCGACACAGGTCGGCTTTCGCAGCAGCGGCGTTGACTCTCGCCGCACTCCTGTCGACCCCCGCCGCGCCGGCGCAGGCGATGGGTCCTTGCGACGCGGGCGGCAACAAGATCACCTGTGAGAACGAGATCACAGGCAGCGACCGGTCGGAGTGGGACACCAATCCGCACGGAACGGTCGAGGGCTACGGCGACCAGATGAGCGTCAACGTCGGCCAGACCATCAACTTCAAGATCCGGTCCACCGCGCTGAACCTGCAGGTGGACATCTACCGCATGGGGTACTACCAGGGCAAAGGCGCGCGCAAGGTCATCACCGTGCCCGCCACCACCTCGGTCTCCCGCAACCAGCCGCACTGCCCTGAGAACACCACCACCGGCGAGGTCGCCTGTGGCTGGGGCACGGCAGCGAGCTGGACCGTTCCCACCACCTCCGTCTCGGGCATCTACTTCGCCCACGTGATCCGTACCGACACCAACGACGACACCCACATCGTCTTCGTGGTCCGCGACGACGCGAGCACCTCCGACGTGCTGTTCCGCACCTCCGACAGCACCTGGCAGGCCTACAACTCCTGGGGCGACATCACCGCCACCGAGGACAACCCGAACAAGGTGCTCAACAGCCTCTACCGGGGCGACAGCGTCATCGCGCCGGGCCGGGCGGTCAAGGTCAGCTACAACCGCCCGTTCAACACCCGTGAGTCCACGCCCTGGGGCCGCGACTTCGTCTTCGCCAACGAGTACCCCATGGTGCGCTGGCTGGAGGCCAACGGCTACAACGTGTCGTACATGTCGTCGCTGGACGCCGCGCGCAGCCCCGCCACGCTGCTCACCCACAAGTCGGTGCTGTCGGTGGGCCACGACGAGTACTGGTCGGGCGAGGAGCGCGCGGCCTTCGAGAACGCCCGTGACAACGGCGTGAACCTCGCCTTCTTCAGCGGCAACGAGGTCTACTGGAAGACCCGCTGGGAGAACTCCTACCGCACACTGGTCTCCTACAAGGAGACCCACGCCAACGCCAAGATCGACCCGACGGCGAACGTCTGGACGGGCACCTGGCGCGACCCGCGGTTCAGCCCGCCGGCCGACGGCGGCAGGCCCGAGAACGCGCTGACCGGCACGCTGTTCACCGTCAACTGCACGACCTCCGACAACGGCTGCGAGGGCATCCCGCTGACCGTGCCGGCGGCCGACGGCAAGATGCGCTTCTGGCGCGGCACCGGGGTCGGCGGCCAGCTCACCGGCTCGATGAACATCCCGGGCGTCGTCGGGTACGAGTGGGACGAGGACCTCGACAACGGCTCGCGGCCCGCCGGCCTGGTGCCCATGTCGAGCACGACCGCGACCGCCGAGCAGGTGCTCATCGACTACGGCACCAACGTCGCGCAGAAGAGCGCCACCCACCGCATCACGTTCTACCGCGCCCCGAGCGGCGCCCTGGTGTTCGGCGCCGGGACGGTGCAGTGGTCGTGGGGCCTGGACGGCGAGCACGACAGCTACGACGACAACGACTACAGCAACCTCAACATCAAGCAGGCGACGGTCAACCTGTTCGCCGACATGGGGGTGCAACCCAAGTCGCTCACCTCCGGGCTGAGCACCGCGGTCAAGTCCACCGACACCACCGCGCCGTCGGCCGCCATCAGCGCCCCGGCCGCCGGGGTGACGGTGAACAACGGCTCGACCGTCACCGTCAGCGGCACCGCCTCCGACGTCGGAGGCCAGGTCGGCGCCGTGGAGGTCTCCACCGACGGCGGCGCCACCTGGCACCCGGCCACCGGGCGCGGCGCCTGGACCTACACGTGGAAGGTCACCGGAGTCGGCGCGACGACCATCAAGGCGCGCGCCGCCGACGACAGCGGCAACATCGGCGCGCAGGCCTCACGCAACGTCACCGTCGACTGCCCGTGCAGCCTGTTCACCTCCTCCACCCAGCCCGCGAACCCGGCCGAGAACGACGGCAGCGCACTGGAGCTCGGCGTGCGCTTCAAGCCGGCGGTGAACGGCTACCTGACCGGCGTGAAGTTCTACAAGGGCTCCGGCAACACCGGCACCCACACCGGCACCCTGTGGGACACCGCGGGCAGCCCGCTGGCCACCGGCACCTTCTCCGGCGAGACCTCGACCGGCTGGCAGAAGCTCAACTTCGCCTCGCCGGTGTTCGTCACCGCCGGCACCGAGTACGTGGCCTCGTACTACGCGCCGAACGGCCACTACGCCGCCGACGCGAACTTCTTCCGCTACCAGCCGCTGACCAACGCGCCGCTGACCGCGCCGGCCACCACCGGCACGGCGGGCAACGGCGTCTACCGGGCGGGGGCGGGCTTCCCCAACCAGACCTTCAACGGCGGCAACTACTACGTGGACGTCGTGTTCACCGTCAACGACGTCTACCCGCCGGCGGTCACCTCGGCCGTGCCGGTGCCCGGCTCGTCCAGCGTGCCGACCGGCGTGCAGCCGAAGGTCACCTTCGGCGAGCCGGTGCAGGCGGGCACCGCGACGTTCACGGTGAAGGACGCCACGCAGGCGACCGTCGCCGGCGCCGTGTCGCTGGACGCCTCGCGCAAGTCGCTCACCTTCGTGCCGTCGGCGCCGCTGGCCCCCGGCGAGCGGTTCACGGTCGCGGTGTCCGGCGCCAAGGACGACGCGAACAACACCATGACCCAGCCGTACACCTTCGCCTTCACCACGGCGAAGACCTGGACGGCCGGGCTGTGCCCGTGCACCATCTGGCCGGACGTCACCGTGCCCGACACCCCGAGCGTCAACGACACCGGCTCGGTCGAGGTGGGCGTGAAGTTCCAGCCGGCGACCGACGGCTTCATCGAGGGCATCCGGTTCTACAAGGGCGCGGGCAACACCGGCACCCACACCGGCACCCTGTGGTCCTCGACCGGCGCGGAGCTGACCACGGCGACCTTCACCGACGAGTCGACGCAGGGCTGGCAGGAGGTGTACTTCGGCACGCCGTGGCCGGTGACCAAGGACACCACCTACGTCGCCTCCTACCACGCGCCGAACGGCCACTACTCGGGGACGGGCAACGGGCTGGCCTCGGCGGTGACCGCGACTCCGCTGCGCGCGCTCGCGAGCGGCGCCAGCGGCGGCAACGGCGTCTACAAGTACGGCACGCGGTCCTACCCCGACCAGTCGTGGGGGGCGACCAACTACTGGGTGGACGTCATCTTCACCCGGCTCGCCGACACCACCGCGCCCTACATCACGCTCAAGTCGCCCGACCACGGCGGCACGGGCGTGGCCACCGGCACGGCGGTGACCGCGACGTTCAGCGAGCCGATCAAGGAGAACACCGCCACGATCACGGTGAAGAACGCCGCCAACCAGGCGGTCGCCGGCACGCGGTCGCTGAACGAGGCGCGCACGCTGCTCACCTTCACCCCCGACTCCCCGCTGGCGCAGAGCACGACGTACACGGTCACGGTGAGCGGCGCCCTCGACGACGCCGACAACTCCATGACCACGACGTCGTGGTCGTTCACCACCGGCGGCCCGGCGAGCTGCCCGTGCTCGATCTGGGCGAGCAACGCCGTCCCGGCCAACCCGTCGAACGCCGACGCGGACGCCGTCGAGGTCGGGGTGAAGTTCACCGCCGAGATGAACGGCCAGGTCACCGGCGTCCGCTTCTACAAGGGGGCCGGCAACACCGGCGCCCACGTCGGGAACCTGTGGAGCGCCACCGGCACCCCGCTGGCCACCGGCGCCTTCGTCAACGAGTCGTCCTCGGGCTGGCAGACCCTCCAGTTCGCCACCCCAGTGGACGTCGTGGCCGGGCAGGTGTACGTCGCCAGCTACCACGCGCCGAACGGGCACTACGCGGGCGACGGCGCGTACTTCAACGCCGGGCCGTACGCCAACTCCCCGCTGACCGCGGCGGCCAACGGCGGACCCGCGGGCGGCAACGGCGTCTACCGGTACGGGACCGACTCGGGGTTCCCGTCGGCCAGCTTCAACGGGGCCAACTACTGGGTGGACGTGCTGTTCACCCCGTCGAGCTAGTCCCGTCATCCGGGTGCGCTTCGATCGCGGCGGGACCCCGCGGCGACCGGATCGCACCCGGCCCGCACGACCCGCGTCACCGAAGA
Organism: Sphaerisporangium sp. NPDC004334; assembly: GCF_053602655.1. Classification (NCBI taxonomy): domain Bacteria; kingdom Bacillati; phylum Actinomycetota; class Actinomycetes; order Streptosporangiales; family Streptosporangiaceae; genus Sphaerisporangium; species Sphaerisporangium sp. NPDC004334. Next base: position 143,447 of record NZ_JBSGDZ010000004.1, read on the forward strand.
CCGACACACCACCCGATCCCCGACCTACAGGACAGGAGAGCCGCCTTGACGTCGATCGGCCTTGCCGTGATCGGTGCGGGCTACTGGGGCCCCAACCTGGTGCGCAACGCGATGGCGACCCCGGAGCTGCGCCTTGAGTGGCTGTGCGACCTGGACGAGGACCGCGCCAGGGCGGTGCTCGGCCGCTACACCACCGTGCGGCCCACCTCCTCGGTCGAGCAGGTGCTCAAGGACCCCGACGTGCGGGCCGTGGCCATCGCCACCCCGGCGCGCACGCACTTCGACCTGGTGCGCGCCGCCCTGGAGGCCGGCAAGCACGTCCTGGTCGAAAAGCCGCTGACGCCGACCTACGAGGAGGGCGCCGAACTGGTGGCCCTGGCCGAGGAGCGGGGGCGGGTGCTCATGCTCGACCACACCTTCTGCTACACGCCCGTGGTGCGCCGCATCCGCGACCTGGTCTCCTCCGGCGAGCTGGGCGAGGTGCAGTTCGTCGACTCGGTGCGCATCAACCTCGGCCTGGTGCAGCCGGACGTGGACGTGCTGTGGGACCTGGCGCCGCACGACCTGTCCATCCTGGACTTCGTGCTCCCCGAAGGCGTGGCCCCGGTCGCGGTGGCGGCGCACACCTCCGACCCGATCGGGGCGGGCCGGCCGTGCCTGGCGTACCTGACCCTGTGGCTGTCGTCGGGGGCCATCGCCCATGTCCACGTCAACTGGCTCAGCCCCACCAAGATCCGCACGACCGTGATCGGCGGGTCGCGCCGCACCATCGTGTGGGACGACGTCAACCCCGCCCAGCGCCTGTCGGTGTACGACCGGGGGGTGGACCTGGCCGCGGCGGGCGAGGACGAGCGCCGGGCGGCCCTGATCTCCTATCGCACCGGTGACGTCGTCGTACCCGCCCTGCCCGAGCGCGAGGCGCTGCGCGGGGTGATGGCGGAGTTCGCGGCGTCCATAACCGAGGGCCGGGCCCCGCTCACCGACGGCAGGTCGGGACTGCGCGTGCTCGCACTCCTGGAAGCGGCGGGGCGAAGCATCCAAAATGACGGCAGACGAATCGACCTTGGGGGAACCACTCGATGATCTCGGCACTTGAGAACAGCCGCTGCCTGGTGACCGGGGGCGCGGGCACGATCGGCTCGACCGTCGTGGACCAGCTCCTCGCCGCCGGCGCCGGCGAGGTGGTCGTGCTGGACAACTTCGTCCGCGGGCGCCGCGCCAACCTGGCCGCCGCCGAGGCCGCGGCCGGGGACTCCCGCCGGCTGCGCGTCGTCGAGGGGGACATCCGCGACACCGCGCTCGTGCGCTCGCTCACCGAGGGCATGGACGTGGTGTTCCACCTGGCCGCCATCCGCATCACCCAGTGCGCCGAGGAGCCGCGCCTGGCCCTGCAGGTGCTGGTGGACGGCACCTACGAGGTCGTCGAGGCCGCCGCCGACGCCGGCGTGCGCAAGGTCGTCGCCTCCTCCTCGGCCTCGGTGTACGGCCTGGCCACCGAGTTCCCGACCCGCGAGGACCACCACCCCTACGCCAACGACACCCTGTACGGCGCGGCCAAGACCTTCAACGAGGGGCTGCTGCGCAGCTTCCACGCGATGCGCGGCCTGGACTACGTGGCCCTGCGGTACTTCAACGTCTACGGCCCCCGCATGGACATCCACGGGCTCTACACCGAGGTGCTGATCCGCTGGATGGAGCGCATCGAGGCCGGGCAGCCGCCGCTGATCCTCGGCGACGGCCTGGCCACCATGGACTTCGTCTACACCGAGGACATCGCCCGCGCCAACCTGCTCGCCGCGGCGGGCGACGCCACCGACGAGGTCTTCAACATCGCCAGCGCCACCGAGACCAGCCTGCGCGGGCTCGCCGAGGCGCTGATGGCCGTCATGGACGCGAGCGACCTCGGCCTTGAGTTCGGCCCGGCCCGCGCCGTCAACGGCGTCACCCGGCGCCTGGCCGACGTCGGCGCGGCGGCCGAGCGGCTCGGCTGGAAGGCCGAGGTGGACCTCGAAGAGGGCCTGCGCCGGCTGGTCGCCTGGTGGCGCGCCGAGAAGGCCCGGTGAGCGACCTGCTCGTCTACGGCGCGGGCACCCGGTACGACGGGGTGAGCGGCACCGACCGGCACATGGCCGACCGGCTGAGCGCGTTCACCGACGTGCTGTACGTCGACCCGCCGCGGCCGGTCCGTTCCGGGCTGCGCGACCCCGAGACCGGGCAGGCCGGGCACGTGCTGCGGAGCGTCCACGCCGGCCTGTGGCGGCTCAGCCCGGTCGCGCCGCCCGCGGCCTACCGCAGGGGCGTCGAGCGGGTCACCGCGTCGCTGACCCGCCGTGCCGTGCGCGCCGCCGCCCGCAGGGTGGGCGGCGCCGTGACGGCGGTGGTCGTGGCCGGGACGACCGACCTGCTGGACGTCGCTCCGCGGGCGCGCACGGTGCGGTACGTCACCGACGACCTGGCGGCGGGCGCCTCGCTGATCCGGATGTCGGCCGCCCGGCTGTCGGCGGCCGAGCGGCGGATGACCTCGCGGGCGGACGCGGTCGCCGTCGTCTCGCCCGACCTGGTGGAGCGGCTCGGCCGGGAGGGGCGCACCGCGGCACTGGTGCCCAACGGGTGCGACGTGTCGGCATACCGGGACATCGACCAGGCCGCTCCGCCCGCGGACCTGCCGGCCGAGCTGGCCACGACGCCGGCCGCCGGGTTCGTCGGGCACATCAACGCCCGCATCGACATCGCCCTGCTGGAGGCCGTAGCGGCCACCGGGGCGCCGCTGGTGCTGGTCGGCCCCCGGTCCGGCGACTACGAGCCCGAGCGGTGGCCGCGGCTGCTCGCCCGCCCCAACGTGCACTGGGTGGGGCGCAAGCCGTACGAGGAGCTGCCGTCCTACCTGCGGGTCATGGACGTCGGCCTCACGCCCTACGCCGACAGCGCCTTCAACCGGGCGAGCTTCCCGCTGAAGACGCTGGAGTACCTGGCGGCCGGCCGGGCCGCGGTCTCGACCGACCTGCCCGCCACCGCCTGGCTGTCCGCCGGGCCGCTGATCGCGGTCGCGCGGACCCCGGCGGACTTCGCCGCCGCCGTGACGGCCGAGCTCGGCACCCCCCGCACGCCCGCGCTCGCCGAGACGCGGCGGGCGTTCGCGGCACGGCACGACTGGAACCAGAGGGTCCGCCTGCTGGCGGAACTTCTCGGCCTTGAGATCAGGGAGGTGGCCGGGCGATGATCCCGGTGATGCGGCCGTGGTTCGGCCCGGAGGAGCAAGCCGCCGTCGGCGAGGTCATCGCCTCCGGCTGGGTCGCGCAGGGGCCGAGGGTGGCCGAGTTCGAGCGCGCGTTCGCCACGAGCGTCGAGGCCGGGCACGGGGTGGCGGCCTCCTCGTGCACCACCGCGCTGCACCTGGCCCTGGTGCTCGCGGGCGTCGGCCCCGGGGACGAGGTGGTCGTCCCCTCGCTGTCGTTCATCGCGACGGCCAACGTCGTGCGGTACGTCGGGGCCACTCCGGTGTTCGCCGACATCGACCCGGCGACCGGCAACCTCACCGCCAAGACCATCGACGCCGCCCGCACCCCCCGCACCCGCGCGGTGATCATCGTGCACCAGGGCGGCGTGCCGGCCGACGTGGACGACATCCGCCTGGTGCACGAAGGGCTCGCGCTCATCGAGGACGCCGCCTGCGCCGCCGGGTCGTTCTACCGCGACCGGCCGGTCGGCGCCGGCGCGAGCGTCGCCGCCTGGTCCTTCCACCCCCGCAAGCTGCTCACCACCGGCGAGGGCGGGATGCTGACCACCGACGACCCCGAGTGGTCCGCCCGCGCGCGGCGGCTGCGCGAGCACGGCATGAGCGTCAGCGCCGCCGACCGGCACGCCAGCGGCTCCACCGCGCCGGAGGAGTACACCGAGGTCGGCTTCAACTACCGGATGACCGACCTGCAGGCGGCGGTCGGCCTGGTGCAGCTGCGCAGGCTCCCCGAGCTCGTCGCGCGCCGGCGGGCGCTGGCGGGCCGCTACCAGGAGCTGCTGGCCGACATCCCCGGCCTCACCACCGCCGGCGACACCGACCACGGCCGCACCAACTACCAGTCGTTCTGGATCGCCCTGCCGGCCGGCTTCCCGATGAGCAGGAACGATCTGCTGGGCTTCCTCGCGGAACGGGGCGTCTCCGCCCGGCGCGGCATCATGGCCGCCCACCTGGAACCCGCCTACGCGGACGTCCCGGCCGCCGAGCTGCCGCACACCGAGTGGCTCACCGCCAACTCGCTGATCCTCCCGCTGTTCCACGCCATGACCGAGGCCGAGCAGGACCAGGTCGTCGAGGCCCTGCACGCCGCCGCGCGAACCTGACCTCCCGCCCCCCACGGGGAGCCCTCCGGCGGATCCGTCCAGGGGGCCTCCCCCCGGGGGCGTCCCGCGTACCGCCACCTTCGAGGAGACCGACCCGGTGACCTCCCACCCCATGGAGACCTGACCGTGCGCATTCTGGTGTACCCGCACGCCATGGAGGTCGGCGGCAGCCAGCTCAACGCCGTCGAGCTCGCCGCCGCCGTCCAGCGGCTGGGCCACGAGGTCAGCGTGATCGGCGAACCCGGCCCGCTGGTCGCCCACCTCGCCGACGCGGGCCTGCCGCACCTGCCGCTGGACCCCGGGCGGCGCAGGCCCTCCCCCGCGACCGCGCGGATGCTGCGCGACCTGGCCGTGCGGCGCGGCATCGACGTGATCCACGGCTACGAGTGGCCGCCGGGCGTCGAGGCGTTCTACGCGAGCCTGCGCGGCCCCTCCGCGGCGGTCTGCACGATCATGTCGATGTCGGTCGCCCCGTTCCTGCCGCCCTCGCTGCCGCTGGTGGTCGGCACCCGGGAGATCCAGGAGCGGGCCGCGCCCGGACGCCGCCACGTCCACCTCATCGAGCCGCCGGTCGACGTGCACGCCAACGCCCCCGGGCACCCGGCGGCGGAGTTCCGCCGCGCCTTCGACCTGCCGGAGGGGCCGCTGGACATCGTGGTCGTGGGACGCCTGGTCGCCGAGCTGAAACTCGAGGGCCTGCTCACCGCGATCGACGTCGTCGGCCGGCTCGCCGCCGAGCTGGACCTGCGGCTCGTCATCGTCGGAGACGGACCCGCCAGGGCCGAGGTGGAGGAGCGCGCCGCCGCCGCCAACGCCGCCGCCGGCCGCCGCGCCGTCGTCCTGACCGGCCAGCTCCTCGACCCCCGCCCCGCGTACGCGGCGGCGGAGGTGTGCCTGGCCATGGGCGGCTCGGCGCTGCGCTCGCTGGCCTTCGCCAAGCCGCTCATCGTGCAGGGCGAGCTGGGGTTCTTCGAGCTGCTGACCCCCGAGAGCGAGAAGACCTTCCTCGGTCAGGGGTGGTACGGCCTCGGCGCGGGCCGCGAGGAGGGCGCGCCACGCCTGGAAGCCATCCTGCGCCGCCTGCACGCCGGCCCCGGCCTGCGGCACGAGCTGGGCGAGTACGGCAGGCGCCTGGTCGTGGAACGCTTCAGCCTGGAGCGCGCGGCGCGCGTCCAGGTGGAGATCTACGAGCAGGCGGTCACCGAGCGCCCGGCCGCGCTGGACGCCGTCGGCACCGCCGCCGGCGTGCTGGGCCACAAGCTGCGCCGCCGCTACGCCCGCCTGCGCGGCACCGAGGCCCGCGACGACTTCAACGCCGTCGCCCGGAGCAGGCCGTGACCGCCCCGGAGGTCGACGCGCCGTCGCTCGGCAGCCGGGCGGGCAGGGCGCTGGGCTGGAGCCTGCTCAGCACGATCGCGGCGCGGCTCGGGACGCTGGCCGTCGGCATCACGCTGGCCCGGGTGCTCGGGCCGGCCCAGTTCGGCACGTTCGCGGTCGCGCTGGTCGCGTTGCTCGCCATGCTGAGCATCAACGAACTCGGCGTGAGCCTCGCCATCGTGCGCTGGCCGGGCGACCCGCGGTCCATCGTGCCGACCGTGGCGACGATGTCGGCCGGGTTCAGCGTGCTGGTCTGCGGCGCGTTCGTCGCGGCGGCGCCCGCGTTCGCCGCGGTGATGGGCAACCCGGCCGCCACCGGCCCGGTGCGGGTGCTGGCCCTCAGCGTCGTCACCAACGGGCTGGTGTCCACCTCGGCGGCCCTGATGCAGCGCGAGTTCATGCAGGGACGCAAGATGATCGCCGACCAGGTGGACAACTGGCTCGGCGCGCTGATCTCCCTCGCGCTCGCCCTGCTCGGCTGGGGGGCGATGAGCCTGGCCGTCGGCCGGGTCTGCGGCTCGCTCGCGGGCGGCGCCCTGCTGGTCTCCTTCGCGCCCCAGCGGCTGCGGTTCGGCTTCGACCGTGAGGTGGCCCGCCGGCTCGTCCGGTTCGGACTACCGCTGGCCGGTGCGTCCCTGCTGGTCTTCGCGGTGGGCTACGCCGACCAGATCGTCGTCGGCCACGTGCTCGGCTCCACCGCGCTCGGCTTCTACGTGCTCGCGGTCAACCTGTCCGGGTGGCCGGTCGCGGTGTTCTCCCAGCCGGTGCGCGCGGTCGCGCCCGCCGCGTTCGCCCGGCTCCAGCACGACCGGCCCACGCTGAGCCGCTCGTTCGTCACGGTCGCCGCCCTGCTGGTCGGGCTGACGCTGCCCATGTGCCTGCTGCTGAGCGGCGCGGCTCCCGCGATCATCCGGTTCGTGTACGGGGACCAGTGGGGGCCGGCCGCCGTCGCGCTCGCCGGGCTCGGCGTGCTCGCCGGGCTGCGGATCTTCTTCGAGCTGGTCTACGACTACCTGGTCGTCCTGGAACGCTCGCGCGCCGTGCTCGCCGTCCAGGGGCTGTGGCTGGCCGTGCTGGTGCCCGCGATGTGGCTCGGCGTCACCCAGGGCGGGCTGCGCGGGGCCGCCGTCGCGCTGGTCGCCGTGGCCGGCCTGGTGGTGCTGCCCGCCTATCTGTGGATGCTCGGCCGGGCCGGCGTCCGGGCGGCGGACCTGGCGCGCAGCCTGTGGCCCGCGGTGCTCGCGGCGCTCGCCGTCGGGGCCTTCGCCGTGGGCGCCGGGCGGGTCATCGTCCCCGATCTCGGCGTCCTCGCGGCGGCCGGCGCGGCGGGCGTGCTCGTCGTCGGCCTGTACGGCTACCGCAGGCGCCGGGTGCTCGCCGACCTCAGGCGGGCCGCGTGAGCCCGTATCGCGACCAAGGAGACCGCATGACACCCTCTTCCCCGCCGGCGGCGCTTCCCCGGGAGGCCGCGTGACGCCGCTGCTGATCGTGGGCGCCGGAGGGTTCGCCCGCGAGACCGCGCAGCTCGTCCACGCCGTCAACGACGTCTCCCCGACGTGGGAGCTGCTCGGGCACCTGGACGACGACCCGGCCAAGCACGGCGCCGTCGTGGACGGTGTGGCGGTGCTCGGCGGCTCCGACCTGGCGGTGAAGCGGGAGGACGCCCAGGTCGTGGTCTGCACCGGAAGTCCCCGCGACCACACCAGTCGGGCCCGCATCGTCGCCCGTCTCGGCCTGCCGCCCGCCCGGTACGCCACGCTCGTCCATCCGGCGGCGAGCGTGTCCCGCACCTCCACCATCGGCCCGGGGTCGGTCGTGCTGGCGCAGACCGTGCTGACCGCCGCCGTCACGCTGGGAGCGCACGTCAGCGTGATGCCGCACGTGACCTTGACGCACGACGACGTGGTCGACGACTTCGCCACGCTCGCCGCCGGTGCGCGGCTGGCCGGCGCCGTCCGCGTCGGCGCCGGCGCCTACGTCGGCTCGGGCGCGCTGGTCCGTGAGACCTTGACGATCGGGTCCTACGCCCTGGTCGGCATGGGGTCGGTCGTGACCCGCGACGTTCCCGCCCGCGAGGTCTGGGCCGGCGTGCCGGCCCGCTTCCTGCGCCCCTCCACCGTCCCCGTCCCTCCCTTCCCCTCTCCTGGAGCACTGACATGATCCCGTTCGTCGATCTGCGCGCGGCCCACGCCGAGGTGGCCGAGGAGGTGCGCCAGGGCTTCGACCGCGTGCTCGCGACCACGGCGTTCGTGCAGGGCCCGGACGTCGCGGCGTTCGAGCAGGAGTACGCCGCCTTCTCCGGCGTGCCGCACTGCGTGGGCGTGGGCAACGGCACCGACGCCGTCGAGCTGGCGCTGCGCGCATGTGACCTGCCGCCCGGCGCCGGGGCCGTACTGCCCGCCAACACCTTCGTCGCCACGGCCGAGGCCGTCGTCCGGGCCGGCCTGCGGCCGGTGCTGGCCGACTGTGACGAGGAGTTCCTGCTGCTGGACCCGGCGTCGGCCGCCACGGCCGCCGGGACCGGCACGGCGGCGGTGCTGCCCGTCCATCTGTACGGCCAGCAGGCGCCGATGGCGGCCGTCCACGAACTGGCCGCGCGCCACGGGCTCGCCGTGGTGGAGGACGCCGCGCAGTCACAGGGCTCCGAGCAGGCCGGGCGTCCCCCGGTCGGCCTGGCCGCGACCAGCTTCTACGCGGGCAAGAACCTCGGCGCGTACGGCGAGGCCGGGGCGGTGCTGGCCTCCTCGGCCGAGACGGCCCGCGCGGTCCGCCTGCTCGCCAACCACGGCAGCGAGGTGAAGTACCGGCACGAGACGCTCGGCTTCAACTCGCGCCTGGACACCCTCCAGGCGGTCGTGCTGCGGGCCAAGCTCGCGCGCCTGGCCCGGTGGAACGAGCTGCGCCGCGCCGCCGCCGACCGCTACGCGGACCTGCTGTCCGGCATCGACGGGGTGCGGGTTCCGCGCACCGCCCCGGGCAACGTGCACGTGTGGCACCTGTACGTGATCCGCGTGCCCGAGCGCGACCGGGTGCTCGCCGGGCTCCAGGAGGCCGGGGTGCAGGCCCAGATCCACTACCCGGTGCCGGTGCACCTGCAGCCCGCCTTCGGCGATCTCGGCCACGGCCCCGGTGACTTCCCGGTCGCCGAGAAGGCCGCCGCCGAGATCCTGTCGCTGCCCATGCACCCCCACCTGACCGCCGGCCAGCAGGAGCGCGTCGCCGAGGCCCTGGACAAGGTCCTGCGGCAACTGTGACGCCCGGCCGGGCGCGATCAGGCGAACTCGCGACGCCCGGCCGGGGGGATCAGGCGAGCTCGCGGCGCCCGGCCCGGTGGCGATCAGTCGCCGAGCTCCTCGAACAGGGTGAGCTGCAGCCCGGCGGGGGACGCCAGCCGGGCGTTCAGCGAGTTCCACGGCGTACGCGTGGGCGGTGCGATGATCTCGGCTCCGGCGCCGGCGAGCTCGGCGGCGGCGCCGGCCGCGTCCGCCACCTCGAAGGCGACCCTGATCGGCCCGGCGACCCGGCGCCCGACCTCCACGCGGTCGATGAACTCCGCCTGCCGGGAGTCGATGATCTCCAGGGTCGCCCGTCCCGCGTCCAGCAGCCGCACCCTGCCGTCCGGCGAGGAGAAGTCGGCGAGCTCGGGCAGGCCCAGCACGTCGCGGTAGAACCGCAGCGCCTCCTCGTAGTCCTCGGCGGTGACGACCAGGCGAAGCTCGCGAACGCTCATGGCCGCCCATCCTACGATCACGCCGAAGGCCGCCACTAGGCGAAGGGGGGGCGGCGCCGACGCCCTCCGGCGGCTGTCAGGGGCGGCGCGCGGCGGGCAGGATGGGGCCATGGCGTGGATCGAGGACATCGTCGTCGACTGCCGCCACCCGGCCTCGGCCGCGCGCTTCTGGACGGCCGTCCTAGACGGGTACGCGGTGGCCCCCTACGACGAGGCCGAGCTGGAACGGCTGAGGAACAAGGGGATCATGTCCCCGGAGGATGACCCGACGGTGCTGATGGAGCCGGGCCCGGGAGGCGGGCCGCGCTTCTTCTTCGTGCTCGTGCCCGAGCCCAAGACGGTCAAGAACCGCCTCCACCTCGACCTGGCGTGCGACGACCTGGACGCCGAGGTGCGGCGGCTGACCGCCCTCGGCGCCCGCGTGCTTCACACCCGCGGCGACTGGGTCACCCTGGCCGACCCGGAGGGCAACGAGTTCTGCCTGCGGCCCTCCACCTGGACGCCGCCGCCCTGACGGACCGGTTCCAGCGCTTCGCGGAGGCGAGGCCGGGGAGACGCTCGAGCGGATCGCGGCGGAGGTGAGTGCGGTGACGCTACGTCCGACCTCGTGGACCGGCCCGCCCGTGGTCACGGTGACGGCTCGAGGTCGAGCACTGCTCTGCCACTCTGGATGTCGATCGGCACCGAGACCTGGTCGTGTGCGATCAGCCAGTCACCGTCGATCTTCCGGAAGCCGTACGTGACCCTGACCCACATGCCGCTCGTCGCCGCCCCGTCCTTCAGCGTGCCGCTGAGGCGAGCGAAGGCGTGCCCGAACGCCACGTCATCGCCCACGGCGAGCGTCAGGTCGCGAACCTCGTAAGTCACACTCTCGAAGACCAGGAACACGTTCGCCCAGTTCTTGAGTTTCGCCTCCAGCCCCACATGCTGGAGCGGCGGCTCGACGTCGAAGGACACGACGTCCTTGGCGTAAGGCCGCTTCAGGCCCTCGAGATCCTTGGCTCGGAGCCCCTCGACGATCTTGTGGACCTGCCGGCGAATCTCGGCTTCGTCCACCTCGCGTTGCGTAGACATCGCTACCCGCACCTTTCCTTCGGGGGGGAATGCTGCCTTCTGGCACACGCGACTCTATGGCTTACAAGTTATCTTGACTAAGATCAATATTGTTATGGCGTTATGCATACGGAGGCAAGATGGAACTGAACTCGCTCAAGCAGTTCCTGGTGGTGGCGCGGCTGGAGCACCTCAGCCGGGCAGCCGACGAGCTTCACATCGCCCAGCCGTCGCTGAGCCGTACGATCGCCCGGCTGGAGAGCGAACTGGGCATACCGCTGTTCGATCGCAGCGGCCGACTCCGGCTGAACGACACGGGCAGGCTCTTCCGCGATCACGTCGAACGCGCCCTCGGAGAGCTCGACGCGGGACGACGCGCCGTCGCCGAGGCCGCCGGCGAGGGCTTGGGCACCGTGAGGCTGGCGTCGGAGACATTCCTCACGCTGACCGGGCCACTGGCGGCCTACAAGCGAGCCCATCCCGCCATCGAGATCGAGCTCCACTGGTCACCAGCCGATGACATGGCCCGCCACCTGCGGGCCCAAGAAGTTGATCTGTGTGTCGCCTCGCAGCCGATCCATGCCGACGGCCTTGAGTCCGTGCGGCTGTTCGACGAGGCGGTCGGGGTGGGCACGCCACTCGATCACCCGCTGGCGGGCCGTACGTCCGTGAGCATCGACGAACTCGCCGACCAGCCCTTCATCACCGCCCGCAAAGGGCACTGGCTACGCGGACTGCTCGATCGGCTGTTCGCCGCACGAGACCTCACCCCGAAGATCGTCTGCGAGACCGACGAGCACAGCGCCATCGCGGACCTGATCGTCGCGGGACTCGGCATTGGTCTGGTCCCCTCCGTCGCCCGCCGCTTGGCCGGTGGCAGCGCCGCACATCCGCCCGCCGCGTGGATCGGCATCGACAGCCCCGACTGCCGTCGTACGGTCACCCTCTACTGGGGGGCCGGCAGCCACCTGTCCACCGCCGCCCGACTGATGCGCACCACGATCACCAACTGGGACTGGGGCGTCGGCGAACCCCAGGAGAAGCGCTGACACGAACCGCTCAGCACGAACTCGAGGTCCATCATGCGTCCACGGTCATAACACCATAGCAATATTAATCTTGGACAGGATAACCACCAGGCCATAGCGTCGGGGTTCGTTCATATAGGGAGATCACAGTGAGGAGGATCCCTCATGGTCACCAGCAGCCTGGGGTCCGCTGCCGCGCCCCGGACAATGCCGGCCGGGTGGATTCTCCGGGCCGTTGTCACCGCGCACGTGGCGGCGGTCGCCGGCCAGCCGGTGTTCGCCGGGGTGTATCTGACCGGTGACTTCGACAGCCTGCGCCTACACGCGGTCGGCGCCGACGTGGTCACCTCCATCGGTTACCTGCAGGTGATCGTGGCGATCATCGTATGGGTCCGGCTGCGTCAGGCCTGGCCGTTCCTGCCCACGGTGGCGGTGGTGGCGGCCGAGACGGTGCAGTACTTCGCCGGCGTGGACGGCGCGTTATGGCTGCACATCCCGCTGGGGGTGATGATCGTCGCCGCGCTCGTCGTGCAGTTCATCGCGGTCTGGCGCCCGCCCCTTCCGCGGTGTCCGCGTGCGCGGGGGGAGGCCCGCGATGCGTGAGCACGACGAGGACCGGTCCGGCCGTGCCCAGGGCCTGTCCAGACGCCGGGCGCTGAGCATCGGCGGGGCGCTCGGGCTGGTGGCGGTCACCGGGCTGTCGACCGCGGCCGCGCTGGCCCGCCGCCCGTCGATCACCGGTGCCGAGTTGCGCAGCGCTGTGCCGCTGCCGCCCGCGTTCCAGGTGCCACTGCCGCTCCCCGCCGTGCTGGCGCCGGTCAGCACCTCGGGTGGCGCCGACCGCTACGAGATCACCCAGCGCGAAGCGAGTGCGGAGATCCTGCCCGGCGTCAAGACGCCGCTGTGGACGTATGAGGGCGCCTTCCCCGGGCCGACGATCGAGTCGCGCCGCGGCCGGCCCATCACCGTGACGCACCGCAACGAACTGCCCGTGCCCACTGTCATGCACCTGCACGGCGGACACACGCCGGCGGCCTCCGATGGGTACCCGACCGACCTCGTCCTGCCCGAAGGCCGGCACGACGCCGCCATGCCCGCCGGGCATGGCTCCGGGCACGGCATGGACGATCCGCGGGCCGTGGTGACCCATCTGACGCGGGACCACGACTTCCCGCTGGACCAGCGGCCGACGCTGCTGTGGTACCACGACCACCGGATGGACTTCACCGCCCCCGCGATCTGGCGGGGCCTGGCCGGTCTGCACATCGTCCGCGACGACGCGGAAGACGATCTCGGCCTGCCCGCGGGGCGCCGCGAGCTGCCTCTCATGATCACCGACCGTGCGTTCGGCGCCGACGGCGGCCTCGCCTATCCCGCCCTCGACCCCACCCTGCGGGAGCGGCCGGGCGTGCGCGAAGCCTATCTCGCGGGCGTCCTCGGCGACGTGATCCTGGTGAACGGCGCCCCGTGGCCCGTACACGAGGTGGACACGGCCCGCCACCGGCTACGCGTCCTCAACGCCTCCAACGCCCGGCACTACGAACTCGAAGCGGTCGCCGATGACGGTCGCAGGCTCGACCTCGTCCAGATCGGCGCCGACCAGGGACTGCTCGCAGCGCCGGTCACCCACCGACTGCTGCCGATCGCACCCGCCGAACGCTACGACGTGATCATCGACTTCTCCGGTGTCCCGGCCGGCGGCCGCGTCCGACTCCTCAACCGGCTCGGCGTGGGCCGCACCCGCGACGTGATGGCCTTCCAGGTCGCACGCCACGCCACCGACGACAGTCGCATCCCCCGCACCCTCTCGGACGATCTGCCGGCCTGGCGACGGTCGGACGCCGTCAGGGTGCGCGACTTCTCCTTCCGCACCGGGCGGATGGACGGCGATCACGGATGGCTGATCGGCGGCCTGCCGTTCGACCCCGCCCGCACCGATGTCACCGTCCGTCTCGGCGACGTCGAAGTGTGGCGGCTGGTCGCCGACGTCCACCATCCCGTCCACTTGCATCTGGTCGGCTTCCGGGTGCTGTCGCGCGGCGGCCGCGCGCCGCTGCCACACGACGCGGGCCTGAAGGACACCGTCTCCCTACGACCGGGCGAAGCGGTGGAGATCATCACCCGTTTCGACGGCTACCGCGGCCGCTACCTGTTCCACTGCCACAACGCCGAGCACGAGGACATGGGGATGATGGCCAACCTCGAGATCATCTAGAAGAACGACGGCGTCCTCGTCGAGAGCACCTTTGATCAGCGCGACGGCCGACGGGCAGGCGCGGCCGTCGGCCGGCGCCTTCGGGGGATCACCGCGGGCTTCAGAGCCCCACGGGGCCGGGCTCCGGAGCCCGGCGGCGGCCGATTCCAGAGCCCAAAGCCCGGCGAGAACCGATTCCAGCGCTCCGGCGCAGGTGGGTTCCAGTGCTCGGCGGAGGTCGGTTCTATCGCTTCGTGGAGGCGAGGCCGGGCGGGGCGGCGGCCAGGGTCTTCTGGATGGCTTCGATCAGAGCGAGCGCCGACTCCTCGGTGAGCTCGACGGCCACCCGAGCCGACGGGCCCTCCGAGGGATTGGTGAAGTCGATGTTCACGGTGTGCTCGTGGGTGGCGTGGTAGGGGTGGTCGACGTAGACGGCGCCCTGGCTGACGGTGAACCAGCCGGTGGCGCCCTTGCCCGCGCCGTCGAGCTCGAACTTCTCGGTGAGATAGGTGCACATGGCGGACTCCTGTCAGGCGGCGAGGTGGCGGCCGTAGAAGGCGAAGATCTTCTTCCAGCCCTCGACCGCGGCGACGGGGCGGTAGGCGGCGCGGTCGGTGGAGAAGAACCCGTGCCCGGCGTCGGGGAAGATGTGGAACTCGTGCTCCTTGCCGAGCTTGTCCAGCTCGGCCTCGATCACACCGACCTCGGCGGGCGCAGGGTAGGAGTCCTGCTCGCCGAACAGCCCCAGCAGCGGGCACGACAGGTCGGCGGCCCTGGACAGCAGCGAGCGGGCCTTGAGCGGGAAGTCCGCGGGCGGGTCGGCGGCCACGAACGCGCCGTAGCAGTCCACGGCGGCGTCGATCTGGAGGGAGCAGGCGGCCAGGAACGACTGGCGGCCGCCCGAGCAGTACCCGATCACACCGATCTTGCCGTTGGCGTGGTCGAGGGAGTTGAGGTACGCCGCGGCCCCGGCGACGTCGCCGACGAGCTGCTCGTCCGGCACGCCGCCCTTGGCCCGCGCGGCGGCGGCCTGGTCGTCAGGGCTGACGCCGGCGCCCTCCCGGGAGTACAAGTTCGGGCACACCGCCGCATATCCGCCGGCGGCGAACCTGCGGACGATCTCCTTGGTGCCCTCGTCGTAGCCGGGCATGTGGTGGATCACGACCACCCCGCCCCGGGGCCGGTCACCGAGTGGCCGGGCGAGGTAGGCCTCCAGTTCAGCCTGCTCGTGTCCCGTGAAGCCCACCGTGCCGGCCCATATCGCGTCGCTCATCAGACTTGCCTCCTCTTTCTGGTCCCTTATTCAACTACCAGAAGAAGATGGCGTTTCCCTGAGCGCCCCGGGGCCCGCCGGGCGTGCGCGGGAGCCGGGCCGACTCACCGGCTCCCGCGGCGCGTGCCTAGGACACCTTCGTCGACTTCATGATCCAGTTGGTCTCCCACGTGCGTTCGCCGTCGTAGGAGAACGCCTGCTCCCACCGGCACGTCGTGGGCGTGATGTCCGACCAGGTGTACCGCACCCTGATCGGCTGCCCGTCGTCGGTGTCGTCGGCGTAGAACGCGCCGATCCCGTCCACGAACCGGCCGACGACCGGGACCGCGTCCAGCCCGCGCGTGCTGTTGCCCCAGTACAGGGACCACTCGCCGGTCGCGGGATTGAGGACGCGGACCGTCACGCCGTTGAAGTCCTTGTCCGGGAAGGTGATCTCGTCGAAGTTCCCGGCTCCGCCCCAGAAGCCGTGCGCCACCGAGACGCCGGAGAACTCCTCCCACTCGGTGCACCCGGCGTTGCGCTTCAGCAGCCGCCGGTTGGCGACCTCCCAGGTCCCGACGTAGAAGTCGAAGTCGCTCACAGTCCCACCATGCCTTCCGGGCGCGTGTCGGCGAGGTAGCCGCCGAGGTCGGGGGTGTCGTTGACGAACATGTGCCGCACCCACGAGGACCGCTCGTGCTCCAGAGCGGGCAGCTCCCACACACAGCCGACCCAGGGCCGGTCCTCGGACACGAAGTGCGTGGGATCCTCGTCGGGACAGTCCACGGCCGGCTGGCCCGCGGCGGCGGTCCGCGCGTCGACCACGTTGTCCCACACCCAGGTGTAGACGCACAGGTAGGCGCCGGTGTCCCCGCCCCTGTGGAGGACGATCCAGCCGGCCGGCGCGTCGGGAGCGGGCGCGGGCGCCAGGGTGGGCAGGAACTCGTAGGCGGCCTTCTCCACCTCCGGCTCGATCGGCCGGTCGGCCCGGTCGACGTGATATCGCTTGTACGGACGGCCGCCGACCGTGATGGGGGCGAGCGGCCGCATGTGCTTCTCGATGAACGGCATGGCCGCACCGTATGCCTCCTCCACTGACACGTATTGTCAGCAGATATGCGAGCTTCCCGGCTTCTGTCCGTCCTGCTGCTGCTCCAGTCGCGCGGCCGCCTGACCGCTCAGGAACTGGCACAGGAGCTGGAGGTCAGCGTCCGCACCATCTACCGTGACGTGGAGTCGCTGCACACCGCCGGCATCCCTCTGTACGGAGAGGCCGGGCACAAAGGCGGCTACCGGCTGCTGGACGGCTTCCGCACCCGCCTGACCGGGCTGACCGGCCAGGAGGCCGAGGCGCTGTTCCTGGCCGGACTGCCCGGACCGGCCGCCGAACTCGGCCTCGGCGCGCTGGCCGCCGCCGCGGAGCGCAAGATCGAGGCCGCGCTGCCCGCCGACCTGCGCTCCAGCGCGCGCCGCCTGCGCGAGCACCTGCTGTTCGACGCGCCCGGCTGGTACTACGACGGCGACCAGGTGCCCCACCTCCCGCAGGTCGCGGACGCCGTGTGGAACAAGCGGGTCGTCACCGTGCTCTACCACCGCTGGGCCGAGCCCACGGAGGTCGAGCGGACGCTGGAGCCGTACGGGCTGGTGCTCAAGGCCGGCAAGTGGTACCTGGTCGCCCGGTGCGACGGCACGCTGCGCACCTACAGGGTCAGCCAGATCCTGCGCCTGCGGGTGTCGCAGGAGACCTTCACCCGCCCGGACGGCTTCGACCTCGGCGGCTACTGGCGCGACCACCTCGCCGGCTTCCGCTCACGGCTCGTCCAGGGCCACGCCGTCATCCGGCTCTCACCGGCCGGACGGGAGCGGCTCGCCGAGGTGATGAGCTCCGCCGTGACCGCCGCCGTGGCGGACACGGCCGGCCCGCCCGACGAGCGCGGCTGGGTCACCGCCACCGTCCCCATCGAGTCGCTCACCCACGCCCACGGCCAGTTCCTCCAACTGGGCGCCGAAGTCGTCGTCCTCGACCCTCCGGACCTCCGCCACAAACTAGCCCGAACCGCCCACACCCTCGCCACCCTCTACCCCCGCCCGCAGAACTGACCTCTCACCAGCCTGAGCCGGGGGCAGGGATCAGAGCCCGAATTGCAGCTTGACGCCGCCGATGAAGGTGGCGTCGTCGGTGGCGGCGCGGGTGGCGATCAGGTCGGCGGCGTACGGGCCCGCGGTGTAGCGGAGCCGGTCGGTGCCGTCGGTCACCGCCTGGTAGACGGTCTCGGCGACGACCTCGGGTTCGTCGCCCCCTGTGCTCATCTGTCCCTGTGCGGCGAAGAACGCTCCGACGAGCTTCTGGTACTCGGTGAGGCCGTCGTCGTTGGTGAAGTCGAACGAGCGGCCGCCGAAGTCGGTGTTGACGAAGCCCGGCTCGACGATCTTGACCTTGACGCCGATCGCCGCGAGTTCGTAGTGGAGTGCCTCACTCAGTCCTTCGACGGCGAACTTGGTGCCGTGATACAGCGTGCCGAGCGGGAAGGTGACCTTGCCGCCGATGGAGGAGATGTTGACGACGGTGCCGCCGCCGTTCGCGCGCAGGTGCGGCAGGACGGCCTTGGTCGTCTCCAGCAGGCCCATGACGTTGACGTCGAACTGCCGGCGGATCTTGTCCATCGGGGTCGCCTCCAGCAGGCCGTAGGCGCCGTATCCCGCGTTGTTGAGCAGGACGTCGATCCGGCCGAACCGCTCCAGGCCGGCGTCGACGGCCCCGGTGATCGACGGGGAGTCCTGCACGTCGAGCCGGGTGACGAGCACGTTGTCCAGCGCGGTGAGCCCGGTCTCGTGCTCGGGGCGGCGCATCGTGGCGATGACGTTCCAGCCCTGCTCGTGGAAGTGCTCGGCGGTCGCCCTGCCAATACCGCTGGAGCTTCCGGTGATGAGGATCGTGCTGGTCATGGTGGTCTCCATCCGGTGGTGGCGTCCACCGCCTCAGTGGCGGTGTCTGCAACGTTAGGGGCGACGGCGCGCCAGGGAACTAGCGGATGACGCCTTCCTTCTTGCCGTTCACGCCAACGGAAGGTGGCGTGATCTGCGAGTGGAGTGGCGCATCCGGCATGCGTACGACTGACGCGCGGACCTAGCATGGAGGGATGGCGTCAGAGCGGTTCACCCTCGACCCGGGCACTCGTGCGCTCCTGCACGACCTTGGGATCTCCGTCGCCCGGGTGCTGCGGCGGGCTCGGCTGCCGGCCGGCGTCTTCGCGCACGGTCCGGTCACCATGACGCCCGATGAGTACTACCGGTTCTGGGATGCCATCGACGCCGAGGCCGCCGATCCTGACCTGGCGGCAAGGATCGGACGCACCCTGTCGGTCGAGGCGTTCAACCCGCCGATCTTCGCGGCGCTGTGCAGCGCAAACCTGCGCACCGCGGCTGAGCGCATCGCCGCGTTCAAGCCGCTCATCGGCCCAGTGCACCTCGATGTGATCGCCGCCCACAACGGGCTGACGATCGGATTCCGCTGGCCCGGCGGGCAGGCGCCGCCGCGACTGCTGGTCGCCGCCGAGTTCGCGTTCTGGGTCGCGCTGGCCCGCATCGGCACGCGACGCGAAGTGCGCCCGACCCGGGTCGCGATGCGTCGGGCTCCCCGACCGTCGGCCGCGACGACCTCGTACTTCGGCACGCCGATCCGCGAGGCCGAGGCCGACAGCGTGACGTTCTCCACCGAGGACGCCTCGCTTCCGTTCCTCACCGAGGACGAGTCCATGTGGACCTTCTTCGCGCCGGAGCTGCGCCGCCGCCTGTCCGAGCTCGAGGCGTCCGCCACCACGGCCGACCGCGTCCGCGCGGCACTCCACGAGCGCCTGCCGGCCGGCGAGAGCTCGATCAACGCCATCGCCGCCCAGCTCATGCTCAGCCCGCGCACCATCCAGCGGCAACTCCAGGCGGAAGGCACCAGCTACCAGGCCGTCCTCAGCGACACTCGGGAGAAGCTCGCCCGCCGCTACCTGACCGACCGATCGCTCACCACATCCCAGATCGCCTACCTCCTCGCCTACGACGACGCCAACTCCTTCTACCGGGCCTTCCGCCGTTGGACCGGACTCACCCCCGAGGCCGCCCGCATCTGAGAACACGAGAAGCGAGGGCCATCTTCCGAGGCGTGTGGGCTCTACGGGATGACGGGGTGGGCGCTTTGGGTCTGGAGGCGCCAGAGGGCGCCGCAGCAGCCGACGAGGAGGAACATGACGTTCGTGATCATCGGGAAGCTGAAGGCGTCGAAGGTGCCGAACCCGAAGATCGCGACGGCGACGGAGGCCGCGAAGCACTGGGCGAGGTGGCGGGTCTCGGGGTCGGCGGCGGCCTTTCGGGCCCCCCGGGCGAGGATCCAGCCGGTGAGCAGGAAGATGATCAGCGCGGCCAGCCCGACGAGGCCGGTCTCCAGCGACGACATCAGGTACTGGTTGTCGATCACGCGGTAGATGCGCGGCAGGTAGGTGGCGAACCCCTGGCCGAACAGGGGGCGCTGGGTCACCGCCTCCACCACCGCGTCGTAGTCGCCGGTGCGCGTGGTGGAGTTCTCGTCCGACCCGATGACCGAGACGAGGTTCAGGACGGTGCCGATGAGCCCCGGGATGAGCACGCGCATGACGATGGCGGCGGCGCCGAAGATGAGGATCGCGCGCAGCCGCCACTCCGACGGCCAGGTGGGCAGCAGCACCACCATGACGACGAACAGGCCGAGGATCGCCGAGCGGGAGACGCTCATCGGCAGCGCCCCCGCGATGAGGGCCACCATCATCCACCGCTTGCGGCGCTGCTCGGGGATGCGGCAGTAGATCGCTCCATGCAGCGCGAGCGGCAGCACGGCGGCCAGCACCACGCCCAGTTCGATCGGATGGGTGGCGGTGCCGGCCGGGCGGAAGAAGCCCTCGCGCTCGAACAGCACGGCCGACCCCTTCTCGACCAGGCCGGGCAGGGCGAGGTACTGGGTGACCTCGATGCCGGTGAAGAACTGGATCATCGCGACGAACGCCGGGAACGACGCCCCCATCACGATGCGGTGGCGCAGGGTCTCCAGGCGGTCCATGGTGTTGATGCCGTCGGCGGTGACCAGGGCGATGCCCGCCCACCCGGCGACCAGCACCAGGCCGAGGTCGGCGGCGTTCACCTCGTCGCCCGACAGCGGCCGGGTCGCCGCGGCGACGTAGCTCGCCAGCACCGACAGCGCCATGAAGACGATGACCGGACGCAGCGGCTGCCTGCCCCGGATGGGCGTCCAGCGCGGCGACAGCGTGGACAGCAGGTACCACACCAGCAGCAGCACGGCCACCATGGACGACGGCGAGCCCGCGCCGCCCAGCGGGCCGACCACGTAGCGGGCCGGCATGACGAACAGGACGATCAAGAAGAAGGTGATGATCGTCACCGGGTCGACGCGGGTCTTCTGCAGCCTGGTCCTGCGTACCGGCCTGCCCGCGGGATGGTGGACGGGTGCGGCGGCCTCGGAGGTGCTGGTCACCGCCCCGGCCTGGTCGGGTCGAACACGACGTACGGCTCGTCGTCGGCGTCGTCGGGGGCGGAACGCGAGTGGGAGCCGGGCTTCTTGCGCCCCGCCGAGGAGGAGGACTCGGCGCTGGAGGAGGACCGCGACACCCCACCCGAGCGCGACGCCGCGCCCGGCCGCGAGCCGTTGCCCGGCGAATCGCTCGCACCGGAGCC
The DNA here is from genome assembly GCF_053602655.1 of Sphaerisporangium sp. NPDC004334. Classification (NCBI taxonomy): domain Bacteria; kingdom Bacillati; phylum Actinomycetota; class Actinomycetes; order Streptosporangiales; family Streptosporangiaceae; genus Sphaerisporangium; species Sphaerisporangium sp. NPDC004334. The sequence goes on from NZ_JBSGDZ010000004.1 coordinate 164,131, forward strand.
CGAGCCGCGGCGCGGGCGCTCCTTGTCGTCGGTCCACACGTACAGGTCGTCCTGCGGCTTGACCGTCGGCATGGGAGCGGTGTAGCCCTCCTCGATCTCCTGCTGCCCGGCCCACGGGTCGCGCGGCTCGGGCGGGGGCGTGTGCTTCGACGGCGCCGAGGAGGACGAGGGGGAGGACGGTGAAGAGGCGATGCGCCGGTCGTAGAGCGTCGGCTCGGGCGGGTCGAAGGGCCGCGGCGACCGGGCGGATGGCCGGCCGCGGGGGGCGCCGCCCGCCGGACGCGGCGAGGCGCCGCCACCGGCGGAGCGCGGGACGCGCTGGGGGTGGGAGGGCCCGGCGGGCGGCTGGCCCACTCTGGTGCCCCCGTGGTCGGGCTGGGCGAGCCGGCGGCGCTTCTGCGCGAGCGACTCCAGGAACAGCGGGACGCCGATGGTCACGAGCATGCCGCCCGCGAAGATGATCACCAGGAGGCGGATCTTCTTCTCGGGGGTCAGTTCGGCCTTGTCGCTGGAGGTGACCAGTTCGGCCCGGATGGTGGCGTCCGGGAGGATGGCGGACTTCTGCTGCATCTCGGTCAGGCGCTGCTGGCTCAGAGTGGCGAGCGTCTCCATCGTCGCCTGGGCGACCTTCGGGTCGGGACCGGTGGCCGTGATGTCGAGCAGCGGGCCGCGCGAGTCCTGGGCGAGGCCCACGGTGAACTCGGCCGTCTTGCCCTCGTCCTTGAGCGTCTGCAGAGTGCGCTCGTCGCTCATGCCCCGCGAGATCACCTCGGCGGTGATCGTCAGCGAGGCGTCGAACGCGAGCCAGGGGTTGCCGCCGACCGGTTGCGACCCCTTCCTGGACGACAGGAAGACCACGGTGGCCTTGGACTCGTACTGCCAGGGGATGGCCATCAGCGCCCCGACCGTCGCGATGATGGTCACCGCCAGCAACGCGACCGTCACGGGCCATCGCCGCAACAGCGCGCGCAGCGAATCAAGCAGGTCCATAGTGTCCCTTCACCCCTGCCGGCCGGCCATGTCTGTCATTCCCACCCCGCCGAGCCGCCGAAGATAGGACGCCCGAACACCTCGGCGCGTTGTCATTCGCCTTCAAGTGTTTCCTCTGAGCGCTTTCTTTACCAGGCCCGCACCAAACTCCGTACGCCTGTGCCACGATGTGTCGGTGCGAAGGCGAGTGGTTGCGCGGTGCTGCTGCCTGGCGCTGATCTTCCTGGTCGCCGCCTGCGCGGTGATGTGGGTTCGCTATCGGTCACCTCTTTACCAGAGTTCGGTCACGGTCGCGTTCATCACCAAGACCTCCCACTTCCAGGGAGAGGTGTACGACCACTTCACCGACAATCACATCTACATGGCGCTCGCCACGGCGCGGTTCTTCGACAACCCGAGCACCAAGGAGCGCCTGCGTGCCATGGGGGGCACGGCGGCCTTCCACTACGAGGTGGCCCACTGGGGCAACGAGGAGCTTCCCGTGTACGGCCAGCCGTACGCGAGCCTGCAAGCCCTGTCGGACGACCCCAAGCAGTCGATCGACACGCTCAACCTGGCGCTCAAGCTGCTCACCCAGAAGCTCCAGCGCCTGCAGACGTCCGCGGGGGCCAGCGGCAAGGTGATGATCAAGTGGCAGCCGATCGGCGACATCATGGGGCCCGAGCGGCAGTCCCTGCAGAGAAGCCGCGCCATGGCCGGCATCGTGCTGCTCACGCTCCTTTCGTCGGTGGCCGTCCTGTTCGCCACGCGTGACAGGAGCGCCGACCGGCACCGGCCTGGGCCGCCGCCGGTCGCGCCGCTCCCGCCGAGGCGCTCCCGGCCACCGCGCATCGGGGCGAGCACGACCTTCTAGATCTGATCGGGAACAGCACAGCACGCTCCGCCGAATTCGTTGTGGAGCGTTCCGCAGACCTACCACCTGGAGTTCTTCGGTGTTCTCTCCGCTGTCGCGCCGGTTGACCCTGCTCGCCGTCTCGCTCGCGCTCACCGGCGCGGCCGCCGCGGGCTGCGGCAGCGGCTCGGCGGACGACGGACGCGAGCCGGTCCCCGGGCAGACCCGCCAGCCCGGCACGCCCTCCTCGCCCGGCACGCGCCCCTCGCCCACCGGCGACGGCTTCCCCTCGGCGGCGACCACCGGCGTGCGGCCGGGCACCCCGCTGAAGAAGGTGGGCGAGGTCACGGTGCTCAAGCCCGGCGCCGTGGTGGAGAACCTTGAGGTGCACGGCAAGCTCAACATCAAGGCCGCCAACGTGACCGTGCGGAACGTACGGGTGGTCGGCGAGGGCGACTGGTCGGTCATCCAGGCGGCGGGGGCGTCCGGCGCGGTGATCGAAGACTGCGAGATCTCGGGGAACGGGGTCGTCAAGGCGCAGTGGGGCGTGCTCAACCAGGGCGGCGACATCACCGTCCGGCGGGCGAACATCCACACCGTGTCCAACTCCGTGGGCACCGACCACGGGCTGATCGAGGACTCATACATGCACGACTTCAAGGAGTACCCCGGCGACCACGTGACCGGCCCGCAGGTGAACGGGTCACCGCAGAAGGGGCTGACCCTGACGATCCGCCACAACACCATCCTCAACCAGATCTCGCAGACCTCGGCCATCTCGATCTATCAGGACTTCAGCCGGGCGCACGACGTGCTCATCGAGCACAACCTGCTGGGCGGCGGCGGGTACGCCATCTACGGCGGCGAGGGCAAGTTCGGCAAGGCCACCGGCATCCGCATCGTCGGCAACGTCTTCACCCGCCGCCTGTTCCCCAAGGGCGGCTACTGGGGTCCGGTGACGTACTTCAACGCCAAGGGCAAAGGCAACGAGTTCAAGCGCAACACCTGGGAGGACACCCGCGAGCCCGTCACCCCTTGACCGGGGGGTGGGTCACATGGCGGCGGGCGAGTAGGCGTCCTTGAGCAGGAGCCGGGAGGTGCCCGATCCGTCGGCCGGGACCTGCCAGACGTCGGAGCTGTCGCCGCGCAGCCGGCCGTACATGACGGTGCGGTCGTCGAGCCAGGCCGCCTGGTCGTCCACGTTCGCCGTCTCCGCGAGCGCCGTCTCCCGGCCCGAGCGCAGGTCCAGCGTGTACAGCCGCCACGGGTCGGTCGCGTCGCCGACGCGCTTCTTGTACGCCACGCGGGTGCCGTCCGGGGAGAGCGAGGGGCACTCGGCGTTCTCCCGCAGCACCCGCATGCGGCGCGCGGCGAAGTCGCCCTGCACCAGGTAGGTCTTGCCCGCGCTCGACACCGTCGCGTAGAAGCGGTTGTCGTCGGCCGCGAACGTCACACCCCAGTAGTTCAGGTCGGCCGCGCTGTGCACGCGGCCGTCCTTGACGAGCGTGAAGTCCTCCAGGCTCTTGACGAGCGTGCCCGTGCGGGTGTCCAGGATGCCGGCGCGGGTGGAGAAGCCGATGCTCAGGTAGGAGTCGCCCGCCACGAAGAACGTCCAGGCCGCCATGCGCCCGCTCGCCGACACCCGCGCCCGGCTCGGGATGCCGGACAGCGGCACCTTGCGCAGCTCGCGCAGGCCACGGTCGAGCACGATGGCCTCCGACCGGGTCACCAGGCCGGCGCTGACACGCAGGCACAGCGCCGTGCCGGCCGCCGCGTAGAAGCGCTTGCAGTGCAGGCCGGTGGGACGCTGCTCGCCGCCGTCGCCCCGCCCGATCGCGAAGACCTGGCCGCTGTCGGCCGCGGGGCCCGCGCGCACCGCCAGCAGGTCGCCCGCGTCCAGCGCGGTGGCACTGGGCGCGGGACGGGCGGCCGGCGCCGCGGCCGGCGCGGGACGGGCCGCCTGCGACCTGGCCCGCAGCACGTAGACGGTGCCGACCGCGCCGGCCAGCAGGACCGCCACCACGAGGATCGCGACCCGCGCCCGCCCCGACAGGCTTCCGACCTTCACGACGTCCCGCCGGGCGCAACCTCAGAAGGGTCCGCGGACGCCGCCTGGAACGGGCCGCCGGGCACCGTCTCGGACGGCTCCCCGGGCGCCACCTGGGACGGGTCGCCGGGCGCCGTGTGAGACGGGTCCTCGCGCTCGGGAGACGGGGTCGCGGGGGACTCCGGGCCGGTGAGCAGGCCGTCGGCCTCGATGTAGGTCTCGCCGGTGCGGGGGCACCGCCAGCGGCCCGGGGACTCCTCGCGCAGGGTGACGCCGGCGCGGCCGACCCAGCCGACGCGGCGGGCCGGGGTTCCGGCCACGAGCGCGAAGTCCGGGACGTCCCTGATCACCACGGCGCCGGCGGCGACCAGCGCGTACCGGCCGACGGTGCGCCCGGCGAGGATCACCGCGCGCGCGCCGACCGAGGCGCCCCGGCGCACGACCACACCCTCCGCGCTCCAGTCGCCGTCGCGCTTCAGCGTGCCGTCGACGTCGGTCGAGCGAGGGTAGACGTCGTTGGTGAGCACGGCGGCCGGGCCGACGAACACCCCGTCCTCCAGCACCGCCGGCTCGTACACCAGCGAGTAGTTCTGCAGCTTGACCCGGTCGCCGATGCGGACGCCCGGCCCGACGTACGCGCCGCGGCCCAGGATGCACCCCTCCCCCAGCGCGGCGTGCTCGCGCACCTGGGCGAGGTGCCAGATCACGGTCCCGATGCCGATCGTGGCGCTCGGATCGACATCGGCGGTGGCCGCTATTCGCGGTTCGGTCATCGGAGACTCCCGTTAGGGGTGAATACTTCGGAACTATGCCAAGCGCGAGCGTCATCATCCCCGCCCACAACGAGGCGCGGGTCATCGGCCGGCTTCTTTCCCGCCTTCTGGCGGAGGCGTCCGAGGACGAGTTCGACGTGGTGGTCGTGGCCAACGGGTGCGACGACGACACCGCGTCCGTGGCGCGCGGTTTCGGGGTCCGCGTGGTCGAGACGCCGTTGCCGTCCAAGCGAGAAGCGCTGCGCCTTGGCGACGAGGCCGCGGCCGCCCATCCCCGCGTGTACGTGGACGCCGACATCGAGATGGGCACCGCCGACCTCCGCGCCCTCCGCGACGCCCTGCTCGACGGCACGGCAGAAGCCCCGAACGGCGACGCGGACGGTGGTTCGGAGGATGCCCGGGGCTTCGCCGCGCTGTCGCGTGGGACCGCTCCAAAGGCGCTCGCGGCGGCTCCTGAGCGGGCGCTGGTGCTGAGTGACCGGCCGTGGCCCGTGCGGGCCTACTACGCCGTCTGGAGCCGCCTGCCGGCCGTCCGCGAGGGACTGTTCGGCCGGGGCGTCATCGCGGTGTCGGAGGAGGGCAACCGCCGCCTCATGGACCTGCCGCCCGTCATGGGCGACGACCTGGCGGCCTCGCTCGCCTTCGAGCCGGCCGAACGGCGCGTGGTGCGGCACGCGCACGCGGTCATCCACCCGCCGCGCACGCTCGGCGACCTGCTGCGGCGCCGGGTGCGGGCCGTCACCGTGGTGGCGGAGATCCAGCAGGGCGCCATGTCCGGGCAGGAGGCCCGCACGGGCCTTCGCGACCTGCTGGCCATCGCCGGCCGCGCGCCGTGGCTCCTGCCCCACCTCGGGGTGTTCCTGGCCGTCACGCTCGTCGCGCGCGCCCGGGCCCGCCGCGCCGTACGGGCCAAGGACTACACGACGTGGCTGCGCGACGAGAGCAGCAGAACCTGACGAAGCGCTCACCGGCGCCCCCCAGGCCGCCCGCCGCACAACGGCGCCGGCCTCGCCGACCTCACCGCCCACCTTCCCACCGCTCCGGCGCCGGAGAGCACAGCAAGGGACGGAGACTGTGCGCTTTCGGGATGGAGCGGGGTGGTCAGGGTGGGGGGTGGTCATGGGTGTTTGCGGGCGTGGAGGTACTCCTTTGCCACCATCCAGGCGAAGCGGGTGTTGGTGGACAGGTAGCGGGGGCCGAGGCGGAGGGGTTCCTGCAGGAAGCGGTAGAGCCACTCGGCGCCGAGGCGCTGCCACACAACGGGGGCGCGGCGCACCTTGCCGGCGAGGACGTCGAAGGACCCGCCCACGCCGTGGTTGACCCCGGCGCGGATGTCGTCGGCGAAGCGCGCGAGGAAGATCTCCTTCTTCGGGGAGGTCATGCCGAGGAACAGCAGGTCGGGCTTGGCCTCGCCGATGCGCGCGGCGACTTCGGGCGCCTCCTCGTCGGTGAAGTAGCCGTCGCGGGCCCCGGCGACCGTGAGGCCGGGGTAGCGGCGGCGCACCTCCGCGACCACCCGTTCGAGCACCTCGGCGCGGGCGCCGAGGAAGTAGGCCCGGTAGGAGCGCCGGGCGCCCTCCTCCATCAGCGCAGTGAACAGGTCGATGCCGGCCACCCGCTCGGGGAGGGGATGGCCGAGCAGCCGGGAGGCCCACACGACGGCCTGGCCGTCGGCGACGACGAGGTCGCAGGAGGTCACCGAGTCGCGCAGCGCGGGGTCGTGGCTCATGTTGACGGCCTTGGCCGCGTTGACGACCCCGATCGTGAGGTTCTCGCGGTTCTCGACGGCCTGGACGCACCGGGCGACGGTCTGCTCCATGGTGAGGGCGTCCAAGGAGAACCCGAGCAGGGCCCGGCGCGGCGGCGCGGCGCTCACCCCTGCTTCCCCGGCGTGTCGCGGGGCAGCGAGAACAGCCACGCGTACAGCAGCCATCCCAGTTCGTAGGGGCGGCACTCGCGGTCGACGGCGAGCGGCGGGTAGATGCGGTCGAGCACGCCGATGCGGGAACCCTGGTTGATCGCGGTCGCCACCGCGCGCACGCCGCGCACGATCTTCTTGGGGTCGTCCCGGGCGGCCTTGCGCCACGTCAGGTCGAGCTCCTCGATGATCAGCTCGTCGTCGATCTCGGGCCGGGACGTCATCCAGTGCAGCCCGAGCGCGATCTCCTTCAGGTAGGAGGCGCCTCCGGCGTCCGCCAGGTCGAGCAGCGCCATCGGGGCCATGGAGAGCTGGTGGACGCTGTAGACGGGGTAGCCCTCGACCACCCCGCCGGTGCGGGCGTCGTAGTGCCACCACCACTGGCCCTCCGGCCCCTGGGCGGCGCAGATGCCCGCGGCGATCTGTTCGGCGGCCTTGAGCGCGTCGCCGTCCCCGGTGTGCGCGTGCAGGCGCGCGAGGGCCTGCAGGGGGTACACCTGGTCGGCGAAGCATCCGACGTGGGCGCGGTACCAGGAGGCGGGGCCGAGGACGTGCCGGTAGAGCCGGTCACCGCGCAGGCCGGTGAGCAGCCGCTCGCGGGCGTGGTCCAGCCGCCCGGAAAGGCCGTCGCCGGAGCCGGCGACGCGGTGGGCGGCGACCAGTGCGGCCAGCGCCCAGGAGACCTCCACGGTGTAGACCGGGTCGCCGGGGCGCACGGCGCCCTCCAGCTCGGCGAGCCGGCGCAGGCCGGCGTCGAGGTCGGGGTGGCCGCTCTCGGCCGCCGCCCACGCGATGAGGGCGGCGTCGCCGAGGTTGGCGACGGCGGGCAGCTCCTTGAGCAGGTTGCCGACCAGGTCGTGGACGGTGTCGCCGGCGAGGGCGTCCCGCTGGCGGTCCTCGGGCAGCGCGGCGGCGCCAAGGGCGACGATCGCGCTGTAGCGCACACTGCGTCCCTCGGGCACCGCCGTCCAGCGTCCGTCCTCCCCGCGCCTGCCGCGCCTGGTGAAGACGAACATGCCGTCGGCGTAGCCCGGAGGAAGCCCGCGGACCGACAGGCCGACCATGCGGTCGGCGAGCTCGGCCGCGGGCGCGTCGACCGCGGCGAGCGCGCCGAGGCGGCCCTCATGGCGAGTCATCACTCACCCCACATCTCTGACTCGAATTAACGAAGGGAATTGATTAACGGCCCAGCGAAACCCAACGGGCACGACAAATTCCCATTGATAATGACATTTCACGATTTAGCGGCATCCCAGCCTCCGCGCCACCGGTTTCGGACCGTCCACAACTCGGCCCAGTCGCCGCGCTGCGCGGTGGGACGTCCCTGCCGCCGCATGTCCGGCGGGGCCACCCCGCGGCTCAGCGCCGCCCGCAGCCAGACCCCGAACAGCAGCATGGACACCCCCGCCCGGCGCAGCCCGCGCGGGAAGTGCCGGCGGACCACGGTGGCCTTGCCGGTGAACAGCAGCACCAGCTTGCCGAGGCTGGAGGACGACATGCCGCCCGGGTGAACGAACACGGCCCGGTCGGTGACCATGGGCCGGTATCCGGCGGCCCTGGCCCGCAGGCACAGGTCGGCGTCCTCGCCGTACATGAAGATGCGGGTGTCGAACCCGCCCACCTCGTCCCACACCCGCCGGTCGACCAGCATCATCGCGCCGGTGACGATCGGCACGTGCCGCTCGCCGCTCCACACCGTCGGCGACTCCGGGTCGAACAGGGCGCGGCCCGGGAAGACGGTGGAAAGGCCGGTGGCGAAGCAGAACACCGACCAGGGCGTCGGGCGGCCCCACCACGAGCGCGGGTCGTTCTCGCCGGTCTCGGTGACGCAGCGCCCGCCGACGATGCCCGCCCGGGGATTGCGGGCCGCGCAGTCGAGCAGGGCGGTGAAGGTGTCCGGCTGGACCTCGGCGTCGGGGTTGACGAAGACGACGTGGGCGCCGCGCGCGGCCCGCGCCCCGGCGACGCAGCCCTCGGCGAAGCCGCCGTTCTCCTTGCGGTCCAGGATGGTCGCCCACGGAGCGGCGGCCCTGGCGACCTCCACGGTGTCGTCGGGAGAGTTGTTGTCCACGACGATGACCTCGGCGTCGAGCGCTTTGATCGCGCGCTCCACGGCCGCGAGGCAGCGGGCGATGTAGCCGGCGCTGCGATAGGTCACGATGATCACAGACAGGTTCATCCGCGCGCCTTTCTGAGCATCGGGACGGCGACGGCCAGGGCCAGACCCAGGCCCGCCGCCATCGCCACGACCGCGGCCCGCGGTCCCTGGGCGGTCCACAACAGGCCGAAGGCCCACGAGGCGGCCATCGCGCCGAGCGCCTGGGCGGTCTGGACGACGGCCAGGCCGGTGGCCCGCCGCTCCTCCGGCAGCAGCGGCCCGGCCAGCGCGCTGACCACGCCGTCGGTCGCCGCGTACGACAGCCCGCGCAGCACCAGCGCCGCGACCAGGACGGCCGGGCCGGGCGGGAGCAGCAGGAGCACGTAGCACGCCAGCAGGGCCAGGTAGCCGCCGATCACGACCGTGGAGCGGCCGGCGCGGTCGGCGAGCCGCCCGAACGGCACCGCCGCGAGCAGGTACGCGGCGGCGACCCCGACCGGCAGCAGCGGCAGCCATCCGGCGTCGATGTCCAGCCTGCGCTGGAGCAGCAGGTAGAGGAAGGAGTCGCTGATCGTCGCGAGTGACAGGGGCGTCATGGCCACCAGCACCCGGCGGAACGGCCGCTCGCGCACCAGCTCGGCGGCCCCGCGCAACGACACTCCGCGCCGCCGCCCGCGCGCCGCCCGCTCCGCCTGGCGGCCGTCCGGTGGCGCCGCGTCCGATGCCGTCGCGGCCACCGCGCCGGTCGCAACGTCCACGTGCGGCTCGGTGACCGCCCGCGGTGATGCCGCGGAGCCGGGCGTCGCGGGGCCGGACATCCCCGCGGCGCCCGGCTCGCGGACAAAAAGGGCCAGGACCAGCACGCCGATCGCGGCGACGCAGCCGCTGACCACGAAGACCGCGTCGTAGCCGGAGGTGGCGCCGACGGCGGCCACCACCCCGAAGGCGGCGAGCGGGCCCATGAGCGCGCCGGCGGTGTCCATGGCGCGGTGCAGCCCGAAGGCGCGGCCCTGCGCCTCGGGCGGGGCGCTCAGCGAGATCATCGCGTCCCTGGGCGCCGTGCGCAGACCCTTGCCCGCGCGGTCCAGCCCGATGACCAGGCCGATCAGCGGCACGGACCGCCCGGCCAGCAGGTAGCCGAGCTTGCACACCGCCGACAGCGCGTATCCCGCGCCCGCGACGAGCTTGCGGCGGCGGAAACGGTCGGCGACGTGCCCGCCGGCCAGCCGCAGCACGGCCGTCGCGCCGGTGTAGACGCCGTCCAGCAGGCCGAACTGCATCGGGCTGAGCGCGAGCTGGTAGATGAGGTAGAGCGGCAGGACGGCGGTGACCATCTCCGAGGAGATGTCGGTGAACAGGCTGACCGTGCCCAGCGCGACCACGTTCCCGGCGAGCATGCCGCCCACCCGCGGACCGCCGGCGGCGGCCTTGGAGGCGTCCGACCGGCGGGTCTCCGACAGGTACATCAGATCGGGCCTCCGACCAGCGAGGGCCAGGCGTCGTGCAGCGCCTCGCGCCAGTGGCGCAGGGGCCGCATGCCGGCGACGGCCCAGCGGCCGTGGCCCAGCACGCTGTAGGCGGGCCGGGCGGTCGGCGAGGGGAAGGCCGCGCTGGAGACGGGCCGCACCCGGGACGGGTCGGCTCCGAGCAGGGTGAAGACCTCGCGGGCCAGCCCGAACCAGGTCGTCTGGCCGCCGCTGGTGCCGTGGTAGACGCCGGGCGGGGCGTCGGAGCGGGCCAGAGACAGCAGGCGCGCGGCCAGGTCGCCGGTCCACGTCGGCTGCCCGCGCTGGTCGTCGACCACGTTGACGGTGTCCCGCGACCGCTCCAGGGCGATCATCGTCTGGACGAAGTTGCGCCCGCCCGCGCCGTACAGCCATCCGGTGCGCACGACGTAACCCGTCCGCGGCAGCAGGCCGAGGACGACGGCCTCGCCGGCCAGCTTGCCCCGCCCGTAGGCGTTGATCGGCCGGGTCGGCGCGTCCTCCGGGTAGGGCGTGCGGGCCGTCCCGTCGAAGACGTAGTCGGTGGAGATGTGCAGCAGCCGGGCGCCGATCTCTTCGCAGCCGAGGGCGAGGGCGCGCACGCCGCTGCCGTTGACCACGAGCGCGTCGATCTCGTGCGTCTCGGCGTCGTCCACGGCGGTCCAGCCGGCGCAGTTAACCACGACGTCCGGACGCTCCTCGCGCAGGAGTTGCCGCACGCCGTCGGGGTAGCGCAGGTCGAGGAGGTCGCGCCCGCAGGCCAGCACCTCGGGCGCCTCGGAGGCGCGTTCGGCCTCGGCCACCACGGCGCCACCCAACATGCCCTTGGCGCCGGTGACCAGCAGCCGCTTCACCGAGCGCCCTTCAGTGGCTTCCACCAGGACGGGTTGTCGGCGTACCAGCCGACGGTGGCGGCGATGCCCTCGTCGAAGCCGGTGCGCGGGGCGTACCCCATGCCGCGCAGCCTGGCGTCGTCCAGGGAGTAGCGGCGGTCGTGGCCCTTGCGGTCGGGGACGGGCTCGACCGAGCTCCAGTCGGCGTCCAGCTCGGCGAGGATGCGCCGGGTGAGCTCGAGGTTGCTCAGCTCCGCCGTGCCCGCGATGTGGTAGACCTCGCCCGGCTCCCCCCGCTCGGCGACGAGCTGGATGCCGCGGCAGTGGTCGTCCACGTGCACCCAGTCGCGCACGTTGCCGCCGTCGCCGTAGAGCGGGACCTTGCGGCCTTCGAGCAGGTTGGTGACGAAGAGCGGGACGACCTTCTCGGGGAACTGGTAGGGCCCGTAGTTGTTGCCGCAGCGCGTGATCGACACCGGCAGCCCGTGGGTGACGGCGTAGGCGCGGGCCATCAGGTCGCCGCCGGCCTTGGCGGCGGAGTACGGCGAACGCGGCGCCAGCGGGGCGTCCTCTGCCCAGGAGCCTTCGTCGATCGAGCCGTACACCTCGTCGGTGGACACCTGGACGACCTTGGGCACCCCGGCGTCGAGACACGCCTGGAGCAGCGTCTGGGTGCCGAGGACGTTGGTGCGCACGAACGCGCCCGGCCCCTCGATGGACCGGTCGACGTGCGACTCGGCGGCGAAGTTGACCACCACGTCGTGACCGGGGACGACCTCGGCGAGCAGCCCGGCGTCGCAGATGTCGCCGCGCACGAAGGCGTAGCCTCCCTCGACGGGGGCGAGGTTGGCGAGGTTGCCCGCGTAGGTGAGCAGGTCGAGCACGGTGACCTGCGCTCCCGCGAACGCGGGGTAGCCGCCGCCGAGCAGCGTGCGGACATAGTGCGACCCGATGAAACCGGCCCCGCCGGTTACCAGAACCCTCATGAGCTGATCTGCACCTTGCTGTGATCTCCGAGCACCAGCCGATGGGCTCTGGGCGTGTTGGGAGCGGGCGTGACCTCGACGTCGTGCCCGATCAGGGACGCCTCGATGCGGCGCACCCCCTGAATGGACGCGCGCCTCAGCACGATCGAGTACTCGATTTCGCTGTCCACGAGCCGGCAGTTCTCCGCCACAGAGGTGAACGGGCCGACGTAGGAGTCGCGCACGACCGCGCCGGCCCCGATGATCACCGGTCCGACGACGCGGGAACGGGTGACCCGCGCTCCCGCCTCGACCACCACCCGCCCGATGAGCTCGCTGTCGTCGTCGACCTCGCCGTCCAGCCGCCGGTCCAGCTCCTCCAGCACGAGCCGGTTGACCTCCAGCATGTCGGCGACGTTGCCGGTGTCCTTCCAGTAGCCGGAGATCACGGTGGAGGCGACCGGGCGGCCGGCGTCGATGAGCCACTGGATCGCCTCGGTGATCTCCAGCTCGCCGCGCCAGGACGGCTTGAGCGCCGCGACGGCCTCGTGCACCGCGGGACTGAACAGATAGACGCCGACCAGGGCCAGGTCGCTCTTGGGGTCGTCGGGCTTCTCCTCCAGGCCGACCACCCGGCCGCCGGCGTCGAGCTGGGCGACGCCGAACTGCCGGGGGTCGGGCACGCGGGTCAGCATGATCTGGGCGTCGGGCCGCTCCCCCGCGAACCGCCGCACCAGGGGCTCGATGCCGCCGACGATGAAGTTGTCGCCGAGGTACATGACGAAGTCCTCCTCGCCCAGGTACTCGCGGGCGATGAGCACCGCGTGGGCGAGGCCGAGGGGGGCCTGCTGGCGCAGGTAGGTGACCTCCAGGCCGAAGGCCGACCCGTCGCCGACGGCGGCCTCGATCTCCTTGTGGGTGTCGCCGACCACCATGCCGACCTCGCGGATGCCCGCCGCGGCGATGGCCTCCAGCCCGTAGAACAGCACGGGCTTGTTGGCCACCGGCACGAGCTGCTTGGCCGAGGTGTGGGTGATCGGCCGGAGGCGGGTGCCTGACCCGCCGGCGAGCACGAGCGCCTTCACTAGTACGCCCCTCCGCCGCGGGTGACGGCCGACCAGGTCTTCCACACGATCTGCAGGTCCAGGATGAGCGACCAGTTCTCGACGTAGCGCAGGTCGAGGCGGACCGACTCCTCCCAGGACAGGTCGGACCGGCCGCTGACCTGCCACAGGCCCGTCATGCCCGGCTTGACGACCAGGCGCCGGCGCACGTCGGTGCCGTACTGGGCGACCTCGTCGGGAAGCGGCGGGCGCGGGCCGACGAGCGACATCTCGCCGCGCAGGACGTTCAGCAGTTGCGGCAGCTCGTCCAGCGAGTACCGGCGCAGGAAGCCGCCGACGCGGGTGATTCTTGGATCGTTCCGCATCTTGAACAACACGCCGTCAAACTCGTTGTCATCCAGGAGCTCCAGCTTGAGCTTCTCGGCGTCCCGCACCATGGTGCGGAACTTGAAGACCTGGAACTCCCGTCCGGCACGACCCACCCGGGTCTGCCTGAACAGGGCGGGCCCCGGGCTGGTGGTGCGCACCAGCAGCGCGATCACCAGCATGGGCAGCGCCAGGACGGTCAGCGCCGCCGTCGCCAGCAGCCGGTCGAACAGGCTTTTGACGATCTGGCGCGTCCCGTCGAACTCGGGGTGCTCGACGTGCAGCAGGGGCATGCCGGCGACCGGCCGGATGCTCGTGCGCGGGCCGGCGACGTCCATGAGGGCGGGGGCGACGAACAACTCGGTGCCCTTGCTCTCGATGCTCCAGGCCAGCCGGCGCAGCGCGGCGCCGTCCAGCTCGGGGCAGGCCAGCACGGCGACCGCGTCCGCGGAGACCTTGTCGGCCACGATGGCGACGTCGGCGAAGTCGCCGTAGACCGGGACGCCGTCGACGTCGAGCCCGTTGCCGGGGTACTGCCCCGGCGGCAGGCACGCCGCGACGACGCGCATGCCGTGGTACGGCTGGCGCCGGAACTGCATGACCAGGTCGAGCACGGCCGTCCTGTGCCCGACGGCGACGACGCGCCGGAGGTACTCGCCCTCGGCGCGCCGGCGGTGCAGCCGCTTGCGCATGCGGTAGCGGAACACCAGCGTGAGCGCCGTCGCCAGCGGCAGCATCGCCATGACGTAGCTTCGGGCGATCATCGTCTGGGTGGCGTACGCGGCGATCGCCACGGCCGCCGTGAGCCCCACCCCGCCCTCGAAGACCGCGCGGAACTCCTCGCTGCCCTCGCCGTGACTCTTCTCGCGGTACACCCCGGCCAGCACCATGGCGCCGGGCCAGGCCACCAGCGCGAGGCCGAAACCGAACAACAACTCCGACCACGGGATGAAGGCGCCCACCCAGAGCCTGAATCCCATGACCGCCTCACAAGCGATCAAGGCACACGCCAGATCGCCCGCCAGTAGAGCCCGCATATAGGAGCGCGTCCAGATGCTGGACGCCGTCAGCGGGCCTACTTCAAGGAGCGCGGCGTCACGCTCCTCCAGCCCCACCCTCATGCCCACCCCTACCCTGCTCACGCCAGACCGCGGCTGCTGCCGGACCGTGCAGATACCAGACGGCCATTGCGTCCCTTTGGTTGACACGTGGCTCAAACATCACGAGCGCGGGTACCCGTTCACATACTAAAGATCGTTACATCGGCGCGAAATAGCAGTGCAATGGCCACAATCGGCCTCAAACTCCGGACCGAGGTCGCTTGACGGAACGGTCCAAAACCGTGTAGGCGGCCCCGGCCTCGCTAGATTCGGCACATGTCTGGTATTCGCCTGGAGCGGTCCGGCCCGGTCACGACCGTCGTCCTGTCACGCCCGCAGGTCCGCAACGCGGTGGACGGGCCGACCGCCACCGCGCTCGCCGACGCCTTCCGCGCCTTCGAGGCCTCCGACGCGGCCGTCGCGGTGCTGTGGGGCGAGGGGGGCACCTTCTGCTCCGGCGCCGACCTGCACGCGATCGGCACCGAGCGCGGCAACCGCGTCGAGCCGGACGGGGACGGACCGATGGGCCCGACGCGCATGCGCCTGTCCAAGCCGGTGGTCGCGGCCGTCGAGGGGTACGCGGTGGCCGGCGGGCTGGAGCTGGCGATCTGGTGCGACCTGCGGGTGGCCGCCGAGGACGCGACCTTCGGGGTGTACTGCCGCCGCTGGGGCGTTCCCCTGGTCGACGGCGGCACCGTGCGGCTGCCGCGGCTGGTCGGGGCGGGCCGGGCGATGGACATGATCCTCACCGGACGCCCGGTCGATGCCGCGGAGGCCCTGCGCATCGGCCTGGCCGACCGGGTGGTCCCGCCCGGGACGGCGCGGGCGCACGCCGAGGAGCTGGCGCTCCAGCTCGCCGGGCAGCCCCAGGAGTGCATGCGGCAGGACCGGCTCTCCGCCCTGGAGCAGGAAGGACTGACCGAGGAGGAGGCCCTGCGCAACGAGTACCGCCACGGCCTGCTCTCGCTGCGCGGAGCGGTCGCCGAGAACGTCGGCCGCTTCAGGTCGGGCGCGGGCCGGCACGGAAGCCGGCCACCGGACGCCGGCCCGTGAACCGGACGGCCCGCCCCCCGCGGCCGTCCGCCGGAGCTCACGCGGACGACCCGGCACCCCTTGGTACCGGGTCAGTCGTATTCGAGGTCGGGCAGCGGGGCGGGCGGGTCGGGGCTGCGCCACACGACCACGTAGGTCGGCGTGGCGGCCGTGAACGCCTCGCTCAGCCGCTCGAGGTCGAAGTCCGGCAGATAGCGCAGCCGCGCCAGGAAGGTGGCGTCGGTCGCCGAGCGCGGCACCACGCATCCTTGCCCGTCGCGGTCGAGCAGGACGATCAGGATGTCGGATTCCGTGACCCCGCCGACCCGGACCTCGACGACGTCCTCCCACGCGAGGGCTTCCACGCTGCCATCGGCGTAGTGACGTGTGACGCCCTCTTCGGTGACGTAGACATAGGTATCCGGCACAGAGTTGCCGTGCATGGGCGCGATTGTGACGACTTACGAGCACTCCATGCAAGGGAAGCCGCTCATCAGCGCCATTTCACCGCCCGCGCGGACCGTCATTCATCGCCCCAAGTGTGGTCCAGATGGGCGGCCACGGCCGCCCGGGCGGCCTCCGCCGGGCCCCGCGCGATGGCGTCCAGCAGGTGCCGGTGCTCGGCGACCAGCGTCGCCCGGTCGGGATAGACGGTGCGCAGCCGCACCAGGCCGAGCCGGGTCTCGGCGGCCAGGACCCCGTAGAGGCGCTGCAGCCGGGGGCTGCCCACGGCGACGATCAGTTCCTCGTGCAGCGTCATGTGCTCGGCCACGACGTCGGCCCACGGGGCGTCCCGCTCCAGGGCGGCCATCCGGGTGAGCGCGGAGTCCGCGCGGGGCACCCGCCGGCCGGCCAGCCTGACCGCCATGAGGTCCTCCAGCGGCCGGCGGACGTACATCAGGTCGTCCAGGTCGGTGCTGGTCACCTCCGGGACGTAGGCGCTGCGGTTGCGCTCGCGCCGCAGCAGGCCCTCGTGGACGAGCAGTGCCAGGGCCTCGCGGACGGTGGGACGCGCCACGCCGTAGAGCGTCCCGAGCTCCTGCTCGGGCAGCGCGGTGCCTGGGGGGATCTCACCGGAGAGCACGCGCCGGCGCAGGGCGGCGGCGAGGGCGTCGACCGTGGATACCGGGCGCAGCTTCACGCCGACGATTGTGCCCCCTCGCCACGGGCGCGGGGCCGCGGCCCCGCCCCCGGGACGCCGGTCCGCGCGGGAAGTGCCACCACGACCAGGCCGGCGCCGAGCAGGGCCAGCCCCGCCCAGGAGACGGCGGTGAGCCGTTCGTGCAGGACGGCCACGCCGAGCAGGGCCGCCACGGCGGGCTCGGTGAGGGCCAGGGTGGCCGCTCTGGCCACCGGCGTGGTGCGCAGCCCGCGCCCGTAGAGGTAATAGGACAGGGCGGTGGTGGCGCAGCCGAGATACAGGGCGGTGAGCAGCCCTCGCGGATCGGCCGGCAGGGGCGTGCCGCCCCAGAGCAGCACCGGCAGCATGACCACCGCCGCGCCGCCGAACATCACGCCCATGACCGCGCCGGAGGCCGCGCCCGCGGTGATGGACCGGGCGGCGGTCACGGCGTAGAAGCCGTAGAGCAGGCCGCCCAGGAGGGCGAGCAGGACGCCGGCCGGATCGACGCCGACCGCCTGCCCTCCAAGGACCAGGGCGGCGCACCCGGCGACGGCGGCGGCGGTCGCGGCCGTCCAGCGCCGGCCGGGGCGCGCGCCGTCCTGCAGCCAGGACAGCACCCCGGTGAAGGCCGGACCGCTGCCGATCGCCACCACGGTCCCGACGGCGACCCCGGTGCGCCCGACGGCGGCGAAGTAGCAGAGCTGGTAGGCGGCCACGGCGAGCGCGGCGGCGGTCAGCGGCAGCAGGCGGCGCCGCCCGCCGGTCAGCAGGCGCCAGGCGGCCGGCCCGGCCGCCGCCGCGAGGACCGCGCCGCCGATGACCAGGCGGGCGGCGGCCAGCGTCACGGGGTCGGCCGCGCCGCCGGCCGCGAGGGCGCCCGCCGTCCCGGCGGTGCCCCACAGGACGGCGGCGGCCACCACGGCGGCCGTTCCGGCGAGTTTCGAGGAGGGGTGGTGGTGCATGGGAAATATTGTCTGACAACCAGACGAAGCTGACTAGTATGGGATGGTTACTACTCCGAAACAGCCCCGTTTAGTTACTCAAGGGCCCTACCTCCCCCTCACCCACGTTGATACTGTTTCGCCACCAATAACCCGCGTGTAACGATGCGGTTCCCCTGCGAGGTCACATGGGCGGGCGTAAAAGGTCCATCAAAGTTAAGATCCTGACCCTGGTACTGGTGCCGTTGCTGTCCCTGCTGGGGATCTGGGCGTACTCGGCGATGATCACCGTCCAGAGCGGTCTCGATCTTCTCCGGGTCCGGACGATCTACGAGACGCTGGTCGTCCCCACCGGAAACGTCGCCTCGCAGATCCAGGAAGAGCGCTACCAGTCGGTCATCTACCTCAGCTCGGGCGCCGCCACCGACCGGAGCGATCTCGAGGCGCAACGCGTCAGGACCGACCAGGCGCGGGCCGCCCTGGAGAAGGCCGTCCTGGACAGCGCCGCCGAGCAGGAGTCGAGCCCGCAGATGTACCAGCGGGTGACCGAGCTGATCGAGACCACCCACCGCCTGCCGGACATCCGGGCGCGGGTGGACTCGCGCAGCTTCAGCCGGCTGCTGACCCTGGACGCCTACCGCCTGATCTCCGACGCCGTCGGCCGCGTCTACGACAGCCTGAAGTTCGCCGGCGACCTGGAGATCGGCCCGCCGACCAGGGCCGTCACGCTGATCGACCGCAGCCGCGACCTGATGAGCGAGCAGGCCGCCCTGCTCGCCGGCGTCGTGCGCGCGGGCTCGATGACCAGCGACGAGCGCACGGTGTTCACCACGATGGTGACCAAGCGCAGGATGGTCTACGACATGGGCTTCCAGCTCCTGGACCCCGACCTGCGCCAGCCGTACCTGGTGCTGCAGAACTCCCCGACCTACACCCGGTTCGCCTCCGTGGAGGACCAGGTCACCCAGGACGTGCAGCCCGGCAGGAGGCTGCCCGGCGGCTCGGGCAGCTGGGGACCCAACATCCTTTCGCTGACGCAGGCCTTCGACCGGCAGAACGCGATCGTGTCGCAGCGGATCGCCGACCGCGCCGTCCCGCTCGCCGGCGTGATCCTGTGGCGCATCGTCCTCACCCTGTTGCTGGGCATCATCGCCGTGGGCGTCTCGCTGTACGTCTCGGTCCGGTTCGGCCGGCGCATCACCGGCGAGCTGATCGGACTGCAGCGCGCCGCGCTGGAGCTGGCCAACCAGCGCCTGCCCCGGGTGGTCCAGCGGCTTCGCCAGGGCGAGGACGTCGACGTGGCCTCCGAGACCCCGCCCATCGCCGCCGGGCCGACCGAGGAGATCGCCAACGTCGGCGAGGCGTTCACCTCGGTGCAGACCACCGCCATCGAGGCGGCCGTGGGTCAGGCCGAGATCCGCAAGGGCGTCGGCAAGGTCTTCCTCAACCTGGCCCGCCGCAACCAGTCGCTGCTGCACCGCCAGCTGACCATGCTGGACGCCATCGAGCGCAAGGTCACCGAGCCGGAACTGCTCGACGAGCTGTTCGGCATCGACCACCTCACCACCCGCATGCGGCGGCACGCCGAGGGCCTGATCATCCTGTCCGGCGCCGTCCCCGGACGCGGATGGCGCACTCCGATCCCGCTGTACGACGTCGTCCGCGCCGCCGTGGAGGAGGTCGAGGACTACCTGCGCGTGCACGTGACCATGCCGGAGAGCATGTCCCTGGCCGGGACGGCCGCCACCGACGTCATCCACCTACTCGCCGAGCTGGTGGAGAACGCGACGATGTTCTCGCCGCCGCAGACCCACGTCGAGGTCCGCGGCGAGATGGTCGCCCGGGGCTTCGCGATCGAGATCGAGGACCGGGGCCTCGGCCTCAGCCCGGAAGAGCTGGAACAGATCAACCAGCGGCTGGCCGACCCGCCGGAGTTCGACCTGGCCGACAGCGACCGGCTCGGCCTGTTCGTCGTCGGCCGGCTCGCGGCCCGGCGCCAGATCCGCGTCTCGCTGCGGCCCTCGCCCTACGGGGGCACCACGGCGATCGTGCTGGTGCCCGAGAACCTGGTGATGCCCAGCGAGCCGTCCCCCGAGCCGTACTCGGTGCGGGACCTCACCGGGCAGGAGGGATGGTTCGGCGCCGGCCGGAGCCTCACCGCGGCGCTGGGCGCCGGCAACGGCCAGCCCTCCGCGGCGAACCGCTCCACCGCCGAGGCGGGCGGCGCCCACCAGGCGAACGGGAGCGGCAAGGCCGGCAGGACCAACGGGGCGAACGGCGCCGGCGACGACGGCAAGGGACGCCGCCGTGCCACCGGCCTGCCGCACCGGGTGCGCCAGGCCAGCCTGGCGCCTCAGCTCCGCGAGGCGGCTCCGGCGCCCGGCCGGGCGGCGGAGCAGGCGGGCGGCCCGCGGGAAGATCGCGCCGACGCCGAACCGCTCCAGCCCTCTCCCGACATGTTCTCTTCATTCCGGGCGGGCTGGGAGCGGGCGCACGAGGGTGAGGGGAACGCGTCATGAGCGAGGGAGAACGCTGGCTGGACCAGGACGCCGGTCCCCTCATCCGCCCTTACACCGTCACCCGGGGCCGCACCCGGCCCACGGGCCCCGCGTTCGACATGGTCGCGATCGTCAGGGCCGAGCCGGGCGGCCGGCCGCATCCGGGGCTCAGCCCCGAGCACCTGCTGATCCTGCGCATGTGCGCCCAGCCCATGTCCGTGGTCGACCTGGCCTCCGAGAGCGGCCTGTCGCTCGGGGTCACCCGCGTCCTGCTCGGCGACCTGCGCGACCACCAGCTCGTCTCCGTCCGGCCGCCGGCGACGGTGTCGCAGCTGCCCGAGGAGCGCCTGCTGCGCGAGGTGATCCAGGGTCTGCGGGCCCTGTGAGCTCCCCCGGCACGCGCCCGCCGGCCCGCTGAGGCCGCCTCACACGCGACACGGGCCCCCACCGGTCTTTCCGGTGGGGGCCCGCCGCGTTCGTCCGCCGGGGCGGCCTAGGAGGCGATGTGGTAGCTGTCGCCGTAGACCTTCCAGGACAGCGGGGGGTCGAGGTCGAGGTTGCCCGCCTTGAGGAAGACCCGCTGCTCGGTGTCCACCCTGCTGGTGTCGCTGTGGGCCTCCTCGGTCTTCATGGCCGCCTTGCGGGCGTCGAGGAAGGCGTTGAGGTAGGTCTTCTCGTCGCCGCCCTGCGCCGGCGGCTTGGCCTTCTTCAGGGCGGTCTTGCGGATGCCGCCGAAGCTGACCGAGTCGTTGCCTGGGCCGTGCATGACGATGGCGTCGTAGTAGATGAACTGGCCGAGGGCGCGCAGGCCGTCCGCCTTCGCCTGCTTGACCGCCGGGTTGAAGTACACCCGGTCACGCTCGTCGTTCTGGGCGGTCTGGAAGGCGGTGTCCTTGGCCGCGGTCTTCCAGTCCTTGGTGAAGTTCGGGTCGAGTCCCTTGTGGGAGTCGGTGCCGTCGACCGAGCGCAGCGCGGGCAGGTACTTGGCCAGGACGTTGCCCGGCTTGCGCTGGGTGTAGAGCTCGACGAGCTCCAGCATGTCCCCGGTGCCGGAGCAGAACCCGATGATGCCGGCGGTGTACCCGCGCCCGTCGTCGATGTCCTCGATGTAGCCGTACTGGGCGCGCCAGTCGAGCGAGGAGTTCTCCGCGCTCGACACCAGTTGCATGGCGATGTCCTTCTTGTGCGGGTCGGTGAGGTCGACCGCCGCTGCCTTCACCTGCGCTTTGCCCACCGCCGTCGCCGCGTGGCCGGCGGTGGCCGCGACGGCCGCGTTCCCGCCCGCGCCGCAGGCCGGGATCAGTGCCACGGCCAGCGCCGGCGCCACCAGGACGCGCGCGCGCAAGTGCCGTAGAGCCGGGGGGATCGGCATCTGGCCTCCTCTACTCGTTAGGAAACTTTACTAACGAATGGAAGCACTATCCGCGAAGGCGTGTCAACGGATTCCGCGAGAAGGTCCGCACGAGGGGCGCGGCCACCGATGGTGAGGTAGATCGCCCGGGCCGGGTTCGTCTCCCCCGGTCAGGCCAGACACCCGCCAAGGTAAAGAATGAGTACCCGTTTGCGTCGAATGGGTATCAATGGGGGTAGTTGTCCCGTTACTAGGTATGTGCCCGTTGGGCGATGCTCGACATGTCGGCAAAGACCACAGCCCACCAACGAGAGATCACATCGGATTCAGGTGCCAGCCATGTGTCAACACGAACCGCAGTGCCCGCCGGCCAACGCTGTCGATCACGAAGCGGCCTGCCTCGTGGCTTTCCACCCGGAACAAGGGTGGGGGTTGCTCTGCAACGGTGTGGTCGTCTTCGACGACACGGGTGAGCTGCTCCCCGACGGCCGCAGCGTCCCTCCCGTCCACCGCTTCGCCTATGGATGTGCCGCATGACCACGACCTACACGCCCGGGGCGTCCTCCCACAGGTACGCCCGAGCCGCCGTCCATCTCTGGCCGGCGCGCGAGAGCGGCAAGCGCGCGTCATGGGTGCTGGTCCCCGAGCCGACCACCGTGCCGAAGACCCGCAGGCGGGTGCGCGGCAAGCTGTCCGACTGGGGGCTCGCGGCACAGTCCGACGTGGTGGAACTGCTGGTCAGCGAGGTGGTCACCAACGCCATGCGCCATTCGTGGGGCGCGGTCATGTCGCTCGCCATGGACGACGGGACTCTGCGCTGCGAGGTCCAGGACACCAACCCCGCCCTTCCCCAGGTCCGGGAGGTCCACGAGGGGGATGAGGGCGGACGCGGCATGTACCTGATGCAAGCGCTTTCCACATCCTGGGGCAGCCACCCGCTGTCCACCGGGAAGGTCGTCTGGTTCGAACTGGCCTGCGAGCCCGCGGGCACGCCGGCCGGCGCCGAGGGGAACGGGGACGATGACTGACGATCCGCGCCGCGGCCGGACCGATCCCGCAGCGGTCCCCGCCGACGGGCAGGCGTACCGGCCGCGCCGCTTCCAGATGCGCCGGGCGCGGCGCCGCCCGGCCGAGGAGGTCCAGGACCTGCGCACGCCGTCCGGGCGCAGGATGCTCCCGTACTGACGGCGCGACGAGCCTCCCGGGCCGCCCTCTGGGCCCGCCCCCTCCCCCGGTGACGCCGGGGCGGCCGGTGGGGCCCGCGCCCGCCGGCCCCGGCGTCCCGCGGCAATTCCGGCTTGTCGACCCCCGGCCGGTCTCGCCCCGGGCGGTTCGCCCTCCGGCGGTTTCGCCTCCCTGCGGTTTCGCTCCCTGGCGGTTTCGCTCCCTGGCGGTTTCGCCCCCGGCGGTTTCGCCCCCGGCGGTTCGGCCCCCGGCGGTTCGGCCCCCGGGCGGTCCGCCGTCAGTGCCGGCGCCGGGCCCCGCCGGCCGCCCGGCCGTCCGGCGACGCCATGGCCGATGAGAGGCCGTGGCTGTCCTGCGCCGCCGCGCGCCGATCCTGCTCGGCCACCCACACGGCGATCTGCGCACGCGAGTGGAAGCCGAGTTTGCTCAGGATGTGCTCGATGTGCCCCTCGGCCGTGCGCTGCGCGATGACCAGCGTCGTGGCGATGCCCTTGTTGCTCAGCCCCTTGGCGACCAGCCGGGCGATCTCCATCTCCCTGCGGGTCAGCGGCGAGGAGGCGTCAGCGGGCCGCACGCTCGGGACGGCGGGCGTGCTCTCCTCCATGGCGTAGGCGAGCGCCTCGTCGAACGACAGCCGCGCGCCCTGGCCCAGCGCCGACCGGAAGGCGGGCTCGCCGAGCGCCTGGAGGATGCCCGCCTCACACTCCTCGTGGTAGACGAGCAGGTGGCCGAACTGCAACAGCGGCCTGCCGGACGTCTGCCAGATGGTCCACAGTGCGCCGATCAGCCGGGCCGCCCGCTCGTAGTCGTGTTCGGCGGCGGAGACCCAGGCGAGCACGTCCAGGTTGATCCCCACGCCGAGCCGGTCGTCCAGCGTGCCGTTGAACCGGAGGCTCTCCTTCTCCAGGGCGACGGCGCGCGCCATGTCGCCCTCGCGCCAGGCCAGCACGCCGAGGGCCATGACGGCATAGGCGCGGTGCCAGCCCTCGCCGCGGGCGTCGCAGATGCGGATCGCCTCCTCGCCTGCCGCGGCCGCCCGCTCCTTGTCCCTCTTGCGCCCGTAGCTGAGGCACAGCCTGGTCAGCGTCAGCACCTGACCCCGCTCGTCCCCCGCGGCGCGATGTCCGGCGAGCGACTGCTCGTAGAGCTCGACCGCCGCGTCGATCTCGCCGCGGTAGACGGCCGCCATGCCCGAGAACAGGGAGGCGTAGGCGATCAACGAGGGCAGATCCAGCGTCTCCCCCAGTTCCCGTGCCTCGTCGGCCATCGTGGCCGCCGCCTGGTCGTGGCCCATCATGATCGCCATCCAGCTCGCGCAACACAGCGCCCAGGCCCGTGACTCGCACGGCGCGGTGACCTTGGCCAGGCCGTCCTCCAGCCAGCGGCGTCCCTCCCCGACCAGGTACATGGTCTTCCAGTGGTAGAGCAGGTCCGTGGCCATGCGCAGGCCGTCCTCGGCATCGTCGTCGTCGAAGCAGGCGTGCAGGGCCACCCTCAGGTTGGGGTGCTCCAGCCGGAGCCTGCGCTGCCAGTGGAGCTGGGCGCTGGTGAAGACCAGCGCCTGCGCCTGCCGCGCCAGCGCGCGGTAGAACTCGCGGTGCCTGCGCCGTAGCGCCGCCTGCCCACCGGACTCGGCCAGCCGGTCTCTGCCGTACTGGCGGACGGTGTCCAGCAGCCGGTAGCGCACGCCCACGGAGTGCTCCTCACGCACCAGCACGGACTTGTCCACCAGGCCGCTGATCACGTCCACGACGTCCTCGCGGGCGATGCCGTCGCCGGAGCAGACCGCCTCTGCCGCCTCCAGGTCCAGACCGCCGGAGAACACCGACGCGCGGGCCCACATGAGCCGCTCGGGCTCGGTGCACAGCCCGTAGCTCCAGTCGACCAGGCCGCGCAGCGTCCGCTGGCGCGGGGCGGCCGTCCGTGACCCGGTCGTCAGCATCCTGAACCGGTCCTCCAGCCGGTCGAGGAGCTGCTGGACCGACAGCGCACGCAGCCGTACCGCCGCCAGCTCGATGGCCAGAGGGATGCCGTCCAGGCGCCGGCAGATCTGTTCCACGGCATCGCGGTTGTCGTCGGTGACCGAGAAGCCGGGCAGCACCGCGTCGGCGCGCTCCACGAACAGGCGCACCGCGTCCACCTCGGCGAGCGCCTGCGTCGACAGGTTCACACCGCCGTCGCCGGGGACGGGGAGAGGGCGCACGACGAGGGTGCGCTCGCCGTGGATGCGCAGCGGCTCCCTGCTCGTGACGATGATCCGCAATCCGTCCGCGACGGCCAGGAGGTCATCGGCGAGCATCGCGCAGTCGTGCAGCATGTGCTCGCAGTTGTCCAGGATGAGCAGGGCCTTCTTGTCGGCCAGGTGATCGGCGAGCGCCGCCATCGAAGGACGGCTGGACCGCTCCTCGATCTGCAGAACCTCCAGCAGGGTCGGCACGAGCAGGTCAGGATCGTCCACGGCGGACAGGTCGACGAACCAGACGCCGTCGGCGAAGGCCCGTTGCACGTCCTGGGCGGCCCGTGCGGCCAGCCTCGTCTTGCCGACCCCGCCGAACCCGGTGAGGGTCACCAGCCGGGACCTGGACAGCAGCGTCTTGACCTCGGCCATCTCCTGCCGGCGTCCGACGAAGCTCGTGGCGTCGGCGGGCAGCCCTTGTGCCGGCCGACGGTTCGCGGAACTCGATACCATTTCCTCACCCACCAGGCCGACCCCGGAAAGCGCACTTTGCTCCGCAAGTCGGCATCATCGACCCCTACCCTCCGCGGGTCGCCCGCGCACCGCCGTATCGCCCGGATAACGTCAGGTGCCCGCAAAACTTTGATGGGGAGCGCATTCCGCAGGCGGCCGGCGCCCTTTTCCGCCCGGCGGGAGAACGCCGGAAAAGAGGCATCCGCGCACGGGACGCCGAATGCGGCACTTGCCGTAATGCGAGGCGGATTGAGGAGTTTGTGCAGGTAAGCCGGGTGGAATCGTAACCGTGTACCTGAGGCCATGACTCGCGAAGGGCCTCTTCGACCGTCGATACCGGACCAAGCCACTACTTATGCGAAGCCGGCCGGAAAGCAGCAGAACAGGAGAAGCGAACACGTCGGCCCGCGTTGAAAGGAACCAGCACGTCGGCGGCCTTGAGAGGAGAGCCCGATGAGTCTGGCCGATCCCAGCGCCAAATCCGATATTCTTCCCCACCCCTATGTAGAGTGCGACCTGCCCGGTCCCCGTTCCGCCGAACTGCTCGGCCGGCAGGCCGTCCGCGAGTCGAACGCGCGCACCTACCCGCGCCGCCTGCCCATCGCCATCGCGGAGGCGTCCGGCAGCTTCGTGCGCGACCTGGACGGCAACGTCTTCATCGACTTCCTGACCGGCGCGGGCGTGCTCTCCCTCGGGCACAACCATCCCGAACTGGTGCGCGCCGCCACGGCCCAGCTCACCCGGCTCACCCACGGCCTGGACTTCCCCACCCCCGCCAAGGACGCCTTCACCGAGGCGCAGCTTTCCATGCTCCCCGCCGGGATGCGCGACCGCATGAAGGTCCACTTCTGCGGGCCCACCGGCGGCGACGCCGTCGACGCCGCGGTCAAGCTGTGCAAGATCGCCACCGGCCGTGGGGACGTCGTGGCGTTCCAGGGCGGCTTCCACGGCAGCGGCCACGCGGCCATGGCGCTCACCGGCCTGGTGCGGCAGAAGCAGCCGGTGGCCAACGGCGTGCCCGGCGTCCACTTCTCCCCCTACTCCTACTGCGCGCGCTGCCCCCTCGGCCTGGTCCCGAGCACCTGCGACACCAACTGCGCCGGGCAGCTCGAACGATCGCTGCGCGACGGGAACGGCGGCGTCCCGCTGCCCGCCGCGGTCATCCTGGAGATCGTCCAGGGTGAGGGAGGCGTCATCCCCGCCCGCCGGGCGTTCGTCCGCCGGGTGCGCGAGCTGACCCGCGAGCTGGACATCCCCCTCATCGTGGACGAGGTGCAGACCGGCTGCGGGCGCACGGGCACCTGGTTCGCCTTCGAGCGGTACGACATCGAACCGGACGTGATCGTCGCCTCCAAGGGCCTGAGCGGCATGGGCCTGCCCGTCGCGATCATCCTTTACGACCGGCGGCTGGACGTGTGGGCGCCCGGAGCGCACATCGGCACCTTCCGCGGCAACCAGCTCGCGTTCGCCGCCGGGGCGGAGGCCGTCCGCGTCATGCGCCGCGACGACGTCCTGGGCAACGTCCGGCGTCGGGGCGAGCAGATCGCCCGGCGGCTGGCCCCGCTGACCGTCGGCCCGTGGGTCCGCGAGGTGCGCGGCGTCGGCCTGATGTGGGGCGTCGAGCTGGCCGACCCCGGCGACGGCGCCCCGGCCACCGACCTGGCGCACCGCGTCCAGGAGGTCGCGCTGCGCAGGGGGCTGATCATCGAGGTCGGCGGGCGCGCCGACTGCGTCGTGCGGATCCTGCCTCCCCTGAACGTGACCGCCGACGTCGTCGAGACCGGGTGCTCCATCCTCGTCGAGGCCATCGCCGCGTGCTGCCCGGTGCCGGCCTGACGGCCGGTCGCCACGGGGGTCCGCGGGAGGTTGATGGAGGCAGCATGACCAGACAGGCCGAGGTCCAGGACGCCCGGCGCGCCGACCGGCCGCCGCCCGGGCACGTGCTCGTCGGCGCGAGCGGCCCGTACACGTCCAGGCGGTGGGACGGCGAGCGGCTGCACCACCTGTTCGAGGACCTGTGCGACCGGCTGCGCACCGCGGGCGAGCAGGACCGGCGGGCGGTGGACACCGGAGAGGTCACGCTCACCTACGAGGAGCTGGACGCGCGGGCCAACCGGCTCGCCCGCCACCTGCTGGGACGGGGCACGCGCCCCGGCGACCGCGTCGCGCTGGTCTTCGACCAGGCCGTGTGGTCCTACGCCGGCATGCTCGCCGTCTCGAAGATCGGCGCGACGTACGTGCCGCTGGACCCGGGCTTCCCCGCCGACCGCATCGCCTACATCGTCCAGGACGCCGGCGTGCGCGCCGTCCTGACCCTGACGCACCTGCGCGACCGGGTCGAGCACGCCGGCGCCCCCATCCTGTGCCTGGACGAGGCCGAGCCGCTGATCGAGGCCGAGGACGGCCGCCGGCTGACCTGCGACGAGCGCGGCGAGCGCGGCGAGCACGGCGAGCACGGGCGACCGGCCGGCGAGCTGTGCTACATCGTCTACACCTCCGGCTCCACAGGCCGGCCGAAAGGCGTGGCCGTCGAGCACACCTCCATCTGCAACTTCGTCCGCGTCGCCGTCGACGCCTACGGCATCGCGCCGGGCGAGCGGGTGTACCAGGGCATGACCATCGCCTTCGACTTCTCGGTGGAGGAGATCTGGGTGCCCCTGCTGTCGGGGGCAACGCTGGTGCCCCGGCCGCCGGGGGCGACGCTGCTCGGCCGCGACCTGGCCGATTTCCTGCGCGCCCGGCGGGTCACCGCGCTGTGCTGCGTGCCGACCCTGCTGGCCACCCTGGAGGAGGACCTGCCCGGCCTGCGGTTCCTGCTGGTCTCGGGAGAGGCGTGCCCGGCCGACCTCGTGCGCCGCTGGCACCGTCCCGGCCGCCGGTTCCTGAACGTCTACGGCCCGACCGAGGCCACCGTCACCGCCACCTGGGCGGTGCTCGACCCCGCGCGGCCGGTGACGCTGGGCGTCCCGCTGCCGACCTACGCGGTCGCCGTCCTCGACCCGGCAGGGCCGCGGGCGCTGCCCCCCGGTGAGCTGGGCGAGATCGGCATCGCCGGCGTCGGGCTGGCCCGGGGGTACGTCAACCGCGACGACCTGACCGAGCGGGCGTTCATCCCCGACTTCCTCGGCATCCCGGACAACCCCTCCGGCCGCATCTACCGGACCGGGGACCTCGGGCGGATCAACGCCGACGGCGAGATCGAGTACCACGGCCGCATCGACACCCAGGTGCAGATCAACGGCTACCGGGTCGAGCTGTCGGAGATCGAGTCGGTGCTGCTCCAGGTGCCCGGCGTCGCCCAGGCCGTCGTGGACACCCACGAGCCGGAGCCGGGGGTGGTGGAGCTGGTCGCCTACTACAGCTCCCGCGGCGACGCGCCCGAGGTGGACCCCGAGCGCGTCTACCGCGAGCTGCGCGGACGCCTGCCCGGGTACATGATCCCGGCCTACCTGGAGCCGCTGCCCGGCATCCCGATGCTGCTGAGCACCAAGGCCGACCGCAGGAACCTGCCGCCCCCCACCGGCCCCCGCGCCCTGTCCACGGCGCGGCCCCGCGTGCACCCGGCGACCGCCGCCGAGCGCACGCTCGCCGACGTGCTGGCCGGCGTGGTCGGCGTGGAGCAGGTGTCGGTCGACAGCCACTTCTTCGACGAACTGGGCGCCAACTCGCTGCTGATGACGCGGTTCTGCGCCCGGGTGCGGGAACGCGGCGACCTGCCCCCGGTGTCGATCAAGGACGTCTACCTGTGCCCCACCGTCCGCGACCTGGCGGCGGCCCTCGACGGCGCCCGCGACGGCGCCCTTGACGAGGCCTTCGACGGCGCCCTCGATGGCGTCGCGCCCGTGGCCGCCTCCGGCGCTCCCACCGTACCGGCGACTCGGGCCGCCGCCCGGGCGGGCACCGCCGCGTACCTGCTGTGCGGGCTGGCGCAGGCGCTGCTGTTCCTCGGCTACTCCTGTCTCGGCGCGCTGCTGCTGGTCCGCTGCTACCGCTGGATCTCCGGCGCGACCGGCGTGGCCGAGATCTACGCGCGGTCGGTGGTGTGCGGGGCGGGCGTTCTGCTGACCCTGTGCGCGGCGCCGATCGCGGCCAAGTGGGCGCTCGCCGGCCGCTGGAAGCCCGGGGCGATCCGGGTCTGGAGTCTTGCCTACCTGCGGTTCTGGGCGGTGAAGACGCTGGTGCGCAGCAGCCCGCTCGCGATGTTCCCCGGCTCCCCGCTGTACGTGCTCTACCTGCGGGCGCTCGGCGCGCGGATCGGCCCCGGCACGCTGATCCTGTCCAGGAACGTCCCCGTCTGCACCGACCTGCTGACCATCGGCCGTGGCACGGTGATCCGCAAGGACTCCTTCTTCACCTGCTACCGGCCCCGCGCCGGCATGATCGAGATCGGGCCGGTCACCATCGGCGAGGGCGCGTTCGTCGGCGAGCAGACGGTGGTCGACATCGGCGCCTCCATCGGCGACCGGGCCCAGCTCGGCCACTCCTCCTCGCTCCAGTCGTCGCAGTCGGTGCCGGACGGCGAGCGCTGGCACGGCTCACCCGCCCAGCCGGGCGCCCCCGACCACCTGGCCCTGGAACCGGCGGACGCCGGCCGGTGGCGCAGGACCCGCTTCGGCGCCATGCAACTGCTGACCCTGCTGGCCGTGTGGATGCCGCTGGGCATCGGCGGCCTGTACTGGCTGGGCACCCGGTTCCCGGTCCTGTCCGGGTGGGCCGACACCGCACGCCCCAGGGATCTGGCCGCGTGGGCGCCCTACCGGGACGCGCTGGCCGCCTCAGCGGCGATCTACTTCGGCGGGCTGATCGCCGCGCTCGCCTTCCTGGCCACCGTGCCGCGCCTGCTGCACCGGACCCTGCGGGAGGGACGGGTCTACCCGCTCTACGGCTTCCACTACTGGGCGCACCGGGTGATCTCGCGGGTCACCAACGCGCAGGTCTTCACGCACCTGTTCGGCGACAGCTCCTGGATCGTCCCCTACCTGCGCGTCCTTGGGTACGACCTGTCCAAGGTCGAGCAGACCGGGTCCAACTTCGGCCTGCAGCACAAGCACGAGTCGCCGTACCTGGCCACGATCGGGAGCGGCACGATGGTGTCGGACGGGCTGTCGATCGTCAACGCCGACTTCTCCGCCGGGACGTTCCGGCTGTCGCGCGCGGCGATCGGGGCGCACACCTTCGTCGGCAACGACATCGCCTACCCCGCCCAGAGCCGCGCCGGCGACAACTGCCTGCTGGCGACCAAGGTCATGCTGCCCATCGACGGGCCGCTGCGGCAGGACGTCGGCCTGCTCGGCTCGCCCTGCTTCGAGATCCCGCGCTCGGTGCAGCGCGACAGCCGCTTCGACGACCTGAAGACCGGCGACGAGCTGCGCCGCCGCCTGGCCGCCAAGAACCGGCACAACGCGGTGACCATCGCGTCGCACCTGCTCACCCGCTGGCTGCACGTCCTCGGCCTGCTCCTGCTGGTCATGGCCGCCGCCCGCCTGTACGAGACGGTGGGCCCGGCGGCGATCGCGGCCGCCCTCGGGGGCGGCGTGGTCTTCACCATCGCCTACTTCGCGCTGGTCGAACGCCTGGCCACCGGCTTCCGGACGCTGCGCCCGCGCTTCTGCTCGATCTACCAGCCCTACTACTGGTGGCACGAGCGCATGTGGAAGCTCACCAACCCGCTCTACCTGGACCTGCTCAACGGCACCCCGTACAAGAACCTCGCCTGGCGGCTGGTCGGCGTGCGCGTCGGGCGCAGGATCTTCGACGACGGCTGCTACATACCGGAGCGGACGCTGGTCGCCGTCGGCGACGAGTGCACGCTGGCCCAGAAGAGCCTCATCCAGGCCCACTCGCTGGAGGACGGCACCTTCAAGTCCGACCGCATCGCCATCGGCGCCCGGTGCAGCATCGGCACCAACGCCCTGGTCCACTACGGCGTCCGCATGGGCGAGGACGCCACGCTCGACCCCGACTCCTTCCTGATGAAGGGCGAGGAGGTCGGCGCGGGCTCCCACTGGCGGGGCAACCCCGCCACCCAGCTCAGCGCCGCCGCGACCGTCAGGGCCGTGCCACGGTGAGCGGGATCCCGCCGGCGGCGTGACCGGTCTCCGCGCGCTCGCCGTGCTCGGCGGCCCGGCGCCGGCCCGCTTCACGGCGGGTCAGGGGGCGGCGCCGAAGCGCAGGGCGTCCAGGAGGAGGTCGAGCAGACGACCGGCCTGGTCGCGCTGCGCGGGGGCGCCGGCGGCGAGGGTCACGCCGCCCAGGGCGGCCAGCACGTCGGCGGGCGCGACATCGCTGCGCAGCGTGCCCGCCTCGGCCCCGGCGCGCAGCAGCGCTTCGACGGCGCCGGTGAGCCGGTCGCGGCTGTGCGCGTACGGGTCGCCGCCGGAGGCGATGACCGCGCGCAGCGCCTCGGCCATGCCGCGCTTGGTCGTCATGTAGTCGAGGAAGCGGTCCATCCAGTCGCGCATCGCCCCGACCGGCGGCAGGGCGGCGAGGAGCCCGGGCACCGCGTCGCACAGCCGGGCCAGCTCGTTGCGGTAGGCCGCCTCGACCAGCGCCTCGCGGGTCGGGAAGTGACGGTAGAGGGTGCCGATGCCGACGCCCGCGTCCTTGGCGATCGCGTCGAGCGTCACGTCCGGCCCGTCGTGGGCGAACGCGCGCACGGCGGCGGACAGCAGGCGGTCGCGGTTGCGCTGGGCGTCCGCGCGCAGGGGCCGCGGACCGGTGACCGACACAGCGCATTCCTCCTCATCCCCGCAGGGACCTCTCCTCGGGCGGCGCCCTCGGCGCCGGCGGCCGCCGGCTCGGCGTCCGCCCGACCGGCGGGACCATCGCCGACCATTCCATCACGGGACAAGATTTGCTAACCGGAGGAAACTCCGATTAGAGTGCCACTTACTGGAGGATCCTCCGGTTTCAGCGTACCGCCTGGACCTCCGACCGCGACCGCCGAGTGAGAACAGGCAAGGCATCACCATGACCGCGACATCACGCATCACCACGCCGTTCAACGCCGCGTCCACCGCCGCCGAGGTCGTGGACGGCATCGACCTCACCGGTCGCCGCGCCATCGTGACCGGCGGGGCCTCCGGCATCGGCGTCGAGACCGCCCGCGCGCTCGCCGGCGCCGGCGCGGAGGTCACCCTGGCCGTCCGCGACCTGGACGCCGGCCGGCGCACCGCCGAGGACATCACCGCCACGACCGGCGCCGAGCGGGTCGGCGTCGCGCCGCTGGACCTCACCGACCCCGCCTCGATCGCCGGCTTCGTGTCCGCGTGGGACGGGCCGTTGCACATCCTGGTCAACAACGCCGGAGTCATGGCCGCCCCCGAGACCCGGACGCCCGAGGGCTGGGAGCTGCAGTTCGCCACCAACCACTTCGGTCACTTCGCGCTCGCCACGGGCCTGCACCACGCGCTGGCCGCGGCCGGCGGCGCGCGCGTCGTGTCCGTCAGCTCCGCCGCCCACCTGCGCTCCCCGGTCGTCTTCGAGGACATCCACTTCCGGGAGCGCCCGTACGACCCATGGACCGCGTACGGCCAGTCCAAGACGGCGAACGTGCTGTTCGCGGTCGAGGCGGCCACGCGCTGGGCGGACGACGGCATCACCGTCAACGCCCTGCACCCGGGCGGCATCCGGACCAACCTGCAAAGGCACGTCACCATGGAGGAGCTGGACCGGCTGCGCGCCCAGATGAGCGCGGGCGGCGCGTCCACGCCCGACTGGAAGACCCCCGAGCAGGGCGCCGCGACCTCCGTGCTGCTGGCCGCCTCCCCGCTGGTGGAGGGCGTCGGCGGGCGGTACTTCGAGGACTGTGACGAGGCCGGTCCGAACGAGCCGGGCACCCGCACCGGCGTGGCGGCCTACGCCCTCGACCCCGAGGCCGCCACCCGCCTCTGGAAGGTCACCGAGGAGACCCTCTCCGCCTGATGTGACCACCGGGTCGCCTGATCGGGGCATCAGAGCCGACCTCTCCTGCCGGACCCGTTCCGGCCGCGTGTCCACGGGGCCACCCATCCCGTGCCGAGCACCCGGCGGGCGCCGTGCCCACCAGAGCGCGGCGCCCGCCGGGCCGTCACCGGGGCTCGGCCGCGCGGCGGCCACGGTCCACCGGAGCCGGATAGTCGGGAAGGCTGATGTTCGTGGCGAACATGTCGGTCATCTTGATCATCGTCTTCAGCAGGAGACTCCGCCGGAAGAACTGGTCGCGCATCCAGATCCCGGCGCGCGAAGCCGGGGCCAGGAAGCCGCCGGCGTTGCCGCCGCTGCGCGCGACCTTCGCGTACGGGCTCATCACCTCCTCGTACCGCCGGAATGCAGCGTGGTGGTCGCCGTCGGCCCGCGCCAGCTCACCGGCCAGCACGTACGCGCCGACCACCGCCACGCCGGTGCCGAACCCGCCCAGCGTGTTGCCGGAGACGGCGTCCCCGAGCAGCGCCACGCGACCTTGCGCGTACCGGCCGGCCCGCACCCGGCTGATCGTGTCGAGGTGCAGGTCCCGTGCCTGCCGCACCCGCTCGAGGATCTCCGGGGTACGCCACCCCATCCCGGCGTAGACGTCGATGATCAGACGCTTCATCTCCTCGGTGTCGTACCGGTCGTACGCGAGCTCCTGCGAGGCGAAGACGAAGAACGCGGGCGCCTTGGGGCCACCGACGGAGACCATCCGCCCCGGCTCGTTGTACATCACCCCCGTCCCGTCCCCGTCGCCGTCCGATCCGCCCGGCGGAAGCTCGGCCAGGGCGTAGTAGTAGCCGAGGAACCTCACGAAGTCGCGCTCCGGGCCGAAGGCCAGCCGACGGACGTTGGAGTGGATGCCGTCCGCGCCCACCACCAGGTCGAACGTGCGGGGGGCGCCCCGCTCGAAGGTCACGTGGACGCCGTCCGCCGTCTCGGTCAGCGAGGTGATGGAGTCGCCGAAAACGTACGCGCAGCCCGCGGCCACGCTCTCGTCGTACAGGATCTCCGACAGATCGCCGCGCCGGATCTCCACGTCGCCGCCGGTGAACTCGCCCGGCATCACGGCGATCGACCGGCCGTCCGCGTCCACGATCCGCACATCGGCGCCGCCGGTCTGCCTGCGCCGCACCTCGGCGAGGATGCCCATCCGCCGCAGCACCGACAGTTGGTCCTCGCCCTTGAAGTCGATCGCCTGCCCGCCCGGGCGCGGGCCCGGAGCCTTCTCCACGACGGTCACGCCGAAGCCGTAGCGGCGCAGCCACCACGCCAACGCCGGCCCGCCGATGCCCGCCCCCGAGATCAGAATGTTCGTGTTGTCCATGCCCCCGACCCTCCCGCCCCCCGCCGACACCCCACCGACACCCCACCGACACTCCCGCAAGCCCGTGTCGGCCGTCGCGCACGGCCGGGTTCACGCCTTTGCCATCCGCGGAAGTGAGCACTTCTCCTGAGACCTACGGCCGGTCAGGAGGAGGTTGAGAGAGCCTGGGCGGCCTGGAGGCGGGGGAGGGCGGCGGCTGTGGCGAAGTGGGTGGCGAAGGCGTCGGGACCGATCAGGTCGGTGACACCGGCGGTGACCCGGGCCACGTCGGCGTCACCGGCGACCGCCGTGCCGCGCAGGGCCACTCCGACGCCGAGCAGGAAGGCCGCCCGCTCCCCCGCGCCGGCCAGCAGGGCCGCCCCCGCGCAGCCCTCGGCGACGTCGGCGAGGTCGGCCGGCGCCGCGCCCGTCGTACGAGCCAGGCGCAGCGCCTCGCCGTGACACCGCTCGGCCTCGGCGCGGTCACCCTCGGCCTCCGCCAGCCGGCCGAGCGCGGTGTGCACCGCCGTTCTGATGCCGTCGGCGCCGAAGCCGCCGCCCGCGGACGAAAGGGCCGTGCCGTAGCGTCGCCGGGCCTCGTCGTGGTCCCCGGACCGGCGGGCCAGCTCGCCCAGCCCGAGCTCCACGGACGGGGACCGGGCCGCCGGGCCGGTGACCCGGGCCAGGCCGGCGGCGCGGTCCAGGTCGGCGCGGGCCGCGGCGAGGTCGCCCTCACGTAGGAGCCCGCCGGCTCTGCGCCACAGCACGTCCACCATCTCCTCCAGGGCCCCGAGCTGCTCGTGCAGGTCGAGTGCCCGCCCCCACAGGCGCTTCGCCCGTTCCCACTCGCCGCGCCGACCGGCGATCAACCCGAGCCATTCCATCGCCTGGGCCATGCCCCACCGCTCCCCGAGGTCACCGAAGGCGGCCAGCGCCGACGCAAGCCCACGCTCGGCGCCGGCGGTCTCTCCGTCGAGCAGGAGCAGCAGCGACTCGCCGAGCCGGGCGGTGGCCCTGCTCCACGGGTCGGCGCCGAGCATTCGCGCTCGCTGGACGACGTTTCCGGCGCCGGTCGGCCCGGCGGCCATCCCCCACAGGGCGTTGAGGAACGGGTAGCGCACCACCCCGCTCAGCGACCGCATGATCTCCTCGGCGCGCGCCCACCGCTCCGGGGTGGCGTACGGCACGGTCTGCAGCACGCACAGGACGTACTCCTCCTCCAGCCCGGCGGGCGGCTCGTCGCCGAACCGGTCGAGCAGGCGGAGCGCGAAGGATGTCGCCTGGCCGCGCCGCCCGCTCAGCCACCAGTACGCCGCGAGCGCCGCGACCAGCCGCAGCCCGTTCGCGGGTTCGGCTTCCGCGGCGTGGCGCAGCGCGGCGCCGAGATTGGCGTGCTCGGCCGACAGTCGTGCCAGCCAGTCGAGCTGCTCGGCCCGGCGCAGCCCGGGATCGGCGCGTCGCGCCAGGTCGAGGTAGCAGGCGGCGTGCGCGGCCCGCACCCGGCTCTGCTCGCCTGACTCTTCCAGCCGCCGCGCGCAGAACAGCCGGATGGTGTCCAGCATGCGATAATGCCCGCCTTCTGCCTCGACGAGCGACTTGTCGACCAGATCGGCGAGCAGCTCGCCGGAGCCGCAGACCCGCTCGACGGCCGAAAGCGTCGCGCCGCCGGCGAACACCGAGAACCGGCGGGCGAGCGCCTGCTCCTCGGGCGTGAGCAGGCTCCAACTCCAGTCCACCACCGCGTGCAGGGTGCGGTGGCGGGCCGCGGCGGTGCGGTCGCCCTTGGACAGCAGGGCGAAGCGCCCGTGCTCGGCCAGCCGGGCGGCGATCTCATCGGCGCCGAACGCGCGCAGCCGCGCGGCCGCCAGCTCGATGGCCAGCGGCAGGCCCTCCAGCGCGACGCAGATCTCGGTGAACTCCGGCCGCATCGTCACGCCCGGCCGTACGGCGGCGGCCCGCTCCAGGAACAGCCGCACGGCGGGATAGCCGAGCGCCGCGGCCTCGTCCGTACCCGGGGGCGGCACCGCGAGCGGCGGCACCGGGACGAGGGTCTCGCCGGTGATGCCGAGCGGCTCGCGGCTGGTGCACAGCACGGCCAGCGACGGGCAGGCGTCGAGCAGCCGGCGGGTGAGCGCCGCGGCGCCCGCGACCAGGTGCTCGCAGTTGTCCAGGATGAGCAGCAGCTCGCGGTCGGCGAGCGCCACGAGCAGCCGCTCTTCCGGGTCGCCGCCGCCGGCCAGGGGTGGATGCAACCCCATCTCGCGCAGACCCAGGGCCGCGAGTACCGCCGGCGCGATCTGGCCGTCGTCGTCGGTGGCCGACAGGTCCACGAAACAGCTCTCCCGCCCCTGGCGACGGACGGCCTCGACGGCGAGCCGGGTCTTGCCGGTGCCGCCGGGGCCGGTCAGGGTGACCAGGCGGCGGTCACGGAGGGCGTCGATGCGGGCCAGCTCGTCTTCGCGTCCGACGAAGCCGGTGAGCGGCGCCGGCAGCCGGGACGGCGCACGCCGCCGCACCTCGCCCCCGTCACCGTCCCGCAGGAGGGCCAGGTGCAGCGCGGAGAGTTCCGGCGAGGGGTCGGCGCCCAGCTCGTCCGCGAGCAGCCGCCGCGCGTCCGCGAAGACGGCGAGCGCCGCGGCCCGCTGCCCCTCGGCGTGCAAGGCCCGCATCAGCTGGCCGGTGAGGCGCTCGCGAAGCGGGTGGGCGGCCACCAGCCGCCGCAGCTCGCCGGAGGAGGTGCCCGCGGGCAGCGCCAGCTCGGCCTCGGCGAGGTCTTCGCGGGCCGACAGCCGCAACTCCTCCAGCCGGGACGCCTGCGGCGGGGCGAACGGCGCGTCCGCCACGTCGGCCAGGGCCGGGCCACGCCACAGCGCGAGTGCTTCGCGCAGCACGGCGACGGTCTGCTCGTACCGCCCGGCCGCGAGCGACTCGCGGCCTTCGCGGGCCAGCAGCTCGAAGCGGTGCGCGTCGACGTCCGAGGGGTCCGCGGCGAGCCGGTAGCCCGCGTCGTGGAACTCGATGGCGCCGGGGGGAAGCACCCTGCGCAGCCGGGACACGTGGGCCTGGACGGCGCCCGCCGCGTCGGCCGGCGGCCGGTCGCCGTACTGGCCGTCGATCAACCTCGCCACGCTGACCGGGCGGCCCGCGTCGAGCAGGAGCAGGGCGAGCAGCGCCCGCGGCCGGGGACCGACCACCGGGATCGGCTCCCCCGCCTCCGTGCGCGCCTCGACGGGCCCGAGGATGCCGTACCGCACGAGCCGATCGTATTACCGGTATCACCGTCCCAGCGCCGGAGCGGGTGCACCCGGGGCGACGGGGGAATCCGGTCGAGCAGGCGTCACACGGTTCGGGTCTGGCGAGTGATGAAAGTTTCAGCTCGGTCGCGTTTCTCCAGTGGCCAGTTCCGGACATGTCACGACATGTCAGCCGAGATCCCGGGCTCACCGTACAACCGGGGGCCGCGCGTCCGCGGGCCTCGCAGGGAAATCGGCTGTACACCTCGGCGATCACTCGTCGAATCTTGAAGCAGAGCGCCACTCATGTAAGAGGGACGGTGCCGGCCGAGGGCCGCACTTTCCCGCAAGATCCCTTCTACGGCATGGAGCGATCTATGGGATTCGGCACAGGCCGAGCAGCGCGTGGCTTCGGGGCGGTGGCGACGGCGACGGCGCTCGCCACGGCGGGGCTGGTCCTCGGGACGGTGACCGCGGCCAGGGCCGCGCCGGCGTGCGAGGTGACCTACACCGTCAATCAGTGGGGCACCGGATCGGGCGGCTTCCTCGCCATGCTCGACATCCGCAACAGCGAGCCGGTCGCCCCCGGCTGGACGCTGAACTTCTCCTTCCCCGGCTCGCAGTGGATCACGTCGGGCTTCCTGGCCCAGTGGAGTCAGACCGGCGCCGACGTCACGGCGAAGAGCAACACCTGGGGTCCGTCCGGCACCGCGTTCACCATCGGCTTCAACGGCGCCTGGACCGGAAGCAACCCCCCGCCGACGGCCTTCACCCTGAACGGCGTTTCCTGCAAGGTCACTCTGGTGCCGAGCCCGTCACCGAGCCCGAGCCCGTCACCGAGCCCGAGCCCGAGCCCGACTCCGACGCCCGCGGCCCCGCTGCGCATCGTCATCTCGCCCACCTCGATCACCGTGCGCGAGGGGCGGTCGGCGAGCGTCCAGGTCACCCTCAACCGGCAGCCTCCCGGTGACGTCACCGTCGGCACCGCGCGGGTGTACGGCGACACCGATCTCAGCCAGTCCTCGTCGATCACCTTCACCCCGGCCAACTGGAACAGGCCGCAGTTGATCACGGTGACCGCGGCCGAGGACGCCGACATGACGAACGGCACGGCCACTTTCGACTCGCGCAGCAGCCAGATCACCGGCAGCAGCGCCGTGCTGTGGCAGGCCACCGAGTCGGACAACGACCTGCCCACCCCGACGCCCGCTCCCCCCGCGAAGTGAGCGCCCGCACGCTCGGCGGCCGGTGACCTGAGCACCGCGGGCGCCGTCCCCCCGGACGGACGTCCGGCCGCGGGCGAACCATGGTCAGGAGCGCCCGCAGGGGTCCTTCCTCGTCGGTCCCGCACGCCCCGGCCCCTTTCGATGGGCCGGGGCGTGCGGCGGCAGGGCGTGACGGGCGCCGGGTCAGGCGCGCGGGCCGGAGTACCGCTTGGGGAGCTTGAAGCCGCGGGCGTCGAGCACCGTGCGCAGGCGGTCGGGGTAGTCGGTGATGAGGCCGTCGACGCCGTCGTCGATGAGCTTGTTCATCGTGGGCTCGTCGTCGACGGTCCAGGGGATCACCTTAAGGCCGAGGCCGTGGGCCTCCTCCACCATCGCCTCGGTGACGTAGGGCCGGTACCCGGGGTCGGTCACCTTGCCGTTCTGCGGGAACCCGTGCACCGGCGAGAACGCGTCGGCGCCGAACGACTTGATCGCCTTCAGCGGGTCGCCGCCGAAGTCGTCCACGTCGATGCCGCCGAGCCAGGGGGAGGCTCCCGGCTGCCCGGTCTGCAGGAAGGTGTAGTCGGTGAGCGCCACGAGCGGCAGCCGCGGCTCCACCTCGCGCATGCGCATCAGCGAGCCCCAGTCGAAGCTCTGGATGGTGACCTGGCGCAGCATGTGCGCCCGGCGGATCTCCTGGGCGGCGACCTGGACGAACTGCTCGCGCGGCGCGGTCTGCTCCGGCGCTCCGGCCTCGACCTTGGTCTCCACGTTCAGCATCACGTCGTTGGCGTGGAAGCGCTTGACCAGGTCGAACACCTCGCTCAGCAGCGGCATCCGCGCGCCGGGCGCGGGGCGCTGGCCGGGGAACTCGGCGAGCGGCTTGGAGCCGCAGTCCAGGCTCCGCACCTGGGCCAGGCTGAGGGTGTTGATGTACTTGCCGACGTAGGGGTACTCGGGGTCGCCGGGGGACACCGGGCCGGTGTCCTGGCACTTGCGGCCGTCCACCTTGCGGTCGTGGGTGACGACGGCCTTGCCGTCCTCGGTGATCTGGATGTCCAGCTCAAGGGTGCTGACGCCCACGCGCAGGCCGTTGGCGAAGGAGTCCAGGGTGCTCTCCACCACCAGTCCGAGCCCGCCCCGGTGCGCCTGGAGGTCGAAGCTCTTGTGGTGCGCGGCGGACACGCCGGGGTCCGCCATCGCGGCGCCGGGGAAGGCGAGGGCGGCGGCCCCGGCCAGGACCGCGGCAGCGGCGGCCGAGCGAAAACCGGTCATCAGTGTGTATCTCGTTCCATGCGGGAGCCGCTTCCCCCTGATCGGGCGGCACGGCGACGGTCACGACGGTGGCCCGCGACGCCCGATCCCGCGTGAGCGGGAAGGGCCTCGACGGTGCCACTCGTCCAACCTGCCGATCACGCATGGCCTCCGGGGAAACACCCGACGAAGGCTGAACGGGGAGGAAGTGGCGCTCATGGAAGACGGCCGCGGCGCGTCGCCGCCGCGCCGGCGGAAAGCAACGGCCGGCGGCGACCGCTCAGGCGTGTGTTCGGACGTGTGTCAAGGTGTGTGTTCGGACGTGTGTCAAGGTGTGTGTTCAGACGATGGCCGCGGAGAGGTTCTGCTTGACGCCGCGGCTGAATTCGTCGGCGATGATCTCCGGCGTGCCGGCGGCGATGCCGTCCAGGCCGGCCTCGGCCACCAGCACGGGGTCGATCTTGTTCTCCGGAGCGACGTAGGCGGCCATGTCGGTGTCCATGTAACCGACGTGCAGGGCCGACACCTTGATGCCCCTGGGGGCGAGCTCCTGGCGGACCGCGTTGGTCTGCGCCCACTCGGCGGCCTTGGCCGCGCTGTAGCCGCCGTACTGCGGCAGGTGCACCCATGACAGCACCGACAGCACGTTGAGGATGGCGCCGCCGCCGTTGGCCTCGATGACCGGCACGAAGGCGCGCGTCACGCCGAGCGTGCCGAAGAAGTGGGTGCGCATCTCCAGCTCGATGTCGCCGAGGTCGCCGTCGATCAGGGAGGCGTGTGTCGAGACCCCCGCGTTGTTGATGAGCAGGGTCGCGTCGGCGGCGATCCCGGCGGCCCGCGCCACCGACTCGGGGTCGGTGATGTCCAGCCGCAGCGGCACCGCCCCGGGCACGTCGACCTTATGGGGGTCGCGGGCCGCCGCGTACACCTTGGCGCCGCGCTCGATCAGCCGCGCGACGAAGGCGCGGCCGAGCCCGCGGTTGCCGCCGGTCACCACGGCCACGGCGTTCTCGATGTTCATTGTCGTCGCTCTCCTCTGGTCCATCTGGCTTCGTTAAACCAAGCTAGCTACCTCGCTTGGAAAAAGCAAGCTAGGGGGTATCCTCGGGGGGTGAGAAGGACGACACGCCGCGCCATGCTGGACACCGAGTGCTCGATCCAGCGCAGCCTCGAGGTGATCGGCGACCCGTGGACGGTGCTGGTACTGCGTGAGGCCTTCAGCGGCGGCACGCGCTTCGTCGACTTCCAGACCCGTCTCGGCATCTCCACCGACCTGCTCACCGACCGGCTCGCGCGCCTCGTCGAGGCCGGCATCATGGAGCGGCGCCCCTACAGCGAGCCCGGCAAGCGCGCGCGCAACGGCTACCACCTGACGCCCGCAGGGGAAGACCTGCGCGTCGTCCTCGGCTCGCTCCAGCAGTGGGGGGACCTCCACCGCCCGCACGAGGCCGGCCCGTCCGTGGAGCGCCGCAGCCGCGAGACCGGCGAGCACCTCGCCGTGGCGTTCGTGAACGAGACCGGCAACGCGGTGCCGCTGGAAGAGGTCGTCTTCGTCTGGACCCGTCCCGGAACCGAAGCCGCCGCGCACGGAAGTGAAGCCGCCGTGTCCGAAAGCGAACCCGCCCTGTCCGAGAGCGAACCCGCCCCGTCCGAGGGCGAACCCGCCGCGGCCGAGAACACGGCCGCCGAGCCCGAGACCGCGCCTGCCTGACCCGGCGGCGAGCCCGCCGACGCGGCGGCGTCCCGAGGCGGCCGAAGCCGGCCGCGTCCGGAGCCCGCCGACGCGGCGGCGTTCAGCACCACCTGAGCCGGCGGCGTTCCGAGCCGGCTGAATCTTTCACCGCGTCGCGCGTCCCGCCATGGTCCGCCCGGCCGCGTTTCCCGAGGTGCCCGGGCCGCCGGCACGCCCGTGCCCCGCCGGCCGCCCCGCCGCCGCGGGCCCGTGACGGCGGATCCGCCGCCGCTGTTGTAGACCTCTAGGCAGGCACCGAACAGCGGGCACCGAACGGGCAGGCTTTGGACCCGCGAGCGCCACCGCCTCGTACCAGACCGGGATGGAGACCGGCGGCCGTCGCGACGAGACGGCGCGATCCGCCCGGCCGCGTTCATGGAGTTGATCTTTCATGGGACTGGGCAAGGGCCGATTACGGCGCACCGTCGTGACGACGATCATGGCCGCCGCCCTGGCCGCGGCGGGGCTCGTCACCGGCACGATCACGGCGTCCGGCGCCGCTCTCACGTGCGAGGTCACCTACACCACGGTCCAGTGGGGCACGGGGTCGGGCGGCTTCACGGCGGGCATCACCGTGAGGAACGGCGAGCCGGTCACGAACTGGACGCTGACCTTCACCTTCCCCGGCTCCCAGCGGATCACGCAGGGCTGGTCGGCCCAGTGGAGCCAGTCGGGCGCCCGGGTCACCGCGCAGGGGCGGTCGTGGAGCGGGCCGAACTTCACCATCGGCTTCAACGGGTCCTGGACCGGGGACAACCCGCCGCCGACGGACTTCGCCGTCAACGGCGTGCCGTGCAAGGTCATCCTCATCCCGAGCCCCAGCCCGTCCCCGTCACCGTCACCGTCACCGTCACCGTCACCGAGCCCGACGCCCACCCCCACACCCACACCCACACCCACACCCACACCGACGCCCGACGTCCCGGTGGACAACCCGTTCGCGGGCGTCACCGGGTACGTCAACGCGGACTGGACGGCCAACGTCGAGAGGTCGGCCGCCGCCGCGGGCGGGACGGCCGCCGAGCGGATCCGCGGCCTGAAGACGGCCTCCACCGCGGTCTGGCTGGACCGCATCACCAAGGTCACCGGCGGGGCCGGGGTCACCAGGACCCTGGAGGACCACCTGGACGCGGCGCTGGCGCAGAAGGCCGGCTACATCACCGTCGTGCTGTACGACCTGCCGGACAAGAACTGCTGGTCCCTGGTGTCGCCCGCCGAGCTGCACGCCGCCGAGGACGGGCTGAACCGGTACAAGACCGAGTTCGTCGACGCCATCGCCGGCATCGTCGGCAAGCCGAAGTACCGTGCGCTGCGCATCGCCGCGATCGTCGAGCCGCGCTCGCTGGCCGACCTCGTCACCGGCAGGCACACCGCCGG
This sequence comes from Sphaerisporangium sp. NPDC004334, assembly GCF_053602655.1. NCBI lineage: Bacteria > Bacillati > Actinomycetota > Actinomycetes > Streptosporangiales > Streptosporangiaceae > Sphaerisporangium > Sphaerisporangium sp. NPDC004334. The sequence continues at coordinate 207,474 of NZ_JBSGDZ010000004.1, forward strand.
CTGCACGGCCGCCGGGCAGTCGGGGGTCTACCAGGCCGGCATCAGGTACGCCCTGGACAGGCTCGCGCCGCTGCCCAACGTCTACACCTACCTCGACGCCGCCCACTCCGGCCTGGTGGGCTGGGACGACGAGTTCCAGCCGCTGGCCGACCTGATCACCTCGACCGTGCAGGGGTCGGCGGCGGGAGTCAACGGCGTGGACGGCATCGCGACCAACGTCGCCGACTACATCCCCACCGAGGAGATCTACCTGCCCGACTCGTCGCTGACCATCAACGGCGTCTCCATCAGGACCAGCCGGTTCATCGACTGGAACCCCTACATCGACGAGCGGGACTACGCCACGGCGATGCGCCAGGCCCTCGTCACCAGAGGCTTCCCCGGCTCCATCGGCATCGTGATCGACACCTCGCGCAACGGCTGGGGCGGGGCGGCCCGGCCGACCTCGGTGAGCGTCTCGGGCGACGTGAACACCTACGTGGACCAGAGCCGCCTGGACCGGCGCCCGTACCGGGCCAGCCCCTGCAACCAGAAGGGCGCGGGGCTCGGCGCCCGGCCGGCGGCCGCCCCGCTGCCCGGCGTCGACGCCTACCTGTGGATCAAGCCGCCGGGCGAGTCCGACGGCGCCGGCGGCCCGGTGCTGCCGCCGGACACCGACCGGCTGGTCGACCCGATGTGCGACCCCACCGCAATGAACCGGTACTTCCGGACCGCGCCCACCAACGCCCTGCCGAACGCGCCCGCCGCCGGCGACTGGCACCACGACCAGTTCATGATGCTGGTAGGCAACGCCTTCCCGGCCCTGTGACCCCCTCAGGCGCCCGCGCCGCCGGCGCGGGTCACCACGGGGAAGGGGCCGGTGGCGCCACGACCGGGGGACGGTCGTCGCAGGTGATGGTGTTGGGCAGCTCCCAGGGGGCCAGCCAGGGGCCGGTGGTGCCGCCGCCGTCGTTGCCGCCGAGGTCGGTCAGCGAGAACTCCGAGCCGGTGGCGGGGAACCCGAACGAGCCGCAATTGTTGACGCCGACCGCGCCGACGTCGCGCGCGTCCACGTTCTCGAACGACGCCGAGCCCTTCACCCGGGCGCTGATCACCGAGGTGCCGGTGCCGTCCACCCTGATGTCCTTGAAGCGCACGTTGTCGATGGAGTACAGGTCCTTCACCGACCACTCGCTCACCAGCATGATCGCGTTGTAGGTGTTGTCGAGGAAGTGGTCCCCGGTCACCTGGATGTCGGCGTCGATGCTCCTCTCCAGGGCGTAGAACCAGATGGCGCCCAGGCCGATGTTCCAGTTGAGCTCGTAGGTGCCGGCCCTGACCGTGGTGTTGTCGGTGACCTTCAGGTGCCCGGCGAACGGCTCGGCGCCGAACCGCGACCCCACCTGGATGGCGCTGCCCTCCCTGATCGGGTCGGCGACCAGGTTGCCGGAGATCGTGGTGTCGGTCCCGCCGTAGACGGCGATGCCGTTGGCCAGCACAGGGGTCTGCACGGTGTTGTGGTCGAAGGTGTTGCGGGCGTTCGCGGTCTTCTCCGACCACATGGCCAGGGCGTCGTCCCCGGAGTTGCGGACGAAGTTGTGCGCGGCGAGCGAGTCGGTGACGCCGGTGTGGAAGTTCAGCCCGTCGGCGATCTGGTCGACGATGACGTTGCCCGTGATCCGCAGGTTCTTCATCGGCCCGTCGAACCACATGCCGACCTTGGTGTGCCGGATGTGCAGGCCCTCGACGGTGGAGTCGCTCAGCGCGCCGCCGACGCCGTTCACCTGGTCGGTGTCGACGCGCTCGCGTACGTCACCCTCGATGGCGAAGCCGGACAGGTGGACGTTCCTGCTGCCGCCGGCCGAGGCGTCCTTGCCGTAGAAGCCGACGCCGGTGTGCACCGACCCGTCCGGGGCCGGCGTGCTCAGGGCGACCTCGTGGCCCTTGATGATCGTGTACCAGCTCCCGGCGCCCTCGATCGTCACCTCGTCGACGATGATGTGGCGGTTCACCTGGTAGGTGCCCGGCGGGATGTAGACCTTGAGGTGATTGCGCCTGGCGAAGGCGATCGCCTTGTCGAACGCGCCCGCGGAGTCGCGGCGGCCGAGCGGGTCGGCGCCGAAGGCGAGCACGTTCGCCGCGACGAGCCGGACGTGCGGCGCCCCGACCAGCTCGGAGTCCAGCAGGTCGATCACCGTCCACGCGGCGGCGCCGCCGGCGGGGGCGGTGAGCCGCACCTTGTCGCCCGCCTTGTAAGTCCTGCCCAGCAGGAGCCGCTGCTCGTCGTAGAAGTGGCTCGGGCGGAACGGCTTGGCGATGGTGGGCGCGGGCGTGGTGGCGGCGGGCACGCAGCCGCACTCGGTGATCCACCAGTCGGGGTGCAGCAGGTCGGCGCCGGGATCGTTGCTGAAGGGGTACTGGTTGTAGAGCCAGGAGTACTGCGAGGTGAGCGTCATGGTCTTCTTGGCCCCGCCGTTCACCGTGACGTCCAGCGGCGCGGTGATGCCGCCGCCCGCCGGCGCGTCGGGAATGCTGTAGCGCACGGTGATGGCGTTGGCGGCGGCCGGCAGCGTGAACTCGACGTACCGTCCGGGGGTCAGCCTGACCGCCTTGCGGCCGGACGCCTCGGCGGGCAGCGTGTAGGCGGTGCGCTCGGGGCCGATGAGCGTGCCGTTCGTCGCGGCGTTCTCGGCCTCCTGCTCGGCGAACCGGACATCGGCGCCGCGGCCCGCGACGAGCGCGGGGTCGAGCGCGGCACGGGTCACGGCGGGGGCCGGGACGCCCGTGGCGCGCGTGCCGGCGAGGGCTGAGCCGCCGCCGAGCGCGACGCTGAGGGCGACCCCGGCCGCGGTCGCCGCCGCGATCGCCCTGCTTCGTGGTGGCCCGCCGTACGACCTGGTCACGGTACCGGTGATGCTGCGCACCATCGCGTGCTCGTTTCTCTCGGGGGGTGAGCGCCTTCAGGACGCCGCGGTGGGCACCCTGAGGGTGAGGTGACAGTAGGTCCCCCGTCCCCCACCCCACAAGACCCTGCGAATTACTTTCGTGATTCTGCTGACTCGGTGCAGAAACCCACCGATTTCTTGCGAGACTTACCGCAAGCACGTGCCCTTCCCGGGCTAGCCGACCTGCGGGGGCGCGTAGGAGCCGGCGGTCAGCTCCTCCAGGAGCCCGGGCTCCGACGGGGCCCAGCCGAACAGCCGCCGGGCCCGCGAGGAGTCCAGCGGCGACGAACGGGTGAGCACGGCGGCGAGCGGCCCCATCGCCGCCACCGCCTGCTCCAGCGTGATCGACACGGCGCCGGCCCCGGCCGAAGCGGCGACCGCCTCGACGATCCGCCGCATCGGCGCCGACTCCCCCGCGGCGGCGTTGACGACGACGCCGGACGCGGGCCGCTCCAGCATGGTCAGGTACAGCTCGGCCAGGTCGTCGACGTGCACCGAAGACCACGCGTTGGAGCCCTCGCCGACGTAGGCGGCCACGCCCTGCTGCCGGGCCGAGGCCAGCATGCCCTGCAACAGCCCGGAACCGCCCCGTCCGTAGACCAGCGACGCCCGGATCACCATGCCCCTGACGTGCCCGTCCGCCAGCACCCGCCGTTCGCCGAGGATCTTGTACGGCTGCGGCGAGGCGTCCGGGTCCACGGGGTGGTCCTCGTCCACCGTGACGCCTTGGGTGTCCGGATAGACCAGCCCGGTGCTGGTGTAGAGGAACACGCCGCCTTCGCGCAGCCCGCCCAGCAGCGCCCCGAGCGCGTCGTGCTCGATCGCGCCCATCTCGGGGTCGGCGTAGTCCACCGCGGCGTGGACGACGGCGCCGGCGTCCGCCGCGGCGGCGCGCAGCACGTCCAGGTCGCGCAGCCCGCCGGGCACCGCCGTGGCGCCCAGTTCCTCGACACGCTCGCGCGCCTGGCCGGACCTGGCCAGGGCGGCCACCTCGTGACCTGCCTTGACCAGACGCCCGGCGACGACCCCGCCGAGATACCCGCTCGCTCCGGTGATGAAGATGCGCATGGATCGCCGTCCCTTTCGTGATGATGCGCCGCTGCCCCGGGTGCGGTGGCCGGGAGACGGCCGCCGCGGGTGGGCGCACCATCACCGTCACCCCTCGCGGCACCGCGGAGCCAGGGACCGGGAGTCCGTGGCTGGGCGCCGGAATCCGGCATACCGTGGACGACATGGACAGACGTGCCCTGGCGGAGTTCCTGCGCAACAAGCGCGAACGGGTCGCGCCCGCGGACGTGGGACTGCCCCACGGACCCCGCCGGCGCACACCGGGCCTGCGCCGCGAGGAGGTCGCCCAGCTCGCCTACATCTCGGTCGACCACTACAGCAGGCTGGAGCAGGCCCGCGGCAGGCATCCGTCCCGGCGCGTGCTCGACGGCATCGCCCGCGCGTTGCGCCTGTCCGGCCAGGAACGCGCCCACCTGTTCCACCTGGCCGGCGAGAGGGACGAGAGCGACGCCTCCGGCCCGGTCCGCGAGGTGCAGCCGAGCACGCTCAACCTGGTCAACCGGCTGACCGACGCCGCCGCCATCGTCGTGGACCAGACCTGCCGCGTGCTGGCCTGGAACCCGCTGGCCGCGGCCCTGTTCGAGGACTTCTCCGCCCTGGCGGGACAGGAACGCAACATCATCCGGCGGTACTTCCTGCATCCGGACCCGGAGCGGCGGCACTACGGCATGGGCACCGAGGAGCGGTTCGTCGTCACGGCCGTCAGCTACCTGCGCATGGCGGTCACCCGCTATCCCGGCAACCCCGAGCTGGAGGGCCTGGTGGCCGAGCTGATCGCCGGGAGCGAGGAGTTCGCCGCCCTGTGGAACTCCCATGGGTTCCACATCGAGCGGCATCTGCGCCAGACCGTCCGCCACCCGCAGGTGGGGCCGATCGAGCTGGACTTCGACGTCCTGACCGTGCCCGACCAGGAGCAGCAGGTGGTCGTGTTCACCGCCGAACCCGGATCGTCCGCCTACCAGGCCCTCCAGCTCCTCAGGGTCATCGGCACCCAGCGGATGACCGCCGGCACCTGACCGCCGTCCGCGAACGGCCGGGCCACCGCGGAAGGTGCGCCGGTTCTCCTCCTTTGGGCCGGTCACAAGGAACGCGAGCTCTCGTACGATGACCTCGTGCGCGCCCTCCTTCGCTCGGTGTGGGACGAACCCCGTCCTCCGGATCCGCCGCGGCGGGTGTGGCGTGACTGGGCGCTCGTGGGCGTGCTCGTGCCGCTCGCGGTGCTCGAAGGCATCGTGCGATCCGACCTGCCGTGGCGCGCCCTCTCGGTGGCCATCACGCTGGGGCTGGTGCCCACGCTGCTGTGGCGCCGCACCCATCCGCTCATGATGATCGTCATCGTCTTCGGCGTCACGAACCTCGCCCCGCTACTCGCCGGCGGAGCGTCGCCGGAGACCAACACCCAGGGCTACCTGCTGCTCGTGGTCTACGCGCTGTTCCGCTGGGGCTCGGGCCGCGAGGCGGTCACCGGAGCGCTGATCATGCTGGCCTCGCTCGCCCTCGCGCTCGCGACCCACCGCATGGCGTCCGGCGACGCGGGGGGCGGGCTCGCCATCATGTGCGCGGCCACCGCCCTGGGCGGCACGTTCCGGTACCGGACCACGGCGCGGATGCGGGAGCTGGACCAGGTCAAACTCCTCGAACGCGAGCAACTGGCCCGCGACCTGCACGACACCGTCGCCCATCACGTCTCGGCGATGGCGATCCGCGCCCAGGCGGGCCTGGCGACGTCTGCCGCACGCCCGGGCGCCGCGACCGAGGCGCTCCAGGTGATCGAGGCCGAGGCGGCGCGCGCCCTGGACGAGATGCGCGCCATGGTGCGCGTCCTGCGCCGTGACCGGCCCGCCGACCTGACGCCCGGCCGGGGCCTCACCGATCTCCGGGAGCTCGCGAATCCGGGCCGTTCCGGGCCGCCCGTCGAGGTGGAGATGGCGGGCGACCTCGGCGACGTCCCCCCGTCGGTGGCGGCCGCGGTCTACCGGCTCGCCCAGGAGTCGGTCACCAACGCCCTGCGGCACGCGCGTAACGCCACCCGCGTACAGGTCCACCTCACCGCCGACGACACGACCGTGCGCCTGCGCGTGCACGACGACGGCGACACCGGCCCGGTACGCCCCTCGGGCTCCCCCGGGTACGGGATCATCGGCATGGTCGAGCGTGCCGACCTGCTCGGCGGCGCCTGCGTGGCCGGGCCCGATCCCGAAGGCGGCTGGACGGTCGAGGCCACGCTGCCGCGCAAGGGGTCGGGGGCGTGACCGTCCGCGTGCTGGTCGCCGACGACCAGGAGATCGTCCGCACCGGGCTCACGATGATCCTGGACGCCCAGCCGGGCATCGAGGTGGCGGGCCAGGCCGCCGACGGGCGGCGGGCCGTCGAGCTCGCGCGGCGCCTGCGCCCCGACGTGTGCCTGTTCGACATCCGCATGCCGGGCCTGGACGGCATCGAGGCCACCCGCCGGCTCGCCGGGCCGGGTGTCGAGGACCCGCTCGCCGTCGTCGTCATCACCACCTTCGACCTCGACGAGTACGTCTACGCCGCCCTGCGGGCCGGCGCCCGTGGTTTCCTGCTGAAGAACGCCGGCGCGGAGCTGCTCACGCAGGCCGTCCACGCCGCCGCCTCCGGAGACGCGCTCATCGCGCCGAGCATCACCGCGCGGCTGCTCGCGACCTTCGCCCGCACCGGGCCCGCCGCACCGCCGGTGCGGCCCATCGAGACGCTCACCGACCGGGAAGAGCAGATCCTCGCCACCGTGGCGAGCGGACGGACCAACACCGAGATCGCCGACGAGCTGCACATCTCGCTCAGTACCGTCAAGACCCACATCGCCAGCCTCATGGCCAAGCTCGGCGCCCGCAACCGCGTCGAGATCGCCATGTGGGCCTACGAGACGAACCGGGCGCCCTTCACCGGCCCGCGGGACGAGCCGCGGGGACGCCGCTAGGCCGCCGTCGGCCCCCGGCCGGCCCTCTGCGGATGACCCATTCGGCGACGGCGAGGTTGAGCACCCAGGCGCCGCCCAGGAGCAGTGCCCGCGGAAGCTCCCCCGGCATGCCGGCGACCAGGATGTAGGGCAGCTGGGTGACGCCCTGCGTGCCCGCGGCCATGCCGATCGCGTAGCCGCGGATCATCCAGGCGCGGTGCCCGGCGAAGTCGCGCCGCCGGATCGCGGCGAACCCCAAGGCGATGGACGCGAGCATCGCGGTGCCGAACACGAGGCGGAACACGGCCAGCAGGTCGCCGTCCCCCACGGGCCGCGGATAGAACAGGGTCATCCACAGGCCAGAGCCCGCCGCGACCAGCCCGCAAACCACCAGCAGCCGCCCGGCGGCGCGATGCCAGGCGAGCCGCCGCCGCCGGAAACCGGGGGCGAACTGGAAGGCGCCGAGGACGCCATACAGGGTGACGCCGACGATGTGCAGCATCACCGGTACGGGCGCCGCGAAGAAGCGCGCGTTCTGCGGGGTGATCGCCGCGCCGCCGGTCAGCTCGGTCATGCGGACGGCGCCGGCGATCACCGGAATGGCGGCGAGCAGGAGCAGCGAGGCGGGTATCAGCCACCCCGGCCTCGGCCGGGAAACCGTGGCGGAGCCGGCCGGCGGCGGCGGGAACGGGGGGCGCACCATGGAACTCTCGTGGGTCATGAGCCGATGGTGCCGGTCGCGGCCGTGGCCGCTCATCGGCGTACCGGCCCGGCTCTTCCCGGCCGTCCGGCCATCGAACGGGCGTACTTTCGGCTGATGAGCCCTGTCGCAGGCGCTTCTTACATTGATCCTGCCCCTTCGTGGATGAGGAGAATGTGATGAAGGCGTTCGTCCTGCGTTCGTACGGCTCACCCGGCGACCTCCGCCCCACCGACGTGGACCGGCCCGTCCCCCGCGACGACGAGGTGCTGGTGCGGGTGCGCGCCACCTCCGTCCAGCCCTACGACTGGCACCACCTGCGAGGACAGCCGTACGTCGCGCGCCTGATGGGCGGCACCCTCGGCCTACGCGGCCCGAAGATCGACATCCTGGGCGCCGACATCGCGGGACAGGTCGAGGCGGTCGGCGGCGACGTGACGACGTTCGGCCCCGGCGACGAGGTGTTCGCGATGCCCAAGCGGGGCGGCTTCGCCGAGTACGTGTGCGTCCGGGCGGACGAGCTGGCGCCCAAGCCGCCCAGCCTGTCCTTCGCGCAGGCGGCGGCGGTGCCGGTGGCCGCCTGCACCGCACTGCTGGGCCTGCGCGACGCCGGCCGGATCCAGTCCGGGCACAAGGTCCTGGTCAACGGCGCCTCCGGCGGCGTGGGCACCTTCGCGGTACAGCTCGCCCGCGCCTTCGGCGCGAAGGTCACCGGCGTCTGCGGTCCGCGCAACGCCGAGCTGGTCCGCTCGATCGGCGCGCAGGAGGTCATCGACCGCACCCGGCAGGACTTCACCCGGAGCGGGCAGCGCTACGACCTGCTGCTCGACAACGCCGGAGGCCACTCGGCGCTCGCCTGCCGCCGGGTGCTGACACCTGGAGGAACCCACGTGGTCGTCGGCGGCCCGGCGGGCCGATGGCTGCAGCCGGCCGGCCACGCGTTCGCGACGCTCGCGCTCGGCCCGTTCGTGCCCCAGCGCGTCGCCCTCGCCGACGTGGTCGGCTGCCCGGACATCCGGAGCAAGCTTCTGGCCCTGACCGAACTCATCGAGGACGGAAGCCTCAGCCCGGTCATCGACCGCTGCTACCCGTTCGAGCAGATCCCCGAGGCCGTCGCCTACGCCGAGGAGGGCCACGCCCCCGGCAAGATCGTCATCACCATCGGCTCCTGAACCGCGTGGCCGGTTCCGCCGGCGTCCTGCCAGTGGCCGGTTCCCCGCGGGGGGCTCCTCGGCCGTGGGCCGGTCACATCGGTCCCTTTCTGGCATGCTGGACGGACGGCGATCACAAGGAGACCAGCGATGTCCCACCCCCTCGGCACGCGGCCCGCGGTCCGGCGCACGCCTCTGGACGCGGACGAAAGGGCCCGCGGCGAGGCGAACTTCGCCCCGTACGTCGCCGAGCAGCTTCTCGCCAACGGGCGGTTCAGGGTGAGCGCCGACACCGAGGAGATGGTGGAGCTGTTCCAGGCGGTCGCCCGCAGAGTGGGCGAGATGCTCCAGCGCCCCGTGATCAGCTACGCCAACGGCAGGTACATCGTGATCACCTTCGCCCCCGAGTCCCCCCACCTCCCCGGCGGCGCCCCTCGTCCGACGCTGCAGTAGCCACCGCACTCGCGTGGACGCCGCAGCGGCGTCCCCCTTCACGGGACGCCCTGGCGGACGCCGCGCATGAGGGCATCCACCTGCCGCTCACCCCGTTGACGGTGAGCCCGGTCGGCCACGACCTGCCTCGGAACCGGCCAGAGCGGTCACCTGTGCCGCTTCGAGCGGGGTACGAGGCCGCGAGCGGATGCTCGTCGCCTCGTACCAATGCGGATCTTCGTCGGCATCCGGCCCGCCCAGCCCTTCTCAATCCGGGTCGAAAGAGCATCTGGCGCCCCCTCCCGGTCGAATCCGATTCACATTCGACCTATTGGCGCGAAAGCAGACGCTCTATGCGATATGTGTACGTCGTATCTTGAGGCGGCAGACGAAAGAGGGGGGCGTCGCGATGGGGATTTCCGGATGGCCGCAAGGATCATTGATGGCCAACCTCGAACCGGATATAAGGGACGAATTGCTCGCCTTGGCTCCACCCGCCATACGTAAAAGGGGGCAGGTGCTGATTCGCCAGGGCGCCCATGATCGTCATGTGTTCCTGCTGCGCTCGGCCGCTGGGGGACACGGCGTCCTCGCCAAGGTGACAGCAGATCTGGCGAACGGCGAGCAGACCCTCCTCGGAGTCCGGGTCAGCGGAGACCTCGTCGGCGAGATGGCCTCCCTCCGGGGCCTGGCCAGGTCAGCCACCGTGACGTTGTGCTCGGACTCGTTCGTGCACGTGATCTCCGATGAGGTGTTCACCGCCTTCTTGCACGCGCACCCTGCGGCCTGGCACGCCGTGACCCAGATGGTCGCCGACCGCCTCGACTGGGCCAACCGCCGTAGAGCAGACATGGCAGGACTCGACGTGGTCGGCCGACTGGTGCACGTCCTCATCGAACTAGCCGCCCAGCACGGCCACCCCGTCGAAGAGGGGTTCGACCTGGGCGTCCCCCTCACCCAACCCGAATTGGGCCGGCTCATAGGAGCCAAGGAGGACGCGGTCGGCAAGGCCATGCGCCACCTGGCGAGGCTACGCCTCACCCGGACCAGGTACGGCCGAGTGATCATTCTCGATCTGGACAGACTACGTCGCCATTGCTGATACGGATCATCCCAAATCCGTATCAGTCCGCCATTTCGAATTTCCCCCTGTGGCAAACTGTCCCATCTCCATCCGTAATGATCTCCGCAGGGGTGACCGATGCCGATAAATCATGGGCGGCGTCTTGTGATGGCGACAGACGTCGTCGGATACGGCAAGGGCGACGACCAGCGCCATCAATCAATACAACGCTCTTTGCTCGATGTTCTGAACGAGGCCGCCGATGCCGCCGGGCTCAGCAGACGCGGCTGGGATCGGCAGCCGTCCGGTGACGGCGAGTTCGCCGTCCTTCCACCCTCCGAATCAGAGCCGCAGGTCCTCGACGCGTTCGTCCGCCAGCTCGACCGCGTCCTCGCCCATCACAACCGCCCGTTGAAGCGTTCGGCGCGCCTACGGCTACGCGTCGCGGTGCATGTCGGCGTCGTCGCGAAAGCGGCCAATGGTTACGCCGGTCAGGCCGCCACCCAAGTCGGCCGGCTGGTCGATTGCGCCCCCCTGCGGCGAGCCATCGAAACGGCCAAGAACGCCAACCTCGCGCTCATCATCTCCGATGAAGTTCACAGTGGAACGGTCAAGCAGGGCCACACCTCCTACACCCCCACCGACTTCGTGCGAGTGGAGGTCAAGCAGAAGGAGTACCAGGCACCTGCCTGGATCCACGTGCCGGCTGCCCAGCACCAACCTGATGGCGCCGATCTCTCGGACCCTGCCGAGCTTACGCGCGATCCGGAGCCCACCAGGGCCGCCGTCAACGAGTTCCACGGCAGCGTCAGTATCAACGGGGGCGTCTTCGGCATCTCCAACGCCCCGATCACCAATCACGTGTACAGGAGTCGGCCATGACCGGCAACCTTCCCGAGATCGCCACAGCGCTCTGGGCGGCGGTGTCCGCGGGCGGCCTGGAGCGGGCCGGCGCGTACGGCACAGAAGCCGCGGCCAGGGGTCTCGGCCTTCTCTGGGGCAAGATCCGCGCGGACCGGCGGGAGAAGGGCCACCCGGAGGTGCCCGGCAGCCGTGAGGAGCTGTATCTGAGCCTGCTGGCGCTGCTCGCGGAGGATCAGGAGGCTCGCTCACTCGCCGGACAGATCAGGGCCGAGCAGGTGGTGACGAACACCTTCCACAGTCAGGTCACGGTCCACGGAGGGACGATCGGCATCAATAATGGCCCGGAGGGGTGATGACGTCCTCGTCCCACGAGGCGGAACCGGAACAAGCCGGGCAGGTGCCCTCAGGCGTCGGCACGTCCGGCACCTCTCAGACCGTCAACATGGAGTTCCATGAAGCGGTGCACATCAACGGGCCGGCGGGAATCGCCTGTGCCCTCCCCAACAAGGCGGAGCGAGCGCTCGGACGCGTGCCCGCCGGCGTCATCAGGCGAGCGCTGTCGGCGTACGCGTCCCCGCATCCCTACGAGGAGGCCTTGCACGCGCTGAGGCGCGACCGCGTGGTCGTCCTCTACGGCACCAGGGGGTTGGGCAAGCGCACCTCGGCCATCCATCTCATGCGCGCCACCACGGACGCCCCGCTCGTCACACTGCTTCCCGATCAGTCACTGAAAGATCTGGGCGGTCACACCTATACCAAGGGCTTCGCCTACCTCGTGCTCGGCTGGTCGGGAGAGGACGGCAACTCGGAGAGCGGAGACTTCGGTCTGGACGCCCTGGTGGAGAAGACCCAAGGCGTCGACGCCTTTGTGATCATCACAAGCGAGAAGCCGATCAGCGGTGTCCAGTCCTCGGTGATCCAGCAGGTCGCGTGGTCACGCCCGTCGGATCGAGCCGTACTCGAGGCGCACGGCATCCGTGGTGACACTCTCGCCAGGGCCGTGGCGGCGATCACGACCGAGCACGGCCTCGGCGACGTCGTCGAACTCGCCCGGCGGCTCCGCGAAGGCGTCGACCTCGAGACCGCCGTGACCGGGCTCGATCTGGCGGAACGACGACGGGTGGAGGAGTGGTTCGCAAAGGGCCCTACGCCGCGGGAGATCCTCGAGGTCACCGTGCTCTGCTTCCTGGCCGGGGTTTCCGAACGACGATTCGAGGAGTGGCTGGGGCTGCTGCTGATGACGGTGGACACCGGGGTCGACGCGGAAACGGATGGACCCATCAGCCGAGATCCGGCCTTCCTGCCGGTCCGGCAGCGTCCCGCCGACTCGCTGATCACCATGGAGCGCCTCTTCGCCGACACCGAGGACGCCATTCCGGGCCAGACGCGACGCTGCCTGCTCTTCAAGTCCGAGGGCTTTCACGCACACGTCGTCTCCGCCCTCTACAGCCGCTACCCGCAGACCTTCTGGGAACCGGTGTTCGCCTGGTTGCACCGGATCATCGCCTCCGCCGACCCGGTCACCCGCACCCGGATCGCCTACGGCCTCGCCCTGCTCGCCTCTGAGGACTTCGACACCATCCGGGAGCGGTTCCTGCAGCCCTGGTCGGCGGAGACGGACTGGCGCCCCTGGCGAACGGCCTCGTTCGTCCTGTGGTTCATGTGCGGCGATCACGATCTCGCACCGCTCGCCCGTCAGACCGCGATCCGGTGGGCCCGTAGCGCGAACGGACTGCGTCGCAAGGCGTCCGCGGTGGCGTTCTCCGGCGGCCTCGGCGTGCTGTATCCGAGCGAGGCCGTGCGCTTCCTGTGGTACCTGGCCGAGCACGACATGTCGGATTCGGCACGGAGCGCGATCGCTCAGCTTTACGCCACGCTGAGCGACGCGGGCACCGGTGACCACCGGGTGGTGCTCAACGACCTGCTCTCCCGCCTCAGCAGGCACTCCGGAGTGGGAAGCCCGCGACTGGTGCTCACCATCGATGTCGCCCTCGACGTGCTCGCATTCCGAAACGGCGACGAGCTGCTCATAGCCTCCCAGATCATGTCCGGGAGCACTGAGCCTGCCATGCTCGCCCGGTTATGGGCGCACTGTCTGTGCAACAGGCCCCGCCGTACGGCGAGCTTCGCGACCCTCTATGACGTGCTCAGCGCTCTCGGCGCGATGGGGTCGAAGACGCAGGAACGGACCCGATGCCTTCTGCACCGTCTGGCCGAGACGCTACCTCGGACAGAGCGCGAGCCCTTCATGCGGGATTTCTCCCGGTATCTCACTCAGCGGCGGAACGGCACGATCCCCGTGAGCCTCTTCCTTCCACTCCTTGAATCGATCTTCTCGAACTCCCAGGAGACCGAATGAACGACCCATATCCCATAAACGCCCAGTCCCGCCTGCTCCCAGTGGAGAAACGGAGCCGGTTCGGCTTCGGCACGCGCCGGCGCCCAATATCGGAAATCCCCATGCCGCTGCCCCATCAGGTCGTGGTGCTGTCCGACGGGAGCAGGTTCGACGGCAGCGACCGGAAACCGCTGGGCTCCCGCGAGCATCACGTGATCAACGCGACGAGCTACAGCGTCATCGACATCACGCGTGAGCGGCCCGTCGCCGTACGCGTGTGCGTGCCGTCCAGCGGCGCCGACGAGTTCACCCTGGAGGTCACTTTCGCCTGTACGGTGACCGACCCGGCCACCGTGGCCAAGAGCGGCCATAGGGACCTCACCATCCCGCTGCAGACCTACCTGAAGAGCTACCACCGCCTGCACCAGATAGGGCTACGGCAGTCCACGGCCGAAGTAGCCGACGTCAAGGACAACGCGATCATCGAACTCGGGATCTACGCCGAGGCCAAACCACCCATCTTCGCGGGGATGCACGTGCAGATCGCCAGCGTCGAGGTGCTCACGCCCGAGGATGTACGGGAGGAGCGGCGGGCGGCCGAACGACGTCGCAGGGAACACGAAAAGCAACAGGAGGAGCTCGACCAGAGGCACGAACTGACGGTCAGGCGCCGGAACCACGAGAAGTACGAGGAGTGGGACGAGCTCCAGTACACGTACCGGCGCGCAGAGCAAGAACGGCGCTTCAGCCGAGAACTCGATCGTGAGGACGAAGAGTACCGGCAGGATAAGGAGCACAGCAGGAGTGCCGCTCTGCTGGACGACGTGAAGATGTACCGCGACGCCCTGTCCGATGACCGTGACATCGAACTGCTGAGCATGGTCGCCGGCAGGATGAACGAAGGCGACTTCGTGCTCCGCCGGGATAGAGAGCTCGAACACCGGCGGGCCGAGGATGCGGACGTTCGCAGAGAGAACGCCGAGCGCGATCGCATCCTGGAGGAGCGCAGGTGGGAGGAGCGCCAGGAGCGCTTGCGTGCGGAGCACGCGGAGCGCATGCGCGCGCAGGAGCTCGAATCCGAGCGCATCCGGCAGGAGCGTGAGGAGCAGCGCGAGCGGCTGCGAGGTGACCTGGTGCGCGACGAGCGCGACCGCGAGGAGCGCAAGGAGACCCGGCAACTGGAGTACGACAAGGAGATCCGCGCACGAGAGCTTAAGGCGAGCAGGCGGCGGCAGGAGCGTGAGGACCGCCGCGAGGACCTGCAGTTGCAGCAGCAGCGCGAGATGAAGAACGAGGAGAGCCGTGCCGACCTGGCACGAGAACTCGTCAAGCGAGGCCATCTGGACCAGACCCCTCTGGGCGAGTTCGTCGTCGAGCAACTGGTGGAGCAGAGCACCGGCGTGAACAGCGAGAGGGCGGCGTACGCCCCGGCACAGGAACTCGCGGGGGAAGAACGTTCAAAGATCCCCCCTCCCGCCTCCACCGAGGAGTCGGTGCCTCCGCCGAGGCCGGAGGACGTCGGTGAGTTCGATGGCTGAGGTGACGCGGACACGCAGGACACGGCCCGAGCCGCAGGCGTCTCGCCCCAGGACGGCGGCGGGCGTGGTGCGGACCCGTCCGGCGAGCGTCTCCCGGATGCTCCGCCGGCTCATCGGAGTCAACGAGGGCATCATGGACTGGGTCCCAGAAGATCGCCCTAAATACACCCGTACCGGGGCGGTGGTCCTGTTCACGGCCTTCATGGCGGCGCTCGCGGCATGGGTCGTCCTGCACGAGATCCTGAGCGTGCCCGTCGCCGGTTCGCTGGCTGGGGCCCTCTTCTGGGGAGCGCTCATCGCCGTGTTTGACAGCTGGCTAATCGCCAGCACACACGGGGTTGTAGGTCGTTACCGGATCGGACTGTTACTGCCGAGACTCGCCATCGCCATGCTGGTCGGCGTCGTCATCTCCGAGCCCGTCACGCTGAAGGTGTTCGAGTCCGCCATCGCCGAGCAGATCTCGGTCGCCCGGCGCGAGGCCGACAACGCCGTGATCAACGGCTACCGCCGGTGCTACCCCGAGGACGCGGACGCTCCACGCCCGACCGGCTGCGACGCGTACAAGCTCAATGTGACGACGCCGCGCAGCGTTCGGGAGGCTCTACGGAAGGCGGAAGCGACACAAGGCGCGGTCGCTGAGCAGATCGACAAGACGCAGACGTACCTGGACGGCAAGAAGGAGCGCGCGGACGACGAATGCAAAGGCAAATTCGGTCCGCTTCTCACTGGTATCAAAGG
The DNA here is from genome assembly GCF_053602655.1 of Sphaerisporangium sp. NPDC004334. Lineage (NCBI taxonomy): Bacteria > Bacillati > Actinomycetota > Actinomycetes > Streptosporangiales > Streptosporangiaceae > Sphaerisporangium > Sphaerisporangium sp. NPDC004334. The sequence goes on from NZ_JBSGDZ010000004.1 coordinate 223,207, forward strand.
CGAGGGGATCTCCTGCCGCCGTGACACGCAGGACTGGCGGAACGCCGTCGCGTCGCACCCTCTGGGCGATCTGGTCGACCATCAGGAACGGCTGGCTCAGGAGATCGATGATCTGCGCGGGAAGCTGAGCACCGCCAAGTCCACGTACCAGGCCGAGGTGCGTGAACAGATCAACGAGCAGGTGAGGAAGGTCGCCCGGGCCGCCAACCCGGGGGTGCTCGAACGACTCGAAGGCCTCGCCTCGCTCTCCGGTCGCCACCCCGTGGTCTTCTGGGCGCATTGGTTGCTCGCCCTGCTTCTCCTCTTGATCGACTGTTTCCCCGTGCTGACCAAACTGATCAGCCCTCCCTCGGCCTACGACCGGCGGATGGCGCTCCAACTCGAGAGCAAAGAGCGACTGCACGACAACGACATCCGGCTCACCGAGCGGGTACGTACGGGCGACACCGAGATCGCGATGCACCAGAAAGACCTGCGCGTCCGGCATGCGATGGAGGACAGCGACCAGGAGGTGCGCCTGCACGCCGCCGAACGAGAGGCCGAGCTGAGGGCTCGGATGGATCGCCTCGCCGAGACGGCCAAGACCGCGCGTCACCCCTGATCCGCTCTGGACGCTCGGGCACGGCTGGTGCGGCGTGTGGGGGATACGACAGATTGGTCCCATGGAACGCCAGATGATCAGTCGTCTCGCCCATCGGGACCATCCCATCGCCGCGCCGGTCTCGGGCGCCCACGTGACCCGGCTGCTGCGCCGGGCCCGGCTGCCCGAGGGGGCGCGGATCCTCGATCTCGGCTGCGGGGAGGCGGCCTGGACGCTGCGGGCGCTGGCGCTCTACGAGGACGCGACCGCCGACGGCGTCGACATCTCCGCCGACGCGATCAAGGCGGCCGAGGGGCACGCGGAGATGCAGGGCGTCTGGGAGCGCATCCGGCTCCACGAGCGGCCGGCCGCCGACTTCCCCGTGGCCGAGCGGTACGACCTGGTGATCTGCGTGGGAGCGACGCACGCGTTCGGCGGGCTCAAGCCCACCGTCGGCCACGTGCGGCGCTACCTGAGGCCGAACGGCCTGGCGCTGGTCGGCGAGGCGTTCTGGGAGCGCGAGCCGACGCCCGAAGCGCTCACCCGGCTGGGCGCCGAGCCGTCGGAGTGGCTGGACCTGCCAGGTACCGTCGCCGCCGCCGAGGCCGCCGGTTTCGACACCGTCTACGGCTACACCAGTGATCTGTCCGAATGGGATGACTACGAGTGGTCCTGGACGGGGACGCTGCTGCGCTGGGCCAACGAGAACCCCGGCCCGGACGCCGAAGCGGTTCGCGCGACCGCTCTGGAGCACCGCGACATGTGGCTGCACGGCTACCGCGGAATCCTCGGCTTCGTCACCCTTCTCCTCCAGCGAACAGGCTGACCGTCCGCTGGGCGGCCTCCGGCCGGCGACCGCTCACGCCGGCGCGCCGAACGGCTTCGCGACCCGGCCCAGGCCGGCCGCGACCCGGACCAGGCCGGCACCGCGAGGAGGGCGACGTCGTACGCCCGGGCCGCGTCCCTGCGGGGACACGGCCCGCGGCCTGGCGGGTCGGCCTCGCCGCCGGATCAGGGCCTAGGAAACGGCCGACGCCGCTGCCGTGTCGACGTCACCACCGATCCGCCGGAAGGTACCGGGAGGACTCAGCGTTCGTAGAGGTTCCAGTTGGTGGGCGTCTGCTCGCAGTAGTACCAGTCGCCGGAGTGCCCTTCCTCCTGGGCCTTCTTCTGCTCGAAGTAGTTCTCCACCGCGTGGCAGAAGATCCCGCCGGCCTCGGAGTTGGCGAAGGTACTGATCAGCGTGGCCGCGTGCGCCGGGGCGGAGAGCAGGCCGGCGCCTGCGGCGGCTGCGGCCGCGACGACGGTGATGCGTGTTCTGAGGTTCACAACTCGACTCCCATCGATCGGGTGTTGGACGCGGTCCGGGGCCCACGGCGAGTTGATCTCGTACCGCCGACTGTAGGGCCCGCGACAGAGGGCTCCCTGGATCTTGTGAACCACGGTTCGGCAGGGCCACCGACAAGCCGTGATCCTGCGCTATACGCGGCGGAAAGCTCCTGCGGTGGTTCGGGGAATCCCCAGGTGAGCGATGCCGATGGCGCCTGACCGCGTCCGTGAGCCGTCGGCCGGCGGTGTGGCCGGGGGCCGGTGCGCGGCGGGCATCCCGGTGAAACTTGCAGAAATGGCGGGGGCCGGACTCGCGACTCCGGACGCCGCGGACGCGTCGCGGCGGCACCAGGGCGTCAGGCCGGCACCAGGCCGGCACCAGGCCGGCACGGTCGCGGCGGGCGGCCCCGCGTCCGGTGGAGCCGAGCACGACCATCGGCAACCGCCTGGTGGAGCGCGGGATCAGCGGAGCCGGCGGGAACCGGCCGCGCATACCCGAGCCGAGGTGTCCCACGGGTTCATGGCCGCGTCCGCCGGCAGGACATCGGACGGTGAGCGTTCCGCGCATCTTGATCGCGACGAAGCCCCCCATCGCGACGCGACGGTAATGCAAACTTCAGGCATGGGCGACGAGCGGTCAGCGGCCAGGGAGCTCGGCATGTTCCTGCGCTCTCGGCGCGAGAGGACGACTCCGCAGGACCTCGGGCTGGAGCCCGGTCCGAGAAGGAAGGTCGAAGGACTCCGCCGGGAAGAGGTCGCGGCTCTGGCCGGGCTGAGCACCGACTACTACCAGCGCCTGGAACAGGGCAGGAGCGCGCGCCCCTCCGACGCGGTGCTGAACTCGATCGCCGACGCGCTCGATCTGGACGAGGTGGACCGACGTCACCTGATGAGGCTGGCGCAACTCGCGCGCAGGCCCCGGCCGCCGGCCCGCCGTGCGGCGGACCGGGTGCCGAGGAACACCAGGCTGCTGCTGGCGGCGATAGACCTGCCGGCGTTCGTCGCCACCCGGCACCTGGACATGCTCGCATGGAACGACCTGGCCGCGGCGCTGCTGGGCGATCCCCACGCCTTCCCACCGGACCGGCGCAACGTGCTCCTCTCCCTGTTCCATGAGCATCTCCAGCTCGGGTGCCCGGGATGGGAGGCCATGGCGCTGGACTACATCGGCATACTGCGCGCCGCCGTCTCCGCCGACCCCGATCACCCGCGGGCGGTCGAGGTCGTGACCGAACTGCGCATCAGCAGCTCCGAGTTCCGCCGGCTGTGGGAACGGCACGACGTCAGGGAGGCCGTCCACGGCGCCAAGACCTTCCCGAACCCGCGCGTCGGTGACATCGCCGTCGAATGGGACGCCTACCCGCTGCAACCCCCGCCCGGACCGCTGCTGATCGTGTTCACCCCCGAAGCAGGGCATGAGGAGCGATTACGCCTCCTGAAAGTGATCACAGCGGCCGGCGAGGACCGTGACCCGTACGCCGCGCTCTCCGAGGAACCCGCGGAACCGGCCCGGTAACGCCTCGTTCGCGGCGGGAGCCATGCCGTGCCGATTCAGCGGACCTGCTTCCCGTCCCCTTCCGAACCGGGCCGCAGACCGGCCATGAGGAGGTCGAGCAGGCGGGCGGCCTGGTCGTGCCGCTCCGGCTCGCCGGCGATGAGGGAGATCCCGCCGAGTGCCATCATCACGTCCAGCGCGGCGACGTCCGGCCGGAGGCATCCGGCGGCGACACCGGCCGCGAGCAGGTTCGCGAGCGCGCCGGTGATCAGGCCGCGGGTCTCCAGCCGCTGGTCCTCGTCGGTGCCGAGCGCGGCCTTGAGCGCGTCCGCCATGCCGCGCTTCTCGGCGAGGAAGCCGAGGAATGCCTCCATCCAGGCGCGCAACGCCGTGACAGGTGGGTGCCGTGCGAGCAGGTCGGGCACGGTGTCGCAGATGCGGTCCACCTCACCGCGGTAGACGGCCCAGACCAGGTCCTCGCGGGTGGCGAAGCGCCGGTAGAGCGTGCCGATGCCCACGCCCGCGTCCTTCGCGATCTCCCTGAGCGAGGCGTCCGCGCCGTCGCGGGCGAAGGCCCGGGTGGCGGCCGCCAGCACCCGGTCCTGGTTGACCTGCGCGTCGGCGCGCATGCGCCTGGCCGTCTTCTCCGTCACCGACCCCTCCCACGCTTGTGAGCGGAGCATGCTCCGCATATGGTGGGCGCTATGCGGACGGTGCTCCGCTTAAGATCCTACCGAAGGACGGACCATGACGGAACCACTGAAGGGCACGGTCGCCCTCGTCACCGGCGCGAGCAGCGGAATCGGCGCCGCGACGGCTCGCACCCTGGCCGCCGGCGGCGCCTCGGTCGCCGTGCTGGCGCGACGCGGCGACCGGCTCCGCGCGCTCGCGGACGAACTGCGGGCCGACGGCACGACGACGCTCGTCCTGGAGTCGGACATCACCGACCGGCGGCAGGCGGAGGCGGCGGTCGAGCGCGTCGTCGCCGAACTCGGCCGGCTCGACACGGTGATCAACAACGCGGGCGTCATGCTCACCGGCCCCGTCGCGGAGGCGCCCGCGAAGGAGTGGGACCGGATGCTCGCGGTCAACGTCGAGGGCCTGCTGCACGTGACGCGCACCGCGCTCCCGCATCTGATCGACGCCGCACAGGACTCCCCTCGCCAGGTCGCCGACCTGGTCACGATCAGCTCCACGGCGGGCCGGGTCGCCCGCGCAGGAACCGCGGTCTACAGCCTGACCAAGTTCGGCGTGACCGCGTTCTCCGAATCGCTGCGGCAGGAGTTGCAGCCGAAGCGGGTGCGCGTCGGCGTGGTGGAGCCCGGCACCGTCGACACCGAACTGGCCACCCACCTGCGCGACGGCGTACGCGAAGCGGTCGCCCGGCAGCTCGGGGGCATGGAGAAACTGAGCCCGCAGGACATCGCCGACGCCGTGTCCTACATGGTCACCCGCGACAGGCGCGTCGCCGTCAACGAGATGCTCGTCCGCGCGGCGGACCAGACCTGGTGAGACCCCCGTCCACCCCGCTCACCGCCGGCCGCCGACCTGGTGGGCGCGCGTCCTTCACTCGGCCCGCGCCGCCGCCCCCTACCCGTCATGAACGTGCGGGCGAGCGGGCTCAGACCTGGATCTGCCCGCCGTCGGCGGCGTACTCGGCGCCGGTGACGAACGAGCTCTCCGGTCCGGCGAGGAAGGCGGCCAGCGCGGCGATCTCCTCGGGGCGGCCCAGCCGCTTGAGCGGCGTCTGCGCCGCGAGCCCTCCGTGGAACTCCTCCGTGCCGACTCCTGCCTCCTTCGCCAGCCCGACGAGGGCGGGAGTGACGACAGGGCCGGGCGTGATGACGTTGACCCGTACGCCCCGGGGCGCCAGTTCGGCGGCGAAGGTGCGGCCCAGGCTGCGGATGGCGGCCTTCGACGCCGCGTACAGGCCCATGCCCTCGACACCCTGATGGATGGTGGTCGAGCCGAGCAGGATCACCGAGGCGGTCTCCGCCAGCAACGGCAGCGACTTCTGCACGGTCAGCAGGGTGCCCTTGGTGTTCACGCCGAAGACGTGGTCGAAGTCCTCCTCGGTGGCCTCCGTCAGGCCTACCAGGGAGCCGAGGCCGGCGTTGGCGACCACCACGTCAAGCCGCCGGCCGTCACCGCGGACGACGTCCATGACACGGTCGAGGTCGGCGGCCTGGGAGACGTCACATGGCACGGCGACGGCCCCGGGGCCCATCTCTGCCGCCGCGTCCTGCAGTTCTTCCTTACGCCGGCCGGTCAGATAGACGCGGGCGCCGTCGTCGGCGAACCGCCGGGCGATCGCCCTGCCGATACCGCTGGAGGCTCCGGTGACCAGAGCCGTCTTTCCGTCCATGGGAAGCATGTCATGTCCTTTCGAAGGCGTGATGGTGGTGATTCGCACCGCGCGGGCCGCGGCCGGGGCGCCGTCCGACGCGACCGGCGTCGGATCAGGCTCGATCGACGTGCGAGGCCGGCCAGGCGCCGAGTTCTTGACGGAACCGTCCACAACGTAGCCCGTTCTGGACGATACCGTCAAGAACCGATAGGCTGCGGAGCATGGCGAGACCTCGGAGCTTCGACGAGAACCAGGTGCTGCGCATCGCCAGAGACCAGTTCTGGTCGGCCGGGTACGCGGCGACCAGCGTGGAGGACATCCTCACCGCCACCGGCCTCGGCAAGGGAAGCTTCTACGGCGCCTTCGGCGACAAGCGCAAACTGTTCAAGCGCGTCTTCGACGACTACTGCACCGGGTTGATCGAGGTCCTGCGCCGCGAACTCGACGGCCCGGACGAGGGCGCTTTCGAGCGACTGCGGGCCCAGATCATGGCGATCGCCGACGCCACCGCCGCCGACACCTGCCTGCGCGGCTGTCTGCTGGCCAAGGGCACCGCGGAGCTGTCCGAACACGACCCGCAGATCACGGCGATCGCCCGCCGCACCTTCGACGCCATCAAAGAGATGCTCACCGCCTGCGTCGCGGCGGCACAGCGGGCCGGCGAGATCAGCCCGGACGCCGACCCTGCCCGGCTCGCGGCTCTCCTGCTCGCCGTCCTGCGCGGCATCGAAGCCCTCGGCAAGGCCGGCGGCTCCCCCGCCTCCCTCCCGCGGATCGCCGAGACCGCCCTGTCCCTGCTCCCCACCCACAAGACGACCCCCGCCAACTGAGTCGACACGTCGAAGCCGTCCCACGGCGCACCGGTGGCGCCTGAGGCGGAGCCCCAGCCTCCGGAGCACCACTTCAGGGCGCCACCTTGGACGCGGCGAGCGAAGTGCTCATGGATGAGCGCATCCCGCCATGGCCGGATCTGCAAGGTATGTGTCCTTGTGGCCATCCTTGCGGGTGGACGAACATGGCGACATGGCCCATCGCGTGGTGATCGTGCTGTTCGACGACTTCCAGCTGCTCGATCTCGCCGGGCCGGCCGACGTCTTCTCCGCGGCCGGCCTGCTCGATCCGGACGCCGACTATCGGGTGGAGGTCACCGCCGCCCGCGCAGGAGCCGTGCGCTCCTTGTCCGGCGTCACGGTGACCGCTGATCCGCCGCTGCGCGAGGTGTCCGGTCCCATCGACACGCTGCTGGTCGTCGGCGGTCTCCCCGGCCGCATGGCGATCGCCGGGACGGCGGCGCTGGTCCCGGAGATCCGGCGGCTCGCCGGGCGGTCCGCTCGCGTGGGGTCCATCTGCTCGGGCACGCTGCTGCTGGCCGAGGCCGGCCTGCTGGAAGGGCGGCGGGCGACCACCCACTGGGCGGTGGGTGACCTGCTGGCACGCGAGCATCCGGACGTGCGGGTGGACGCCGACCGCATCTACGTACGCGACGGGAACGTGTGGACCTCGGCGGGGGTCACCTCGGGCATCGATCTCGCGCTCGCGCTCGTCGCCCACGACCATGGGCACGAGCTGGCCAGGGAGATCTCGCGCTGGCTGGTCGTGTACCTGCAGCGGCCGGGTGGGCAGAGTCAGTTCAGCACGCCGCTGAGCGCGCGGACGCCCAAGCGGGAGCCTCTGCGCGACCTCCAGGGGTGGATCGAGGAGAACCTCAACGCCGACCTGTCGCTCGAGGTTCTGGCAGGACGGGTGAACACGAGCGTCCGCCATTTCTCCCGCGTGTTCCGGGCCGAGGTCGGCGTGTCACCCGCGCGGTACGTCGAGCAGGCGCGAACGGCGGCGGCCAGGCGACTGCTCGAGATCACCGACGAACCGCTCGACCGCGTCGCCGCCAGGGTCGGGCTGGGCACCTCCGAAACCCTCTACCGCGTCTTCCACCGCCACCTCAAGATCTCGCCTGGCGAGTACCGGCGCAGATTTCACCACAAGGAGAGCTGACCATGCAGATCGCCATCCCCCTGTACGAGGGGTACGACGCCATGGACGCGCTGGGACCGTACTTCGTGCTCCGGAACATCCCCGGCGCGACGGTCACCTTCGTGGCCGAGCGGCCGGGCGTCATCGCCGATGCGGAGGTCACCCTCACCGCGGCCGCTTCCTTCGCCGACGTGCCGAGACCGGACGTCCTGGTGGTGCCCGGCACCAAGGACGTGAAGCGCGGCACGGCGGACCACGAACTGATCGACTACGTCAGGACGGCGCATCCCACCACGACGTGGACCACCTCGGTATGCGTGGGCTCGCTCACCCTCGGCGCGGCAGGCCTGCTGGAGGGAGTGAAGGCGACCACGCACTGGGTGGCCTACGACCTGCTCGCCGGGTTCGGGGCACAGCCGGTCGACGAACGCTTCGTCAGGGCAGGCAAGATCATTACGTCGGGCGGCGTCATGGCGGGCATCGACATGGCGCTCTACCTGGCGTCCTTGCTGGCGGGCGAGGAGGCGGCCATGGCGATCCAACTCGGCCTGGAGTACGCCCCGCGGCCCCCCTTCAACGCCGGAACACCCGGAACCGCTCCCGAGGGGATCACCGCTCTGATGCGCTCCTACCTGCGTCCGGCCTGAGACCGCCGCAGCGGTCTGCTCCAGGCGCAGGTGGTCCGCTCACGATGGTGTCAGTACGTGACGACGGCGCGGAACCTCAACTGGCCCTTGAGGAGGCGTTCGTAGGCCTCCCCCACCCTCTCCTTCGGGAAGATCTCGATCATCGGTGCGACCTGACCGCGGGCGACCATCCGCAGCGCCTCGGCGAGGTACTCCGGCCCGTTGTGCGCCGAGCCGACGATCTCGAAAGCGTGGCTCGTGACGGCGAGGGCCGGAAGGGGAAAGGTGGCCTCGGCCGAGATCCCCATGAGCACGAGCTTGCCCCACGGGCGCAACCCCTTGAGCGCGTCGACCGCGGGACCGTGCGTCGGCGCGGTGTGCAGGAGTACATCGGCGCCTCCCGCGGCTTTCAAACCCGCACCGTCGGACACGACGTCGTCGGCGCCGAGCCGCCGGGCCAGTTCGTGCTTGTCGGGAGAGCGGGTCATCGCGATGACGTGGTACCCGGCCGCCTTCGCGAACTGGATCCCGAGGTGCCCGACCCCTCCGATGCCCAGCACGGCGACTCGCGCGCCCGGCTTGGCATCGGCACGGCGGAGCGCGGCCCACACCGTGTAGCCGGCGCACACCGTCGGCGCCGCCGACTCGTACGAGAGCCCATCGGGCAGGAGCACGGTCCCTTCTGCGTCAACGGCGATGTACTCCGCCTGCCCACCGTCCACGTTCACCCCGGTCAGCACCGGAGCGACACAGTTGTTCGCCGTGACGAAGCTGTCGGGATGGCGCTCCCGGCAGAACGCACACCTGCCGCACGGCCTCTGGGTGATCGGCAGGCCGACGCGATCTCCCACGACCCGCGACGTCACCCCTTCACCGACGGCGACCACCTCGCCGACGCCCTCGTGCCCGAGCACCATCGGGAAGGGCCGGAGCGACAGGACACCCTGCGCGAGCAGAGCGTCGGTGTAGCACACCCCGCACGCGTGGATCTTCACGAGCACCTGATGCGACCTGGCCTCCGGCATCGGAACGTCCTGCAGCACCCACGGAGCGTTCACCTCGCCGACGACTGCGGCCTTCATGGTCGGCATGGTCGGCATGTCCGGCCCCTTCCTATGGCTCGTGCGTGACCCGGCGCCCAGTCGACCAGCCGGGCGGCCTGCTCAGGAAGGCTTCGCGGGACGGTCGGTCCCGGCAACAGGGGGTCGGGGAGGCCCCCCTTCGGCTCCTGGATAATGACGAAGGTGCCTACGAACGAACCGTTGCGCGAGTTCCTCCGCGCCCGGCGAGCACGGGTGACCCCGCAGGAGGCGGGGATCTCCGAAGGCGTCACCGCGCGGCGCGTCGAAGGACTCCGGCGGGAGGAGGTCGCCCACCTCGTCGGCGTGAGCGTCGACTACTACATCCGCTTCGAGCAGGGCCGCGTCTCGCCGTCGGACCACATCCTCGCAGGCGTCGGCCGCACACTTCGCCTCAGTGACGACGAGTACGCACACATGGTGAACCTCGTCCGGGGTCCGGACGACCGGACAGGCCTGATCGAATCGCCGGAGCCGCGTCCCGCGATGCGATGGGTGCTCGACTCGATCCGCACGCCGGCGTTCATCCTGGGACGCTGCCTGGCGATCGTCGGCACCAACGAAGGCGCGCGCAGGCTCATGGTCGACTTCGACGCGCGCCCCCCGGACGAACGCAACCACGCGCGCTGGGTGTTCCTCGACCCGCTCGCCCGCGAAAGGTACGTCGAGTGGGAGGAGGTCGCCCGGGACAACGTCGCGTCACTGCGCCGGCAGGTCGGCCTGTTCCCGCACGACCCCCGGCTCGCGGCGCTGATCGAGGAACTGTCGGCGGCCTCGCCGGAGTTCGCCACATGGTGGTCGGCACACGACGTGGTGCAGCATCGGCGCGGGCACAAACGGTACCGGCACCCGCTGGTCGGCGAACTGACGGTCGCGTACGAGGCCTTCCCCGTCTCCGGTACCGACGATCAGATCCTCTACATCTACACCACCGAGCCGGGGTCGGCCTCCGAAAAGGCTCTGGAACGTCTGCTCCGATGGAGGCCACCAGCCGATCGACCTCGCGGATAAAGGCGAACCACCGGCCGAAGTGGCCGTCGAGGTCGGATTCCACGACCAGGCGCACCCGGCCCGCCATTTCAGGCGCCACGTCTCGGTGCCGCCCGCCGGGTACGCCGCGCCGGTCTCGCACTGACGAATATCGCCACATCGCAGCAAGGCTTGTCATAGAAATTTCTCGCTCGCGGTGACACGCACTTCCACTGTGCTCACCGGAGCGAGCACGTCATCCGCCGGATAACCGCCGTGAATGTTTCGGAGCCGCTTTTCGGCGACCGGCTGCCCGCGTGGCCGATTTCGCACCCCACAAAGATCTGGCCGCCCCTTCATTGACACTCCCGCGACAGCCGCCAGAATGACAATGTCGTCGCGAGTGGCGCCCTCTCGACGCGGACCATTCACCTTGCTTTCCTGGTTCCGACTCGAGACGTGGGAGTTCATTCATGCGCTCAGCACTGTCGCGCGCGTTGATGGCGGCGGTCATCGCCGCCGCAGCGGTTCTCGTGCCCGCCGGGCCCGCGTCCGCGGGGGTCTGGCAGCTCACCGACGGGTTCGAGCCGTCGACGAATCCCGCGTCCAGATGGACGTTCACCGTGAACGGCGGCTGCAGCGGCCCGTCGTTCGGCGGCTCGTCGAGCACGCCGCGTACCGGCAGCGGGTGGGCCAGCATGATGGCCTACACCGGCGGCGACTGGTGCGCGCTCGGGCGGACCATCCACCTCACCCCGGTGAGCCTCCACCCGGGGGCACGCTGCACCGCCGGCGTCTGGACGGAGCTGTGGGGAGAATGGGCCCAGTTCAACCTCGAGGTGATCGATCCTGACACGTGGACGTACATCGCACTGAAGTCGATCACCCAGGACTGGATCCACGGCTGGGAACAGCAGACGGTGAGCTGGACGGCCCAGCGCTCCGACGTCGTCCTGCGATTCGCCGTAGTGCAGCGGCAGCCGTACTGGCACGCCGCCCAGGTCGATCTCGACGACGTCGTGGTGCAGTGCGCCTACTGATCGACGAGCCGTCCGGCCCTGGTAAGCCCGGGTCGGGTCGTGACCCGGGCAGCTCGCGCATGACCAGCGGCGCCGTCACGCCGTAGAAGTTTGCGATCAGGTCACGACGGCGGCCAAGCGGCTGCAGGTTCACTAGCCTCACCGGCATGCCCCTTGCCTCGATTCCGAGCCCTTCCGAGGGGGTCTGGTATCTCGGATTCATCCCGATCCGGGCCTACGCATTGTGCTTCGTCGTCGCGATCCTCTTCGGCATCTGGCTCAGCGAGCGCCGCTGGCGCGCCCGCGGCGGCGAGAAGGGCACGATCAGCGACCTCGCGCTCCCCGCAGTGATCTTCGGACTGATCGGCGCTCGCCTCTACCACGTCATCACCGACTGGCAGACCTACTTCGGCCCGCGCGCGATCAAGGAGCCCTACCGGGTGCTGTTCATCTGGGAGGGCGGGCTCAGCATCTGGGGCGCGGTCGCCCTGGGAGGCGTGGGCATGTGGCTGGCCTGCCGCCGCCGGGGGCTGTCTCTGGGCGCCGTGGCCGACACGGTCGCGCCCACCATCGCGTTCGGGCAGGCGATCGCCCGCTGGGGCAACTGGTTCAACCAGGAGCTGTACGGCGGTCCGACCACGTTGCCGTGGGGCCTGGAGATCGACCAGGCGCACGGCGGCGAGCCAGGCGTGCTCTACCATCCGACGTTCCTGTACGAGTCGCTGTGGGACGCGGCGCTCGGTTTCGCACTGATCACGGCCGGCAGGCGGTTCACGCTGCGCCACGGCCGCCTGTTCGCCCTCTACGTCGCCGGGTACACCTTCGGGCGGTTCTGGATCGAAGGGCTGCGCATCGACCCGGTGGGCGGAGTGGACCACGCGGTCACGTTCCTGGGGCTGCGGATCAACCAGTGGACCTCGATCGTGCTGTTCGTCGGCGCGCTCGTCCATCTCTGGGTGACGCGTGACAAGGACACCGAAGAGATCGTGGTACCGGCCGCGCGACACACGGCCTCGCACGAGGAGAACGGCGGGCACGCCTCCGATCCCGTCGAGAGCACCTGACCCGACCGGCATGCCGTAAGCCTCCCGAATGCCGTCGCGGCGAGCCTTCCCGAATGCCGTCGCGGCGAGATACGGGAACGGTGCGACGCACTGGCCGGAGCGCCGGGAGCCGCGGCCGGTTCTCTCGTGAACGTTCCGTTGATTCGGCGCGCGGAATTGTCGGCCGGCGTCGCTAGTCTCCGCTCATCCTTGTCGTCATCGACAGATGGGAAGACTGTGGGATCACCCAGTAGGGCTGGGCGTCGTATCGGCAGGCTGGCGAGCGTCGCGATCCTGGCATCCGGTGCTTTCGTCCCCTCCGCGCAAGCCGCATCCCGGCGATCCTTCTCAGGTACGGCTTCCACCCCGCTCGCATCGGCCGACAATCCAGTACAGAAACTCACCCTCTCATTCGAGCGGACCACTGCGACGAAGTGTCCCGTGACCTTCAATGTCTACGGAACCTTCGAAGGACTCCCTCCGGGCCTGCAACTCATCCAATACCGCATCGTCGGCACCGAGCAATGGAAAGGCCTCAAATCCCCCACCAAGCACAACGGCAGCTTCACAGCCCTGCTCGCGACGCTCGACTGGGAATGGGACGTCGAGACACCGACATCAGGTCAGACGTCGGTCCAGATCGAGCTCCGGCAGCCCGACGGTCTCACGTCGAACACGCTCTACTACTTCAAGTGCGGCATACCCGACGCGGACGACACCTTCGGCGAAACCTCCGAGCCCATCGTTCGCACGCCCAGCGGCGGCCCGTTGGCCGAACTGGTCGCCGATGCCGACCTCGACGCCGTTCAGGCCCGGTCGGGCGCGGAGGCCGCCCTGGTCAGCAGGTACGGATTCCACCTCGACCTCGACGCGGGCCCGGTCACCTACGAGGAGGTGTTCGCGACGCTTCCTGCCGGATTCGCGGTGGACGTGTGGGAGGTCACCGGCGCCGCGCTGAAGTCCGTCCTCGCCCACCCGAACGCGGACGGCTGGGTGCTCACGCCGTCGTCCTCGCTCCGCTACACGTTGGAGGGCGGCGCTGTCACCGAGATGACGTTGAACGGCGTCCCGGTGACCGACGACCAGGTCATCAGAATCGCGGCCAACTACGTCCTGGTGGGCGGCTACGAAGGGTTCCCCCGATGGCCCGGAGTCGCCAGCGTCTATCGCGGAGGCCCGGACGACAGAGGGGCCCTGGCCACCTACCTGGTGAAGAACTCGCCGGTCAACGCACCGGCCGGCGACCGGGTCACCGTCCGCTGAGCACCACGCAACGGGTGGAGCCCACCCTCGCCCTCGAGCAGGTCACGCGAACCGGCTCTGGCCGACCGAGGACCTGGAGGCGTTCGCTTTTCCCGGCCCTGAGGAGCAAGCCTGACCTGAGTCGACCTGGGCCGTCGAGCGGCGACTCGACGGCTCAGGCAGCGCAAGCCGCACCACCTCGTCCGATGGACGATGCCCTGATGTACCCGACTCGCAGAGCCGGAGCCCCTGCCTGGAGCGTGTGGTGACACTTCGCTCCAGGCATCAATACGTGTCGGGGCCACGGTGCGGGTGGCCGGGCGGGATACGAGCCGCGATCTGCTCACGGGCGTGCTCGCAGTCGGCGAAGCTGCGAGGGCAGGCGAGGGCGTGCTCGATCAGGTCCTTGGCCGCGCGTGCCCGCGTGATGCGCTGCTCCAGTCGGGTGACATGGTCACGCAAGAGCTCTCGGTGATCCATGGGATCCGGTGTGGACAGCAAAGTGCTCAGCTCTCGCAATCCGAGACCCGCCTCCTTCGCCATCTGGATCAGCGTCACCCGCACCAGAGCGTCCTGTCCGTAGCGACGTTGCCCGCCCACGCGCCGCGCGGGCTCGATCAGGCCCCTGCTCTCCCAGTACCGCAGCACGTGTGTGGCCAGTTCGAAGCGTTCTGCCAACTCGCCGATGGTCAGGTCCCCGCTTGACTTCATGTGTACATTAAGCGGCACCGTTCACCGCATGATCAAGCAATCCTTCGCGGTGACGCGAGTGGTCAACTCCTGCGTACTTCTCGAACTGAACGGCCACGCGGTGCTCACCGACCCGTGGTTCATCGATCGATGGTTCCTGCGCCGAGGCGAGCCGCTCGGGTTGCGCATCACCGATCTGCCGCCGCTGGCCGCCGTCGTCGTCACCAACCTGGCCGCCAACCACTGGGATCTCCGTGCGCTACGCATGCTCCCGGGCAAGGGCTCCACACCGGTGTACGTGCCCACCTCACGTATGGCGCGCCGGGCCAGAGCTCTGGGGTTCCGGCATGCCGAGCACGTTCGCTGGGGGCAGGTACGTGAGATCGCATCCGGGGTGTCGATGCAGGTCGTTCCCGCGGGGCGGACTCTGGTGTGGCCCAACAACGCCTACGTGTTCAGCACGGCCGGTACGCGCGTGTTCTTCGGCGGAGAGATCGCCGAGGTGGCGCCGCTGGAGCGGTACCGGACCGAGCATCCTCCGGTGGACGTGGCACTGCTCCCGGTGAACGGCCTGCGACCGCTGTTCGGGCCGCGCCTGGTGATGGGCCCCGCCCAGGCGGTGGCCGGGGCATGCGCGGTCGGCGCGGAGGTGCTGATCCCGGTGCACGACGCACACGGGCGTGATCCACTCTCGGTGCTGTTCCGCACCACCGGCACCGCCTCGGAGGCGATGGCCTTGGCCGGACCGGATCTGCGAGTGGTGAACCTGCCGACGGGCCGGCGCTGGGCGTCGCCGAGATGAGTCTGTTCCTGCCGACCGCCGCGGCGGCGGTGGCGGCGGCGGTGGCGGTAGCGGCGGTGGCGACCCACAGCGGCCCGGTCAGGCTGACCGCCCACTTGGCGGTGAGCAGTACCCCCCATGCGACGGTGGCGACCGGCGGCGGCCCGTCAGAGCCGCATCTGATCGCCCTCCCGCAGACACCGATCGAAGTCCTCGGCCGCCTGGCAGTGGCGGCAGGTTCCGCGCCGGCGCAGGGCGTAGGCGCAGGCGGCGGCGCCGAGTGCGGCGCCCCACACGATCCACGGCATGCTCGGCGCGTTGGCGCCCCACGAGGCGAGGTCGACGCCCATCCGGACGTTCATCAGGCCGGCGGGTATCAGGACGACCGCGATGACGGATGCGGGGATCACGGCGAGCGCCGGCGGAACTCGCCGGCCCGCCTTGAACCAGACCCAGCGTGGGTAGACCTCGCCCCACCGGTGGACGAGGCCGTGGGTGAGGGCACATCCGCAGATCGACGCGATGGCGCAGCCGAGTCCCACCTCCAGCATGCCGGGCGTCTCCCGCATCATCCGCGCGAAGTCCTCGGGGATGCCGAGCGGAATTCCGAAATACCAGGCGATTCTGGTGACCTCGTACGGCACGGGCGCGGCGCACGCCACGTAGACGGCCCATCGGCCCCAGCGGCGCGCCGCGTCCGGCGTGGTCCACCGCCCGGTCACCACGCCCCACCGGCCGCAATGCGCGCACGCCCGCCTGGTACGCCTCTGGTAGGCGAGGGTCGCCAGGGCCCACAGCAGGCCACCGGCGAAGACGACGATCAGGTTCACCCGATGCCAGTACAGGATGTCCCCGATGCCGTCCTGCGGCCCCGGCACCCCGGTGAAGGCGAACACCAGCAGCACCGGGGCGAAGGCCACCAGCACGAGCAGGGTGTAGTCAGGGATCACCAGGGCGAGCGTTCCGGCCAGGGCCCAGCCGAAGACGACCAGTGCCGTACGGGTGCCGCCTCGTCCCCATGCCCTGGCCATCGCCATCGCGACCATCGCGCCGACCAGTCCGATGACGGCCATGGCCGGAGCGACGATCCCGACCTGCCCGCCCTCAAGGATCGAACCCGTCGCATGCTCGTCGTCGACCGACGCGAACGGAAAACCGCCGCCGCCCAGCGCCCAGAAGAGCCCGAGCGCCCCATACGACAGCGACCACGCGGCCGCCACGTATCCCGACCAGGCCGGCCAGTACCTCCACCAGCGGAGCATCTCCCCATCACATCCCATTGATCTTGTTCCGGCATAACGTCCGGACGCACCCGCGCCCGCAGGCATCCCAGGCGGCACGAACCCTTGTCCGCGGCCCTGTGAAGGACACCTCCTGGATTCAGCGTCGAGGAGACATGGGCCGTCGGCCCATGTGCCGAACGGCATGGCCGAGGGGGATTCGGACGGGTGAATGTGCCGTTCGGCACAGGCCGGGAGAACGGCTGGGTACCTAGGCTCGGGGGTATGCGCACACGACTCAGCGGAGCCCCGCGGTGGCGCCGCCGGGCCGGTGCGGCCGCCGCGGTCCTGGTGGCGCTGACCGGAATCGTCACCGCGCTCGCGTACGGCCCGCCGGCCACGCTGCCGATGTCCTTGACGATGGCGGCCGCGCTCGGGGTGCTCGCCGCCTGGCCGTACGACGGCCGCCGGATCGCGGCGGTCACCGGCGGGGCGGGCATCGTGTCGCTGGCCGCGACCGCCGGCGTCCTGCTGCTCAGCGGTGAACACCGAGCGGCGAGCTCTGCGACCGGCTGGATGGTCGGCTGGCGTCCTGCCCCGGGAAGTGGCCGCCACGGCGTACCGGATCGTCGTGGAGGCACTGACCAACGTGCGCCGCCACGCGGTGACGGCGAGCCGGGTGGAGGTCACCGTCCGCCGTATCGTGGGTGATCTCACCGGGGGCGCCCTGGAGGTCACCGTGACAGACGACGCTCGAACCGGACCCGCATCCGGCGACGCTCGAACCGGACCCGCATCCACCGCCCACGTGCTCGGCACCGCGGGCCGCGGCGGCGGGTTCGGCCTGGCCGGCCTGACCGAACGCGTCGAAGCGCTCGGCGGCGAGCTGGCCGCCGGCCCCCATGCTCCGCACGGATGGCGTGTCACCGCCACCATTCCGCTGGCCGCCTCGCTCCACGGCGAGGACATCCGGCCGGTGACGGCATGACCGGCGGGGCGATCCGCGTTCTGGTCGCCGACGACCAGGAGAACATCCGCAGCGCGTTCCGGATCATCCTTGACGCCCAGCCGGACATGACCGTCGTCGCCGAGGCCGCCTGCGGGGCGACCGCCGTCGAACAGGCTCGCCATCTGCGCCCTGACGTGGTGCTCGCCGACATCCGGATGCCCCGCGTCGACGGGCTCGAGGTGACCCGCCTGCTCGCCGGGCCACAGGTGGACGACCCGATCCGCGTCGTGGTCGTCACCACCTTCGACCTCGACGACTACGTCCACACCGCACTGCGCAACGGGGCCTGCGGCTTCCTGCTGAAACGCTCCAGCCCCACCCTGCTCGCCGAAGCCGTCCGCGCGGCCATGTCCGGTGACACCCTCATCAGCCCGCAGATCACCGTACGGCTCCTGCGCGCCTTCACCACGCCACCGCGGCCCGCGTCCGACCGCATCGATGGCACCAACCGCACGCGGCTCACCGATCGCGAAGTCCAGATCACCCGCCTGGTCGCCCAAGGTCACACCAACGCCGGGATCGCGACCGCCCTGTTCATCTCGCCCGGCACGGTCAAGAACCACATCGCCGGCATCCAGCGCAGGCTCGGGGCCCGGAACCGCGTCGGCATCGCCGCCTGGGCCTGGGCCACCGGCAACGCCACCCCGTGACCGCGCCCGCCCGCCACCGCACTCGCACGCCGTACGGCTCACACCCGGTGCCAGCGGGCCTCCGCGAAGCAGTAAACGGCGAACAGCACCAAGCCGACAGCGATCACGACGAGCAGCCATGGACCGATCGGGGTATCAGCGAGCGACTTGAGCGCGCCGTCGATGCCGACCGCCTTGTCGGGGTCGTAGGTGAGGGCCGCCTTGCCGATCAGCGCGCCGGCGGCGATAGCGATGACGCCACGGGCGACATAGCCGACCTTGCCGATGTTGACCACTAGAGCGTGGGCCCGCGGCTCGGCCACGTGCATGTCCCGCATGAACTTCCCGGCCCACCCCTCGTGAATCCAGGACACGCCGAAGCCGATCAAGACAAGCGCTATCAGGGCGACCAGGATCTGGCCACCGGGCAGGTCGAACAGCGCCTTGGCGGCATCCTGCGACTGGCTGTCGGTCGAGGAGGCGGCCTTGTTGTGGGTGAGCAGGGCCACCATCGAGAACACAAGGGCGATGTAGACGGCGGCCTTGGCGATGGACTCGACGCGGTAATGGACCTCGGGCCGACCCCAGATGGCCTCGGAGACGTGCCAGATCGTCAATGCGGCCAGGCCGACGGCCATGACCCAGAGCAGAGTGTCACCGAGAGGCGCGTCGCGCACGATGTGGATCGCAGTGCTCTTGTCGGCCTCCCCACCTCTGCCGTAGGCGATCTGGAGGGCGGCCAGCCCGATGATCGCGTATAGGACGCCGCGGGCGGCGAATCCGACTCTGGCGAGTTTCTCCAGAACGGGATGGTCGGCAATTCGCCGTGCCGCACCCTCCAGCCGCCGGCCGGCCTGATTCGCGGTCGTCATCGAGGGTCCTCTCGGATGGCAGGTCGGTCTGGCTGCTGACCTGGACCGGGTCCGTCAAACGTGCGATGTTCGTACCCACTTCCCGCCATATAACCAATTTGCTGGTTAGTGGCCCCGACTCATCCGTGCAGACGCCGCGAAGGCGCGCGATCCACCACGAGCACGGCCACAGGCTGGGCACGTTCGGAGGCCGCCTGGGGTTCGGGGCTTGACTGGAGGCCCTTGTACCTGGGCAGCCCGGTCTGAGCCTCCGCTCGAACTGGATGAAGATGGGCGGCAAGAGCTGGAGTCGTGCCTCCGCATCGTGATCTTGGGCGGGAGCAGACCTCCTGGGAGGGAGAGACGGACCCGGAACGACTCATAAGACGCCGCCGGTCGCAGTGCGAAACAACCGCCCGTCAGCCGCGGCGCCATGCCGCTCGATGTGCGCGCGGAGGATTACCCGAAGCCGCGCTTCCCCCGGAGTGCCCGCGTCCCATCTGCTCGCCTCCGCTTCGGCGACATGTTCGACGGCTGGCGCACCATACTGGCGGTCCGAGACGCGGGCGGGGTGTCCTAGCCGGCCTCCTCCTGGGTGGATCGTTGGACTGTCCGTACGGAAACCATTGATCTTGCGGTGGCCGAATCCACATCCGCCCAGCCGTACGAGCCGTCACTGGAATATCATCCGTCCCAGGTCGGCCCAGAGATCAAAAAAAGTGGAAGATTGCGGCGGCCGACGCGGTGCGGGCAAGCGCGCGATACCCGAAGAATGCGCCCGGCCTACCGGGACGAGCTCGATCGGCATTCCGCGTTGCGACGCGATATCGTCATGGCACTGCTACTGCCGGGTGTCCTTTGACGGGGAACCGGACTTCTTCTTGGCAGGCGAACCCTGCGTATCAGGTTCGATTGTGCGGGGAGTCGGACATGGGCACAGAATCGTTCTGCGCCGATCCCCGGCCCTTCCTGCGCAGTTCGTTGATCCCTAAGGCAGCGGCGAGACACGCAAAGGGAACGGTCGGCAGCACGTAACGGTGGTCGAAATCGAGTACCGCCACGGGGGCCACGAGCAGGACGCCTCCGACTGCCCATGGGAGCCACACCGAACGCGGCCGCCGGAAAACTCCTGCCGCACCTACGAGCAGGATCACGGCAAGTAGCGGGCCCGGCAGGTAGGCAGGATACTGGTAAGCGATCATAAAACTCGCGTACGGCTCGACGGAGCACTGCCCGTAAATTTCCGGATCGTACTTTCTGCGCGCTTCGGAGATCTGGGAATTGTCAGGCAGTGGCGCACACCCGCGTGCGAAACCGAAGGCCGGTTTGATACGGAGAGGATGACGCGCGGGGGGGAAAGCGAAAGCCAGCGAGACGTCGTGCAGGACGTCCAGGAGATAGTCCAGTGGCTGAGCGGCGATGGCGCGTACCGCGAAGGATCGGGCCATATCGTTGTTGTCGGCCAACCCGCCCGGCGCCTGGTTGATCGCCGACTTCGGATCCCACACATATTCCCCGGCAGCGTCCTGTCTCGCACCATTGGGACACAAATGCTCTTCGGCTGTCGATGGCTTGATGACCGAGCAGTCCGCGAATGTCATGGTGCGCGCCCACAGGGCGACCCCGTCACCGTCGGCGAGGCCGAATCTCCCCCGATCTGCCCGGAACCAACAGGCGTACATGGCCAGGGGCAGCAGTCCGGCCACGATCAAGGCGGCCAGTCGGCGCCAGCCGATCCTTTGTACCGCCACGTAGAACGCGAAAACGACGAGCAGTGGCAGACCGATCGTCCGCACCAACGTAGCCGCCGCGAGGAGCAGGCCTACGCCGACCGCGGTCCGCATCGACAGGTTCGGCGACCACAGCGCCACGGTGACCGCACTCATCACCAGGAAGATGAACAGTGCATCGGGCAGAATCCCATGTTCAAGGCGCAGGAAGGAAGCATCGAACAGTGCGGGCAAGGTTGCGGCTATCGCGCCCCATGCGGGCACTGAACGGCGACGCAGGACCAGGTATGTCATCCCGCCCACGGCCAAACCCATTAAATGCTGGATCACCCCGACCAGCACGATACTGTGGAACGGTTGCAGCGCCCAGAGAAAGATAGGATAACCGCTCGGTTGAAAACCCCCGGGCTGATATCCCGCCGCGGGCCTGAGGTGAAGGGTGACGTTCAGGTATGTGAAAGAGTCGTACCAGTATAGTCTTGGGGGTTGATAGCCCAGCATGGTGACGACTCGAAGGGCCGCTGCCACGACGAGGACTGCGGCAAAGGGCCTATGTGAAGCCCATAATATCGACCATGACTTCTGGATGCGCGAACGCACCCCTTTTCGAGCGCTCTCATCGCCGGGTAACTCGCCTTCGGGTCGGACGACTGCCGTCTTGATCTCCCTACTCCTCTCATATTGGGCCCCGCCGGGAACCGTCATCCCCATATCCGTTCACTGGCGAAGGGTCACCGGCAATCACGAATGCCGCCAATACGATACCATTTCATCTTAACATCGATACTGGACATTCAAGGCCGGTTCAGCACAGGTCCGCAGACCCGCTCACGGAGTGGCGGTGTCGGGCTGGGCGGCGCGTCCTGACTCGTCGCGTAAGGGGTAGGCGGATCGCCAGTGGAGTGGGCGCCTCAGCATTCCCTATGACCAGGAGAAACCGTGAGAGGAGCGGTATGACCCCCGATCAGGGGATGCGCCCGATCAATGCTCGACTCCAGGAGTCCGAACCCCGAGGACGCTGCGGGAAAAACGGTCGATAACGCCCCAGATCGGAAACGAGCGGCCAAGCCGCTCATGCCGAGCGCGGGCACCGGCTCCTGGAACCGGTGGGCCGAATGCACTTCTGGACCGCTGGATCACGCGGAAGGCGAGGAGGAGGTGTGTCGTACAGCGGTCACAGAACGGGAACAGGCCTCCGCTCCCGAGAGTCCTCTGTCGACGGCACGACACGTGAAAACCGGCTCTGGCACTGATTTCGTGAGGTCGACCTCGTCGGTCGGCGAGGGGGACGCGTTCGCGCAGGAGGTCGGGGTTGGCTCGGCCGAACATCTGGCGTTTGAGATTTTGATGCGGTTGACGTGGCCTTCGACCGTCCCGAGTTGTGAGGCAGGGTTAGGCCGGCCAAGGCGGCATCGTAGTCGCGGCGTAAGCCGGTGAGGAAAGAGTTGTGCAGTTCGGGCAGGTCATCGGCCTGAGCCTGGTTCATCCACCGCTCGAGGCGGCCGCCACGAAGGTTCATCATGTCGGCGAAGGCCCGGACGTGGTCGCGGACGGCGGCCAGGGGTGGGCGGGCTGCGGTCAGCGCCCGTAGGTGCTGTCGCTCGTGGGTGTCGAGGTCATCGGGTTGCGCAGGAACCAGTGGGTGGCCTGGCGGACGGTGAGCGGCGGCGGGGACGGCAGGCCGACCGTGGCCCGGGCCCTCCAGGGCTGCAGGACACGGGCGAAGCCCCGGACGATGTTGCTCCGTTTCAGCGTCTACATAGCACCCGAAGGTGGGCGGCTATGGCCTGCAGCGCGCGCCCCAGTCGCATCGGTTCTTGGACTGATCGCATCCGCAGCCACTAGCGCACCACCCCCAGCAGGCCTCCTGGCAGTAGATTCCGCCGACGTAGGCGTCGCACCCTTGACAGCCGTTGGCGAAGTACTTCCAGCCCCAAGTGCCACATGCTCCTGCGTCGACTTTGGGAACGAACAACCCCAGGAGAGCCGTTCCCATGGTCTCGATTTGGCGCAGCATTATCGTTCCTCCTTCTACCCGTGATGGGATATGTGGACGTGACGGCTGTGACAAATCGCTGCAGTGAACTATCGAATGATCCCCAATATGCGTTCCGCAGGAAAGTAGCCCACGTGCCGAGAGTCATAGCTGGCACTTCGGTTATCCCCCAGGAGGACCATTTTGCCTTGCGGGACGACCTCCTCGGACACCTTCGCCAGAGCAGGGATCCGGGCGCGGGGAACAAGGGCACCCGCGGTGGCGGCCACACGTTTGATCATCCAGTTCCGTTGGACCACCAATGCCGCTCCCGCATTCGTTGGCAATGGTGGTTCACGCCATTCATGGTCAGCGTCCGGCTGCTCCACTATGACGACCTGCCCTACCTGCGGGGCTTGACCTCGACGCACGATGACCTGGTCGCCGTCATGGTAGGTGGGCGCCATGCTCTCTCCTCGCACTGTCACCGTGACGAGTCTGTGAGCCAGCGATGCCGAGACGATCATGACGAGGCCAAGTATCAGTGCCGCAACACTGCAGGCGGAGCCCCACCCCCATGCCTGGCGCATACAAAGCAGGAAGGCCTGGCCCCACAGAATCAGCATTCCGACGAACAGTATCTTGCGGACGAATAGGGAGCCACGATACCTGCGACGCCTGTCGACGGCAGCCGGCGACGATCCATCTTCACGGTCCGATGCAGTGCGGCGCAGCGCGCGAACGTCCCCGCGGGTGAACGGGTCCGCCATTCGCTGAGCTCGCGGAGCACTACCACTGTGGCGTCCCGGGCTCATGATGACCCCCCGCTCCTCACCGCCACCGTCGTCTCCGTGGCCACGGAGTCGTGGTAACCAGCCGCTTGTAGCGCGAACAACCGCGCGTACTCCCCGTCACGGACCATCAGTGTGGCATGGTCGCCTCTTTCCACGATCTGTCCGTCGCGGAGCACGACGATGAGGCCCGCATCACGTACGGCGCCGAGCCGGTGCGAGACAAGAATGCTGGTCCGCCCTTTTCGGTGCTCCCGCAGCGAATCATGTATTTCATACTCCGCTTGGGCGTCCAGTCCTGCGGAGGGTTCGTCAAGAATCATCAGGTCAGGTTGATCTCGGAGAAGTCCTCGTGCCAGCGCAAGTCGTTGCCACTGCCCGCCGGATAGGACCACGCCGGTCTCCGGGTCTTCCTTCTCAGATTCCATGAAGAACATCCGGGACAGGAGCGTATCGTACCCGTGTGGTAGTTCCGCGAGCCTGCCGTGGATCCCTGCGCGCTTCGCCGCGATCTCTATGCGCTTACGGTCACGCAGCAGGGAAACGTCACCGAGACCAATATTCTCCGCGGCAGTCATATTGTAGCTCATATAGTCTTGAAAAACGGCGCCGATTCTCTTCCGCAGATCGCCTACATCGATGTCGCGAATATCGACCCCGTCCCACAGAATGGAGCCACGGACCGGGTCGTAGAACCTGCACAACAGCTTGATCAAAGTCGACTTGCCCGAGCCGTTCAACCCGACGATGGCCATTGCCTTGCCGTAAGGAATATGAAGATCGACACCGCGTAGCACCCAGGGGTGTGCCTCAGAGTATCTGAACCACACGTTGCGCAACTCGATTCCCTGCCGCAATGGCGGCAACAAAGGCGCCGCCGGAGCCATCGGCAGATCGGTAGGCGCCGTGACCACGGCCATGTAGTGCCCGAACATCAGCAACCCGTGGTGCGAGACTGAGACGTCTCTGGCCAGGGTGGCCAGTCCGGTCTGCAGGCCCGCCACCGCTGCCACGAAAATCGTGATCCCGCCGACCGTCAGCTGCCCGGCGTGTGCCGCTCCCACTGCCCAGAACAGTCCTCCTGCGAAAATCACCGAGGTCAGCACACCTAATCCGGCCTGGATGGTGACCTCGCGTCGCTCCAACGCCCTCTTCGCCGCGTTGGCCGTAAGCCGGTCCCGCACCATACGCTCTCTGAGCAGAGGGCCGATGCCGAACAAACGGATCTCTTTCGCGGCCTCAACGCTCGACAGGAGCTCAAGGTAGAGGAACTCTCGCCTCTCCACCGGACCGATCTTCCAGAACATACCGGCCCGTCGCTTCGACAGCGCGATCTCGGCGATCAGAGTCGGCACCCCTGATAACAGAAGCAGAAAGGTCATGACCGGGCTGATCAGTAGCAGTGAAGCCAGAAAACCTGTGATCGTGATCAGGCCTCGGAAGATGCCGAGGACGCTGTCCACCACCCGGTTCGGCATGCTGCCGGCCTGTTGCGCGAGTCGTAGCCGGTCCAGAAAGTAGGGATTCTCGAAATTCCCTATGCCGATGAAGCCTTCTACGGCAGTGAACAACCGGTTCTGGGAGAGCAGGCCGACGCGGCGATCCATCTCCGCCCGGAGGTACTGATTGGCCTGGGGTAGTACCGCGGTGATGACGCCTGCTACGGCGAGCCCTGCGGTCAGCTCGATCACCGCGTTGACGGAGCCGCCGCCAACCAGACCGTCCAATATCGACTTGGTCAGCCAGGCGGTCGTCACCGGTAGCACGCCCGCGGCCAGGGTGAGGGCTATGTAGAGCACTAGCATGCCTGGCACAGCCCTGGTGACGAGCACGCAGGAAGCGATGATCCAGCGCATCGCGGCACTGGCTCCCATGGGCTGATCCAAGGCGCCATTTGCACCGCTGGCCCTGCCGGCTTCGTCGGAGGCGTTCACTGGACTCTGGCCAGAGCTCATGCTGTGGCAGTGGCCGGCTGCTGCAGTTCCACATCTTCTTCGGTCACCACGAGCCGACCGTTGGCCGGCGCCACACGCAGCAGGGTCGGGTACGCCTTGACCTCGAAAGCCTTGCTCACCGGACCGTCAGGGGCCTCCACCACCACGACGGCCGCGGGAGACAGCTTGGTGGTGAAGTCGATCGCTTCGCCGGGATCGCTGCTGATCACGACCGCCACCGCCTGGTCTCGTCCGCGAGGCAGCGACCTACTGTATTCCACGAACCTGGGAAGCTTCTCCCTGCACGGCTGGCAGTTCGGAGAGAAGAACGCCACCACGGTATCGTCGGTCACCGACGCCCGGCTCAACTCTGTCCCGTCCACCGTGGAGGCGGAGAAGGGCCCTACTTCGTCGCCGACTCCTATAGAGGGACGGAGTCCTCCTCTGCCGTCCATGCCGGACAGCAGCTCGGTGTGTTCACGGAGCCGCTTTATCACTCCCACCATGAGAATCAGGTTGAGTACGCAAAGCACTCCGACCAGAATTACCGCCGCAACCAGGAAAGACACAGGACCCTCCTCTAGCCGGTGACCGTACATCCCGGAGGATGGCCGGGACTCTTCTTAGTGGTTCTGAGCATTCAGAACATGTCGTCAAGGCAAGCAGCTAGCCCACCTGGCACGAATCCGTTGATCGCCTGCTCATCCGGCGCAACGCCACCGTCGGCGAGTCGGCCTTTCATCGCTGCTCCGGCCTGCAGCGCGATGCCGCTGGGGGCGTTCGTACACGTCGCCGGCGCTGGGCGATCGGGGAGCCGTCGCGAGGCTCCTCGCCCTGGTCGTATATTTCTCCACCGGGCGGATCCTGAGATCCTTCACTGGTCACAGTGGCGACGCCAATATGAGCACGTCGGCCGCACTTCGTGCAGATCACGATCAGAATCCAAGAACACCGGGGTGACGGGCGCACTTTGAAGGTGCCTTCCGGCGCGCGGCGGCGAGACGTGCCACCAAACCACCCGTCCCGGAAGGCACTTCAACACAACTCTCCGAGAAGCTGCCCGGCTCTCAGCGCAACGCGGCTATTCGACCCCGGCGAGGAGAGCGCGGACGAACCCGGAGATCAGCCGCAGCGCGAGCTCGTGTGGTCGCATCCCAGGCCTGTGCAGCAGTATGACGTGCACGGGCGGCCACCGCACTCGAAGCACGAGCTGAAGGACTTCCACGCGCAGCTAGCGGCACTGGCCGATGCCTCCACTTTGGGCACGAACAGGCCGAGAAGGCCAGTTCCGAGTTGCTCCAGCTTCCGGTACATCTCCACACTCCTGACGTGGTCAGACGATGCCTCACGGCACTTCCTTGACTACATTGTTAGACGAAGAGATAGATAGCAATAGTCCATTCTGGTAGGCGTCCTGAGCTTCTCCCCCGCGTACACCGCGTTGTATGTTTCGTGAGGCGGACGGGTCCCGGTCTGCTCAAGTGCCGTAGCCGGCGGCCGTATCGACGGCATCAAGATGGCCCTCAAGGGAGATGCTCTGATGCAGTACGTGGCGATCGGAATCCGATGCTTGATCGGCACGGTCTTCCTTGTTTCGTCTTTCAGCAAGGTAAAAGGGCGAGACGCGTTCGACGCATTCGTTGTATCGGTGCGTGACATGGAGACTCTGCCCTCGAGACTGGTGCGGCCGGTGGCGTTCATTGTGGTCTGCGCTGAGTTCTCGGTCTGCGTCACGCTCGCGACTCCGGGTCCATGGATCGTCATCACAGGATTCGCGATCGCAGTGGGGTTGCTGGCGGCGTTCGCCGTCGGCATCGCGCTTGCTGTGCGCGGAGGCGTGCGTGCTCACTGCCGGTGTTTCGGCGCTTCAGTGACCCCTCTCGGGTTGCGCCACGTCGTACGGAACGTCGTGCTGCTCTCTGTTGCGGCCATCGGCGCGGTGACCACGCTGTCGGACGGAGCCGTCGACGGGGGTGGAGCAGTGGTCGCCCTGTTCGCCGGCCTCGTGCTGGGCGGCATGGTCACCGTGTTGGATGACGTCGTCGAACTGTTCCGCCCTCACCACCGATACGCGGTGAGTTCACGTTCTTCACGATCGACGGTGAATCATTGAACCGCAGGCCGCCATACGGCGAGACGCTGGTGGCGCTTTCGGCAGCTTGTATCGAGCATTGACGTCTTCTCCGATGGGCGCTTCGTCGACCAGTGTGACCCTGCGACTCTCATGTCGGCTGCTGGGCAATACGCTCGTTTGTTGACTCTGCACACTCCTGGCTATCAACCCAGGCGGATAACCAAACGGTGATCGTAGGAGGGCAATGACCACCGATGCCGGGCCCGGGCCCGCAGAAGGGGCCTTTGGTCCAACACGGCCGAATTCGCAGACGTTCGGTTCGGTGCACGCGCGGCCGATGCCACGGGCGCCACGGAGTTTCAGGAGTCGTGCGTGCGGCTTGCTGCTCGTCCAGGCTGCATTGACAATCACCACGGTGCTGCTGTGGACATCCATGGTGGCCGTGCTGTCCACCGCTGCTTCGGGATTGGTCCTGGTCTATGGATTGCTCACCGTGGCGTTCAGCCTTGCCTCGGCTGTCACTACATACCTCGGGCGCAGCCTGGTCGCGGTGACTGTACGTGGTGTGAGCATGGAGCCGACCTATCATGATGGCGATCGGGTGCTCGTACAACGGAACCGATCCTTGGCTCCTGGACAGGTCGTCGTTGTGGAAAGCCCAACACGCGGGGCCGAGTGGCTCGGCTCACCGATTCCAGGAAGGGCCGGAGCCGTCGTGATATCCGATCGCCATTGGATGATCAAGAGGGTCGTCGCCGTGCCGGGTGACCCTGTGCCATCAGACCAAGCGCCGGCTCTGGCTCATGTACCGGATACCCATGTGCCTCCGGGGAAGCTGGTGGTGGTCGGTGACAATCGTGAGAAGAGCTTCGATTCCCGGCAGATCGGATACGTTCCAGTGGAGCGAGTGCTTGGAGTAGTGCTCCGGCCGCTTTCCACCTCCGAGCGGTAACGCACCCTAAGCGAACTGGTGTCGTCGACGCCCGCTCATCGCAGGTCAAGCCGACCTTAAAAGACCGGCGGCCCACTTCCGTCACAGCGCGTCCGAGAAGGCCTCTCTCTCACTGCACTGGAGTATAGCCCGCTGGATTCAGGCTGGTCGTCGACCATCGGGCTCGCGACATGAGGCGCATCGCATAGATTGTCCGGGTGCGCTGCACTGGCATGTTCGCACACCGCCACATGAACACCCGTAACAGTACGCATATGCTGCAATTCCCGCCTGCAATCGCGACTCTAGGCCGAGCACCACGAGGACTCGTCCCGAATGCAGTTTGACGGTGTTCTCAGTGATATTCATCCGGGTCGCGATCTGCCTTGCCGACAATCCCTGCCCGAAGAATGTGAAAACCTCGAGCTGACGCGGCGACAACTCTTCAACATGGTCCAACGCCATCTTTATTCGCAGCTGGGATTGCGTTTCTCCGCTGTACATCGTGGCCACCCCATACCATTGGGTTGTCAAATGCACACATCAGGTCAGCTAGCGTGAATCATTTCTTATTTGTCATAGCATGTCAGATATTTACACGGCTGGATCGAAATTGTCAACTCGCTATCTGCGACAATTATCCTTTCGAGTCGACGCTGCGGCGAGCGGCCGGAACGTCCTCCAGGACAGTACGCACATAAAAGGCCGCTGACCGAGATCAGCCTATGTACCACAGGCTTCGATTCGCCGTTCTACCGTGTTGCGCAACCGTTCTCACATCAGACGCCGTCCTACCTGCCCGGCCTCATCCGCCGCCACCGCGAGCGGCTCGACCTGGCGCCAGCTCAACTCCGGCCGGCGGGCGCTGATGCCAGTCCATCTGCGAGAGCCCGGTTATCCGGGCAGGGACATAGGTCGCCACATCGTCCGGACGGGCGGCCGCTCAGCCGAACCGCTCGTACCGCTCGGACCGGTGGCCGATCATGGCGTCGAGCGTGTCGATAGCTCGGTACGCCAGTAACCCCGGCA
This sequence comes from Sphaerisporangium sp. NPDC004334, assembly GCF_053602655.1. Taxonomy (NCBI): domain Bacteria; kingdom Bacillati; phylum Actinomycetota; class Actinomycetes; order Streptosporangiales; family Streptosporangiaceae; genus Sphaerisporangium; species Sphaerisporangium sp. NPDC004334. The sequence continues at coordinate 252,551 of NZ_JBSGDZ010000004.1, forward strand.
CCCCGGCCACCGCACCCCAGGCCGGCGGGGCTACCAAGGCGTCCGAGGTGTTCTCCGCGATCGACTCGACCGTCGCCCGGGCCAGCTCCTCCGGCGTCGGTCCGGACGGATCGCATCCGCACAGGTGCGGCAGCCTCGCCCATGCGGCGGTCAGGTCGTCCGACTCCAGGGCGCGGGCCATGTCGGCCCCTTCCCTTCTCAAGGTCGTCCCGCCGAGCACGGCCCAAGTTGCTACCGCGGTCGCGCCACACGCGCCGCCGACCTGCGCCGGGTCAGCCACTCCGCCGCCACACCTGGAGCCGTCACCGCACCGACGCATGCGTCCGCCACGACGACCGCTCGCCCACGACGTCTCCCTCTCGCCGGTAATGGTGATGGGCCGTGTGCCGAGCAGCCTGATGGCGAGAAAGGAGTCCGGCGATGCCGACGTTCCTCATATCACGAGCACTCCGGAGAAGGTCGAACAGAGCGCCACAGGCGAGCGAGCACGTACCTCTGCCGGTCACCCGAGATGAGCATGAAGGTCATCCCAGTTGGCGTCGAGCCGGGCCGCCGCTCTGCGGATGCGCTCGCCCGCGCCCTGCCGCCACATGCGGGCCCAGCCGCCGCCGTCCCGCTCCGCCCGCGCCCGCATCGCGACGTACGAATGGTCGAACCGGAGGCTGCTCACCTCGAGCAGCCGGCACCGCTCACGCGCGGAGAAGCCGTACGCGTCGCAGAACATCCGCAGGCGCGCGGCGTCCTGCAACCGGCGCACCAGCACGGCCAGCCGGACCAGAGTCTCGTCGCTCACCGCGTGCGGCCTCAGGGGGGCGGGGCGCCGCTTCATCCGGCAAGAAGGACAGCACCGCGCGCCCGCGCTCGTCGATGCCGCGCACCCGCGGCGCCCCATCGAACCCCGCCGCTTGCCGATGGCGGAGCAGAGCGTGCACGGTCGGACTGGACGCCCTCAACGGCCGCCGCACGGTGTCGCCCATACGGACGACGCCCTCCGTGACATCGCCGCGATCGCCTTGAGCAGCACCGGCACGGTGGCGAACGTAGCGCCCAGCAGGCAGCGATCTGCGGCATGGCAAAGACGCCATAGTAGAGCCACGCAGGACGATATCCCAGCATTGTGACGGCTTTTATCGCTGTGGCGGACACCAGAACCGCCAGGAACAGCCGATGGCGATTCCACCATCGGTCTGCCAGGGCCCCACCGGGCCCAGCTGGTCGCGTTGTGTCCGGGAGGGCGACGAGCGGTGGGGCCTTCGCCATGTCACAGGCCGTCTCGCGCTTGCTCTAGTGGGCTCGGCCTCGATCGGACTCGGCCGGCTGATGGCCGACCGTGCCTTACACCCGATTCCGAGTCCACCGATCAGGGGATCTGTGCGCTTCACAGATCCATGGCTCCACCCTCCGCATGTGCAACTGCTGTCACCCCGCACTTGCACATATGTGGCGTCGCGGACAGAGCGGTCAGGGTCGTCATCCATCCGTCCCTGTCGTCGCCCCCATCGCTCTCTGTTCCAGATCATCGACGAACGTCGCCCAGGCCGCGGCACTCTCCTTGGCCACCTGGTAGACCAAGCCGATGCAGTGCCCGGGAACCGCTTCGATCAACTCCTTCCTGCACGGTGTGAGGGACGCGGTGATGCTGAGCAACCGGAGAAGGAGCCGGCCACGCTCAGCCGACCAGAGAGACGGATCTTTGATGAGGATCTCCAGGGACGTGCGGCCTTGGCCACGCTCCGGCCGAAGACTACGCGCTCTACGCTGGCCGGACGGGACCGTCTGCTCGTGTGTGTCCGGCGGAACCGACCGGTTCTGAGAGCCGGGGGCGGAGCGGCCGCTGATGGACCGCAGGGAAGTCGGCAAGGGGTCCTCCCCTCTTCTCAACCGGTCGCGCACGTCACGCACCGTGCCGGGTGAGATCCCCGTCTGTTGTGCTATCTGCCGGAGAGACGCATGCGGCGCCGTTGCGATCAACTTCGCCGCCCGGATTCGACCATCGGAACTGTTCAGCGGACGAACGCGCCCATCACGTCCAAGTCGCGCCATCGGTTGGCTCCCCTCCGCGAATGCTGCACGGCGGATGTCGCTCACCGCGCGCGCGGACAGTCCCGCAATCCTGGCGATCTCCCTATCAGACCAGTGCGGATGAGACCGGACGACCCGGTCGGCGGCCGCGGCGCGCTCGCCGGCGGAGAGCGGAAGGCCGTGAGCGGTGTTCTCGCTGACGGCGATCACGAAGGCATCGCTCTCGTCGCCTTCAAAGAAGCGCGCGCGTATGGTCTTGTCTCCGCGCAGTGCCGCGGCGCGCAGTCGGTGCATCCCGTCCACGATGCGCATGGTGGGGCGATGGACGATCACCGGAGGCAGCGCGGTCTCGAGGCCGGACAGCAGTCGCACATGCTGAAGATCCTCTCGAATGCTTCGTGGCGAGTCCGCAGGGAGCAAGGAACGGATAGCCACTGTCTCGACCGCCGAGAGCCGGAATCCGTAGTCTATTCCCGGCCCCTGTCCCCTCATCTGGGCAGCATCCGATGAGGTGGTTCCCCCGTTGCGAGTAGTCAAGGTCTATCTCCTCTGAACCGAATCTCGCTCGGTCTCCCACTCGTGCCCGAGTCGGTCAACGTGTCCCTAGTGAAAAATCCTGACCAAGCGCCGGCCGCATCCCCATGTCATCGGCGGACGGGACGAGCCGAAGAGCGCGCGCTCGACGGGAGGGACAGCAGTCCGGAACATACCTGGCCATCTGGTGCGATTCAGTGCGAAAAGTTGCAGCTCCATCTCTCGGCACGATGTCGTCGGCCAATCACGGAATACATGTCACGGGCCGGCGGTCTACGACACGTAACCCAAGTCTCGACGTTCGCGGTGCAGGCGAACAACGTTGATGCTGTTGACTCTTCGAGGAAACAGACCGTCACGGCCCGCCGTCCACCGAGGCGCGTTGCTTCTCGTATCACGCGATTGCCCAGGCCGCGGCGGGAGCGCAAGGATGGGCGCGGCCGCACCGGGGTCGGCGGCGCCGAGAGGTCAACCAGGGTGCATGCGCCGCGGTCCGGCCGGCGGTGGTGGCCGGATCTGTCCGGGGCCTCGCCTTTGTGAGGAGCGCAAGCTCGTAGGGGCGCGACCGTCCTCTCGCCTCGAAGTCGGCCCTCTCGATCGGCGTGGACACGACGTGCACCTTTTCCCTCGGCGCCTGTTCTCGCGCGTCCCGATTCCTGAACGACCTTGGATCGACAGGACCTCCAGAGTCAAGATATATTCACGGCATCGCATCTCTCAGGAAGGCAAGGTCGCCTGACCTTGAATGCGGCGAACAGTTGAACCGAGAAACATCGCCCCCTCGCGGGATTCCACCGAAGATGAGCGAAGGAATCCTTAGGAGAGTCCATGCCAAAGGTCAGGGACAACTCATCATCCCTGTTCGTTGCGGAGTTGGAACGCCTCCTGGCGAAGCGTGACCTGTCGTGGCGTGGCTTGGCGAAGCTGGCGGGATACCACCCCAGCTGGCTGAGCAAGATTAAGAACGGCAGAACACCCTCCGATGAGGTCGCCAGACGCTGCGATGAGGTGCTCGAGGCGGGTGGCACACTGATCGCATTGGCATCCGTCGAAGCAGGACCAGGACCGGCTCAACTACCCGCGCCGTTCGCCGGCTTCGTGGGTCGCGTGCCTCAACTACGCCGTATGCACGAAGTTCTGGCACAGGATGATCCCGCGATCGTGGCCATTGACGGCCCTCCTGGCGCCGGCAAGACCACCGCCGCGCTACGTCTGGGCCATGAGATCAACGCCCAAGGCGAAGGACTCTATCCAGACGGGCAGCTCTACGTTGACCTGCATGGTTATTCCAGAAAGAGGATGCCGGCCAAGCCGGAGGACGTTCTAGAGGAATTTCTCGTCGCTCTCGGAGTCCCGACCCGGGACATTCCTCAAGGAGTGGAACAACGAGCACGAATCTATCGCACCGTCCTGGCCACCCGGAGGGTCCTGATCCTGCTGGACAACGCCACCTCCTCTGAGCAGGTCCTGCCTCTGATACCCAATTCCAGCGGATGCGGGGTGGTGGTGACGAGCCGTCGCAGGTTGAACGGCCTGGCCATCCAGTTCGGTGTCGAACGGGTTGGGATCGGGTCGATGACCGCGGAAGAGTCGATGGCCGTACTGCGCACGGCAGTCGGTGAGGCCCGAACCGAGGCAGAAGCGGCTTCTCTGGCCGCTTTGGCGGACCTTTGCGGGCATCTGCCGTTGGCGTTGAGGATCGCGGCCGAACGCGTCGCCGCCCACCCGCATCGCCCCATCAGCGAGTTGGTGGAGGAACTGACGGCCAAGGAGCAGAGGCTGGACGGGCTGGCCACTGACGACTCCGTGGCTGTGCGCACAGTGTTCGAGTGGTCCTATAAGGACCTCTGCGCCGCTCAAGCACATGTATTCCGGTTACTCGGCTTATTCGAGGGCTCACACTTCAGTGTGGAGGCCGCCGCCGCACTGGCGGGAGTGTCGACCGTACGCGCCCGGCACCTGCTCGAGAGGCTCAGTGGCGTTCATCTCGTCGAAGCGGCGCGGTGCGGCCGCTACCGTTTCCACGACCTGATGCGCTTGTACGCCGTTGAACGCCAGGAGGCCGAAGAGTCCCGGATGAACTGCGAGTCCGCGGTGCGGCGGCTGACCGACTGGTACCTGCACAGCTCGGCCGCCGGGGGAAGAGCCTTGGCCCCTTTTCGGCTGAACCCACTCAAACTTGACCCACCAGAACCCGGCTGCACTCCGATGAGCTTCAACGACGACAAAGCGGCCTTGCGGTGGTTCGATATCGAGGCGCCGAACTTTATGTCCGTCGTCAGCTTGGCCATGGAGTACGGGCTCTATGACGCGGTATGGAAGATAGCCGTGTCGCTGTGGGACTACCTTCGTCTGCTCCGCAACCCTGGGCAATTGTGGGTGGGCGTGACAACGCTGGCGCAGCAGGCTGCGCGCATGGCCCAGAACCCCTACGCGGAGGGATGGGTGGAGACGAGTCTTGCCGACGCCTACCGGTGGCTGGGCCAAAATGACCGCTCTCAGGAGCTGTTCGAACACTCCCTGGCCATTCGCAGGAGCATCGGAGACCGGCATGGCGAGGCGTGGGCCCTGGCCGGCTCAGGATTCCTCGCCATCGACCAGGGGCGGCTGAAAGAGGCCTTCTACTATGCCAACCAGGCCTTGTCGATCTTCTTAAAAGTGGGAGACAGGCATGGCGAGGCTTCAGCCCTCTTCACAATAGCCGACGCCTACCACGGCTGGAAGCAATTCGATAACGCCCTCCACACCCTCCAGACATCCCTCAATATATTCGAGGACATCGGAAACCGCGACGGTCAAGGCCTGACCTTGGTCAAGATCGCCGAAGTTCATATCGCTTGTGGAAGCTATCAGGAGGCTCTGGACTGTCTCGACCGTTCCCTGGAGGCACGGCGTTCGGCGGGCTCCCGGTGGGGAGAGGCGGACGGCCTTGCCCGGCGAGGCCATCTCTTGCAGTTCCTGGGGGAGCGGAGCGCCCAAGAATCATGGGAGGCCGCGCTGGTGCTCTACGAAGAGGTCAACGATCCACGAGCAGGACATATTCGGGCCCACCTGCGAGGGGAGCCGGTTGACTTGTGGAAGAGCATCCTAGCGCGCCCCGGATGGTGATCGGCCGACCGGAGTGAAACTGACCGGAAGCTCATGCAGGCCACGGATGACAAAACTCGGTTGCCGGCGCAAAGGTGCGGTGGGATCTGCGAGAACCATATCGGGAAGGCGCCGGAAAAGGGTCTCCAACGCGACTCTGGCCTCCACCCGTGCGAGTGGTGCCCCGAGGCAATAGTGCACACCATGGCCGAACCCGAGGTGAGGGATGTCGGGCCGGGTGACATCGAACCGGTCAGGCTGGGGGAATTTGGCGGGGTCACGATGTGCCGCGGCCAAGGCGATCACCACGGGCTCACCGGCCGGAATCAGAGTGCCGCCGATGGTGACCGGTTCCGTCGTGAAGCGCCACGCCGCCAATTCCATCGGGCCGTCATAACGGAGGAACTCCTCGACGGCCGAATCCCACAGTTCGGGCCGGGCGCGCAGGAACGCGAGCCGGTCTGCGTCGTCCAGTAAGGTCAGAGTCGCATTCCCAATAAGGCCGACCGTTCCTTCATGACCCGCGATCAGCAGGAGAAAGATCATCGACAGGAGTTCGGTCTCGCTGAGTTGGCCCTCCTGTCCCGCGGCGACCAACACGCTTATCAGATCGCCACCCGGTGCACTCTGCTTGGCTGCGACCAGCGAGCGCAGGTAGTCGCTCGGGTCCTCGTATGCGGGCGCCTCGCCGGTATGGGGGGTGACGGCATTGGACGTCCACTGCCGGAAGATGCCATGACCCTCGGAGGGTATGCCCAGTACCTCACAGATGACGGTGATCGCCAGAGGATAGGCGAAGTCCGTAATGACTTCCGCACTTCCCCGGCCCTCGAAGTCGTCGATCAGCGCGTCGGCGATCTCTTGCACTCGCGCGCGCATGCTCTTCGCCTGGCGCGCCGTGAAGGCCTGGGAGACCAGCCGGCGCAGCCGAACATGATCAGGAGCCTCTCTGGTGAGAAGATGCGCTCCCAGTTCGGCCCCGTCTTCCAGTTGACGGCCGCGATCAGACTCTTGCCACGACGGGCCGGCGATTCGGGGATCTCTGCTTAAACGCGGGTCTCCCAGTGCGGCGCGGGCATCCTCGTATCGCGTCACCATCCAGCAGCGCAACCCGTCGCGGAGCATCGCTATGCGGACAGGCCCTTCTTGCCGGAGTTTCGCCCAGGCGGGATAAGGATCGTCCTGATCCACCTCCCCCAACAGCTCCGCCTTCTTCGCGTTCAAACGGTCCTCTTTCCTGCGAGCCGGTACATGTGTGCCCTTTCCGCATCGAGCTTCCGGGAGGATACCCTAAGTGATCACCCGAATCATACGTCCGTTTCCCCCTTTGTCGCGAGGGGCGCGTCAGCGCATGAGGCGACGGCCCGGCATCGGGCGACAAGCCCCTGCCCAACGAGCCCCGCATGGACGCACGGCGAGACATCGGCGGTCGAAGCAAGCGAACCGACTTGCGGACCGCTATGCTTCCGGCACCTTCACCGCACCTTCTATGATTTTTCCTTCAATAGCTCGGAGCTGCTCTTGGATGTCGTCGACCCCGCCGCCGGACGTGGCATATCCAACACCCTTGTTAGACAGATCGTAGATTTTCGTCCCGCCCTCGAATCGATCGGCCTTGACCGCGGCGACGAAATCTAGGACCGCCACGTCCACACGCTTCAGCATTGACGTGATGATATGGTCCCGTACTGCGGTGAGGCCGGGCTGCCGATATTGGTCGGCGTCGACCCCGATCGCTTTTTTGCCGGCCGCCGCAGCCGCGTCGATGACGCCGACCCCGGCGGCCCCTGCAGCATGGAATATGACGTCCACGCCACTGTCGAGCTGGCCTTCCGCGGCGATCCTGCCTTTCACGGGGTCCCGAAAACCCGAGTCATCCGGAGGCTGCGAGATGTATTTCGACAGGACCTTGATTCTAGGATTCACGTACTTGGCGCCCGCGGCGTATCCCGCGTAGAACTGCTGGATGGCAGGAGTTTCCATCCCTCCGACGAAGCCGATCGCACCGGTTCTCGACTTCAGGGCGGCCGCCGCCCCGGCCAGAAATGAGCCCTGCGCTACGGAGAACTTCAGGCACATGACGTTCGGTTGCGTTGGGGGATCGCCGTCGACCACCGCAAAGCGGGTGTCGGGGTACCGTGAGGCTACCTCGTCGACGGCTTTACTGTAGGCGAAGGTCATGCCTATGATCGGGTTGTAACCCGCTTTTGCGAATGTTTCGACGAGCTGCACCTTCTCGCCCTCCGGGGCGTCCGCATCGGTCTCGATCCCCTTGGTCGGGAGCTGGAGCTCATTTTCGATCCGCGTCAGCCCGTCTCTGGCGAGATCGTTGTACGAGAAATCTCCCAGGGCGCCGGCATAGACCACTCCGACTTTGAGCGTGTTCCGTTTGCTCGCGGGCCGGGTGTCCTGGGCGCAGCCGGCGATGCACATGAACGCCAGGGCCGCGATGCATGGAATCGCGGCGATAAGCTTACGACGCAAGCCGAGCATTCCTCTTTCGTATCCCGAATTCGCGAGACGTCTGCCAGGGAGACCGCTCTCGACTCTCGTGAACCTCGGTATGGCGCGCATGGATATCGAGATATGCAGCGGAGGCGTCACGGGCAGCCATTCTTCCCCATGTGAACAGGAGCGGTCAAGCACCGAGTAAATGCACCCATGCCATCATTACGCGCGCGACCCGGTCGCGTCCTGGGCGAGCACACTCGTGCAGGTGGCAGCCATCCCGGTCGCCGCATAATCGCCTCGGGTGGGGTTGAAAACCGTCGGAGATCGGAGGTCGTGTGACACTCCGCCGCGCGATCCGCTACGGCTGACACCGGCTGCTCGACTGCGGGAACCCGATTTCAGCCGTTTCGGGGCGAGATGCTGAATGTCCCCTTCGGGGCCTTGGGGGCATTCGTGGCCTGAATGGTTTAATTGTCAGTTGCGGGGTGGGAGTGGGTGTGGAAAGGTCGGGTGCGTGGGGATGTGCGGGTCACGGTGAGGAATGAAGTTCACCGACGAGCTAGCCGGGACTTGGCGTGGCGCGCGCCACCAGCGGCAGAGTCGTGCGATGTTTCAGAACCGCGCGTCGGCGGCCAGCGCGCTTCGCGTACCCGCTCGCGCAAGTGTTCGTACTGCTCGCGGTGACGGCGTGGAGCGTCCGGCGGTCGAGCGACCACTCTGCCGCCCACCACCTGCTCATCCGGCCGGAACTGGTCCGCGGTGAAGTCCACTTCGAAACCATCCGGTAGCCGGTTCCAGTAGTGGTGGCCGATCTGCACGCCGCCCACGTGGACCTCGCCGAGGATCAGATCACCGCCCAGGATGTCCTGCACGACCAGCGCCGTCATGCCGCACTGATCGCGGGCCGGGTTCTGGGGACTCCACTCCTCCCTGCTGTCGGGGTGACAGGTGTCGGCGCCCCACGCCGATCGGAAGTACGGACGAAGCTCATCAGCGGTGATCGGCATACCTGACCATGCCATGTGACGCTGACACATTTCGCCGAGGCATCGGCCGCTCATCGGCACGAGAGGAAGTGCCACCAGCCCTGCCATGATCACGCGAAGCATCAGGCGGGACCGACACGTCAAGCATCAGGCGGGACCGACACGTCAAGCATCAACCGAGGCCCGACAATGGGGCTGGCCCACGATCAGCCGGCTCGCCGGGTGATCGTGGGCCAGTGTGACGGGTGAAGCCGCTGGTCTACGCCTCGCCGGTGGTCAGGCCGATCGGGCAGGCCACGCCCGTTCCGCCTATCCCGCAGTAGCCGTTCTTGTTGCGGTAAAGGTACTGCTGGTGGTAGTCCTCGGCGTAGTAGAAGGTGGGGGCCGGGGTGATCTCGGTGGTGATGTCGCCGTAGCCGGCGGTGGTGAGGACCTGCTGGTAGGCGTCGCGCGAGGCCTCGGCGGACTTCTCCTGGGCGGGGCCGTGGGTGTAGATCGCGGAGCGGTACTGCGTGCCCACGTCGTTGCCCTGGCGCATGCCCTGGGTGGGGTCGTGTGCCTCCCAGAAGACCTTGAGCAGCTCCTCGTAGGAGACCTTGGCCGGGTCGAAGACGACGCGGACGACCTCTGCGTGGCCGGTGAGGCCCGTGCAGACCTCCTCGTAGGTCGGGTTGGGCGTGTGGCCGCCCTGGTACCCCACCGAGGTGGAGACGACGCCCGGAGTCTGCCAGAACTTGCGCTCGGCGCCCCAGAAGCAGCCCATGCCGAACTCGGCGATCTCGGTCCCGTCGGGGTACGGCGGAGCCAGCGGCGCGTCGAGGACCGCGTGCCGCGCGGGCACCGGTATCGCCTCGGCGCGGCCGGGGAGTGCCTCCTGCGGCGTCACCATCGAAGTCTTGTTCTTGCCGAAGAGCCAACCCATCGTGCACCTCCGTCGGACACTCTTTGCAGACTAGGCAACCACCGGCGACCGGTGAATGTTCCTGGCGTAAGCATCTCTTAAGATCTGACTCAGAGATCCTTATTTGTAGTAAAGGCTGTCAGCAGCGAAGATAGGCTACATGCCTGATTCGCGCCGCGGTGTCCTGTATGGCGTAGCCGCCTACACGATGTGGGGCCTGTTCCCCCTGTACTGGCCCCTGCTGAAGCCGTCCGGTGCCGTCGAGATCCTCGCCCACCGCGTGGTGTGGTCGCTGGTGGCCGTGATCGCCGTGCTCGCCGTACGGCGCCACTGGTCCTGGTTCCGCGAGCTGGCGAGACAGCCGAGGAAGTTGCTCCTGCTGACGCTGGCGGCCGTGACGGTCTCGGTGAACTGGGGCGTGTACATCTACGCGGTCAACGCGGGGCACGTGGTCGAGAGCGCGCTCGGATACTTCATCAACCCTCTGGTGAGCGTGCTGTTCGGCGTGCTCGTCTTCCGGGAACGGCTGCGGCCGTGGCAGTGGGCGGCCGTGGGGCTCGGCGCCCTGGCCGTGGTCGTGCTGGCGGTCGACTACGGCCGGCCGCCGTGGATCGCCCTGGTGCTCGCGGTCAGCTTCGGCACCTACGGGCTGATCAAGAAGGCGGCGAACGTGGGCGCGGCCGAGAGCCTCACCGTGGAGACGCTGGTGCTGCTGGTGCCCGCGCTGGCCTACCTGGCGTTCCTCCAAGCGCAGGGGACGGCCACCTTCGGCGCCGCGGGCCTCGGCCACGCCGCGCTGCTGGCCGGCGGCGGTCTGGTCACCGCGATTCCGCTGATGTGCTTCACGGCCTCCGCGATCCGGGTGCCGCTCAGCGTGATCGGGCTTCTGCAGTACATCGCGCCCATCCTGCAGTTCCTGTGCGGCGTCCTGGTGGCGCACGAGACCATGGCGCCCAGCCGCTGGGCGGGATTCGCGATCATCTGGCTGGCACTGGCGATGTTCAGCTGGGAGGGACTGCGGCACGCGCACGCGACCCGCCGCGCCGCCACCCCCGCCCCGGCGCTGGAGACCGTCTGACACTTCCCCGCACCCGGCGCCGACCCCTCTGACGCTCCGGGCCGGGGCGCCGGAGCGTCCCACACGTCCCCGGACCGGGCGCAGGCTTCCTCGACTCTCCAGACCCGGGCGCCGGAGTCCGGTACTACCGGGGCAGGGCGCCGGAAGATCAGCACTTCCCAGGACCGGGCGCCGGAGGCCGTCCCGGACAGGACGTCCGGCCGGGCCAGGTGGCACCGCCGGCTCGTGTGCAAGGTTCCTACATCGCCGGAGGTAGCCGTCCGGGCGCGGATACGTCTCCGGCGGTACGACGGACGCCTCGGCCGGCGGACGACGGGCGCTCCTCCCGCGAGAGAGCATCGACGGGACACGAGGGAGGGACACCATGGCAGATCGCCTTTTCCGGTTCGGCGTCGTCGCCGCCACGGCGCGCAGCGCCGATGAATGGACCGCGCTCGCACGCCGCGCCGAGGACCTGGGGTACGCGACGTTCCTCACGCCGGACACGCTGGACACCCTGCCGCCCCTGCCCGCGCTCAGCGCGGCCGCGGCGGCGACGTCCGCCATCGGGCTGGGCACGTTCGTCCTGTCGGTCGCCAACCGGCGGCCCGAGCAGCTCGCGTGGGAGGTCGGCGGCCTGAGCTTCCTGTCCGGCGGCCGGTTCGAGCTGGGCCTGGGCGCCGGCCGGCCGGCCGCCGAGCGGGACGCGGCCCGGCTCGGCGTGCCGTTCGGCACGGTCGACCAGCGCATCAGGAAGCTGGAGGAGGTCATCCGCCAGGTCCGCAAGTGGCACGACTCCACGAATGGCCCGTCGGCGGCCGCGGACCGCGCCGGTGCCGGCGGGGCCGGGCCGCGGGTGCTGATCGCGGCGGGCGGGGAGCGCATGCTGGGCTTCGCCGCCAGGAACGCCGAGACCGTCGCCCTGGGGCTGCCGGCCTCGACCACCGAGGACGGGCTCGGCGAGCCCGTGCGGCTGGTCCGCCAGGCCAGTGACGACTTCGACCGGCTGGAGCTCAGCCTCGGGCTGCACGTGGTCGGGGACGAGGTGCCGCCGTGGCTGGCCGACAAGATGGGCCCCGACCTGCCGGCGGACTCGATCGCCGTCCTCTCCGGCTCCCCGCGGCAGATGGCCGACCGGCTGCTGCGCCGCAGGGACGCCCACCAGATCTCCTACATCACGGTGAACGCCATGTACGCCGACCGGCTGGCGCCGGTCGTGGACCTGCTCAGCGGAACCTGACGCGGGCCCGGCTGACGACGGAGATCAGCCCGGACGAACTGGAACGCCGGCGATCGCTCGAACGGACCGGCGATCACCACGGTCAGCCCGAACGGCCTCCGCCCGTGGGAGCCGCGATCAGCTCGGACGGGCTCGGACGCGGTGGCCGAGGACCGCTCGAACCGGCACGCGACGGCCGGGGTCAACACGATCGGCCCTCCTCGTCGGGGGCCGCGATCAGCCAGAACGGGCGGTCAGCCTGAGCGGTCGACGACGTAGTCGCAGAGGGCGAGCAGGGCGGCGCGGGCGGGGATGTCCGGGAGGGTCATCAGGTCGGCGCGGGCCCGGCCGATCCAGGACATCAGCTCGGCGCGTGCGCGCACCATGGCCTGGTTGGCGCGCAGCAGTTCGACGGCCTCGGCGACGTCGTCCTCGGCCACCGGGCCGGACAGCAGCTCGCGCAGCCGGGCGTCCCGGGAGTCGGTCGAGGCCAGGACGTACAGGACCGGCAGGGTGCGGATGCCCTCGCGCAGGTCGGTGCCGGGGGTCTTGCCGCTCTCGCCCGCTGTCGAGGCGACGTCGAGCAGGTCGTCCCGGAGTTGGAAGGCGACGCCGATGGCCTCGCAGGCGCTGGTGAGGCGGTCGACCACCTCGGGGGTCGCTCCGGAGAGCAGGGCGCCGAACCGGCCGGAGGTGGCGATGAGCGAGCCGGTCTTGTCGGCCAGCACCTCGATGTAGTGGGTGACGGCGTCCACACCGGGTCGCGGCCCGATGGTCTCGCGGATCTGTCCGCGGACCAGCCGGGAGAACGTGCGGGCCTGGATGCGGACCAGTTCGGGCCCGAGGTCGGCGAGGATCTCCGACGCCTGGGCGAACAGGTAGTCGCCGGTGAGGATGGCGACCTTGTTGTCCCACAGGGCGTTGGCGGACGCCGAGCCACGCCGGACCCTGGCCTCGTCCATGACGTCGTCGTGGTAGAGCGTCGCCAGGTGGGTCAGCTCGATGACCACGGCCCCCGGAATCACACCGGGGGCTCTGAAGTCACCGAAGTGCGATGCCAGCAGCACGATCATCGCTCGGAAGCGCTTGCCGCCCGCCTCGATCAGGTGCTTGGACGCCTCCGCGACGAAGGCGTCCTGGCTGTCGGCGGACGTGCGGAGCATCTTCTCCACGGCGTCGAGGCCGCTGGCGACATCCGCTGCCAGCCCCTCGTCGATGAATGGCAGGTCGACTACGGGCGGCGCGGCCATCAAGCATTACTCCTAACGAACGAACAGCGACTGCGCGGCCGAGTGCGCGAGGTCGAGCACCGGCTGCGGGAAGACCCCGAGCACTACGGTAGCCGCCGCCGAGAGCGTGACCACAGCCGCGGTCCCCATGCTCGGCACCGCGATGGTCGGACCCTCGGGCGAAGGGTCGCTGAAGAACATCAGGACGATCACGCGGACGTAGAAGAACGCGGCCATGGCCGAGGTCACGACACCCACGATGACGAGCTGAACTGCTCCGCCCGAGACCGCGGCGGCGAACACGGCGTACTTCCCGAAGAACCCGGAGGTGAGCGGGATGCCGGCGAAGGCCAGCAGGAAGAGCGCGAAGATGCCGGCGAGCAGCGGGGAGCGCTTGCCGAGGCCGGCCCAGCGGGACAGGTGCCCCGCCTCGCCGCCGGGGTCGCGCACCATGGTGACGACGGCGAACGCGCCGACCGTGGCGAAGCCGTAGGCGACGAGGTAGAACAGGATGCCCGACAGGGCGCTGGCGTTCTGCGCCGACTTGCCGGTGGCGACGACCGCGGTGAGCAGGAAGCCGGTGTGCGCGATCGACGAGTAGGCCAGCATCCGCTTGATGTCGGTCTGGGTGATCGCGAGCACGGCGCCGACGACCATCGTCAGGATGGCGATGACCCACAGCACCGGGGTCCACTCGGTGTCGAGATTGCCCAGCGCGACCCAGAACACCCGCAGCAGCGCGCCGAACGCCGCGATGAGCGTGCCGGAGGCCATCAGCGCGGTGATCGGCGTCGGCGCGCCCTGGTACACGTCCGGCTTCCACGCCTGGAACGGCGCGGCGCCGATCTTGAACAGCAGGCCGACGCCCAGCGTCGCGGCGCCCATGTACAGCAGGCTGTCCTGGCCGCCGACGGTGGCGAGGGCGTCGGAGATGGCCTTGAGGTCCACCGACCCGGCGAACCCGTACAGCAGCGCGGTGCCGTACAGGAAGAACGCCGAGGAGAAGGCGCCGAGCAGGAAGTACTTCATGGCCGCCTCCTGCGAGAGCAGGCGGCGGCGCCGGGCCAGGCCGCACAGCAGGTACAGCGGCAGGGACATGACCTCAAGGGCCACGAACATGATCAGCAGGTCGTTCGAGGCGGGGAAGAGCATCATGCCGCCGACGGCGAAGAGCACCAGCGGGTAGATCTCGGTGTGGGCGCCACCCTCGGAGATCGCGCGGTCCTCCTCGGCGCTGCCGGGCACGGCCGCGGCCTGGGCGACGAAGTTGTCGTCGTCGTTGATCAGCAGGACGCTGACGATGGCGAGCAGCAGGATGGCGCCCCAGATGAACAGGGACGGCCCGTCCACGGCGATGGCGCCCATGGCGGCGGCGTTGCGCACGCCTTTGACCGCCTGCCAGACGGTCAGCGCGAACGCGCCCGCCATGGACAGGACGGTGATCGGCATCTGGATCGACTTGCGCAGGTAGCGGGGCGTGAACGCCTCGACCAGGACACCGATCATCGCCGCGCCGAAGACGATGAGCATCGGCGCGAGCTCACCGTATTCGATCTTCGGCGCCTCAATCGCGGCGGCGGCGAGCGAGCTCACTGGCCTGCCCCCTTCTTCTCAGCGGTCGCGGGTATGGCGGGGGTGAACTGCGGCGCCTGCACGCTGGTGAGGGTCTGGTGGACCGCCGGGTTGATCACGTTGAGCAGCGGTCCGGGGAAGAACCCGAAGCCGATGAGCAGCGCGAGGAGCGGGACCACGACGACCTTCTCGCGGAGGTTCAGGTCGGGGAGCGCCTTGACCGACTCGGCGGTCGGCCCGGTCATCATGCGCTGGTACATCCACAGGATGTAGATGGCCGCCAGGACCATGCCGATCAGCGCGATGATGCTCGGCACGATGAAGCGCTCGTAGGTGCCGATCAGGACGAGGAACTCGCTGACGAAGGTCGACAGGCCCGGCAGCGACAGCGACGACAGGCCGGCGACCAGGAAGGTGCCCGCCAGCACGGGGGCGACCTTCTGCACGCCTCCGTAGTCGGCGATGTACTGCGACCCCCTGCGGTTGATCAGGAAGCCCGCGAGCAGGAACAGCGCGCCGGTGGAGAACCCGTGGTTGACCATGTAGAGCGTGGCGCCCGAGCCGGCGTCGGCGGTCATCGCGAACACGCCCATGGTGATGAAGCCGAAGTGCGAGATCGACGTGTAGGCGATGAGCCGCTTCATGTCGGTCTGCCCGATGGCCACGATCGCGCCGTACACGATGCCGATGACGCTGAGCGCGATCACCAGCGGCGTGAAGAACTTGGCGGCGTCGGGGAACAGCTCCAGGCAGAAGCGGAGCATGCCGTAGGTGCCGACCTTGTCCAGCACGCCGACGAGCAGGACGGCCGCGCCGGCGGGCGCCTGGGCGGCGGCGTCGGGCAGCCAGGTGTGGAAGGGCCACAGCGGCGCCTTGACGGCGAAGGCGATGAAGAAGCCGAGGAACAGCCACTTCTGCGTCGTCGGGTCCTTGATGACGCCGATGAGCTCGGGCTGCAGGAAGGTGCCCTTGGCCGCGATGGAGTACAGCGCGATCACGGCCACCAGCATGAGCAGGCCGCCGAACAGCGAGTACAGCAGGAACTTCACGGCCGCGTAGGACCGCTGCGCCCCGCCGTAGGACCCGATCATGAAGTACATCGGGATCAGCATGGCCTCGAAGAACACGTAGAACAGGAAGACGTCGGTCGCCGCGAAGACGCCGATCATCATCGCCTCGAGCACCAGGATGAGCGCGAAGTAGGTCTTGACCGACCGCTTGGCGTCAGGCCGCTCGGCGTCGTGCCAGGAGGCCAGCACCACGATCGGCACCAGCACCACCGCGAGCGCGATGAGCACCAGCGCGATGCCGTCGACCGCGACGGCGTAGTGGACGCCGAACGACGGGATCCAGGAGTGGACCTCGCTGAACTGGTCGCGGGCCCCCGACGGCTTGAACTGGGCCGCCATGGCGAGCGTGAGCACCAGCACGACGAGCGAGACCGCGAGCGTGAGCTGCTTGGCGAGCTTGTCGTTGCCCTTGGGCACCGCCGCCACCGCCAGCGCGCCCACCACGGGCACGCCCATCAGGATTGAGAGCCAGGGCATCACAGGTTCCCTACGACGAACCATGCGCCGACCAGGAGGGCGGCACCGAAGAATATCGACAAGGCGTACGACCGGACGAAGCCGGTCTGGACGCGGCGCAGGCGCCCGGAGGTGCCGCCGATGAGCGCCGCCAGCCCGTTGACCAGCCCGTCGACGCCGCGGTTGTCGAAGAACACCGCGAGCCGGGTCAGCCACTGGCCGGGGCGCATGAACAGCGCCTCGTTGATCGCGTCGCCGTACAGGTCACGGCGGGCGAAGACGGTGAGGAACGACCCGCGCGGGGCGACGGCCGGGACCTCGGCCCTGCCGTAGCGCATCCAGGCGTAGGCGACGCCGACCGCGACCACCGCGAGCGTCGCCAGGCCGGTGACGCTGAACGGGTGGAAGCTCGGCAGCTCCTCGGGACGGCCGACGGCCGGGGCCAGGAACTCCATGAACCGGTTGCCCGCGATGAGGAACGCGCCGCCGAACACCGAGCCGATCGACAGCAGGATCAGCGGCCAGGTCATGACGGCCGGGGACTCGTGCGGGTGAGCGCCGGACTCCCAGCGGGGCTTGCCGTGGAAGGTCATGAAGAACAGGCGCGACATGTAGAAGCCGGTGATGCCCGCGCCGATCACGGCGAGCCAGCCGAGGATCGGGTTGTGCTCCATCGCGGTCTCGATGATGCCGTCCTTGGTCCAGTAGCCGGACAGCAGCGGGAAGCCGATGATCGCCAGGTAGCCGAGCCCGAAGGTGGCCCAGGTGATGCGCATCTTTCCGGCCAGGCCCCCGTACTTGCGCATGTCGACCTCGTCGTTCATGGCGTGCATGACCGAGCCGGCGCCGAGGAACATCGAGGCCTTGAAGAAGCCGTGGGCGATCAGGTGGGCGATGGCGAAGGCGTACCCGACCGGGCCGAGCCCGGCGGCGAGCATCATGTAGCCGATCTGCGACATCGTCGATCCGGCCAGGGCCTTCTTGATGTCATCCTTGGCGGTACCGATGATCGCACCGGCGAGCAGCGTGGCGACGCCGACGATGGTCACGACGAGCGCAGCGGTCGGGGCTCCCATGTAGATCGGGCCGGAGCGCACCACCAGGTAGACGCCGGCGGTGACCATGGTGGCCGCGTGGATGAGGGCCGAGACCGGGGTCGGGCCCTCCATCGCGTCGAGGAGCCAGGACTGCAGCGGGAGCTGGGCCGACTTGCCGCACGCGCCGAGCAGCAGCGCGAGCCCGATGAGGGTCAGCGTGGCTTGCGACGCCTGCGGCACGTGGGACAGGACCGGGCCGAAGGCCACGGTGCCGAACGTCGTGAAGATGACGAAGACGCCGAGCGCGAGGCCCATGTCGCCGACGCGGTTGACGATGAAGGCCTTCTTCGCCGCGGCCGCCGCCGAGGGCTTGTGCTGCCAGAAGCCGATGAGCAGGTAGGACGCCAGGCCCACGCCCTCCCAGCCGACGTACAGGCCGAGGTAGTTGTCGGCCAGCACCAGCAGCAGCATCGCGGCGACGAAGAGGTTCAGGTAGGCGAAGAACCGCCGCCGGTTCGGGTCGTGCGCCATGTAGCCGATCGAGTAGATGTGGATCAGCGACCCGACACCGGTGATCAGCAGGGCGAACGAGATCGACAGCGGGTCCAGCAGCAGGCCCATCTTGACGTCGATGGAGCCGCCCGGCAGGAAGTCGTACAGCTCCACCACGCGGCGGCGCTGGTCGGCCCCGAAGCCGAGCAGTTCGAAGAAGACGAGCACGGCCACCACGAACGACGCCAGCGACATGACGACGCCCAGCAGGTGGCCCCAGCGGTCGGTGCGGCGGCCGCCCAGCAGCAGGATCGCCGCGCCCAGCAGGGGCAGGGCGATCGTCAGCCAGGACAGGCCGATCACTCCACCGGAGTGCTGGACGATCTCAGCAGCGGTTTCCACGGCGTCCTCTTAGTACTTCAGCAGGTTGGCGTCGTCCACCGACGCGGACCTGCGGGTTCGGAAGATCGTCACGATGATCGCGAGACCGACGACGACCTCGGCGGCGGCCACGATCATCACGAAGAACGCGATGATCTGGCCTTCCAGGTTGCCGTGCTGCCGGGCGAAGGTGACGAAAGCCAGGTTGCACGCGTTGAGCATCAGCTCCACGCACATGAACACGACGATGGCGTTGCGGCGTACCAGCACGCCGACGGCGCCGATGGCGAACAGCAGCGCGGACAGCACCAGGTAGTGGGTGGTCACTTGCCTTCCTCCTCGACGGGGCGGTCCGCGGCCGGGCCGGCCGTCTGGGCGGCCTTGGGCTTGTCCTGCTCGTCGACCGGCGCCTCGGGCGCCTCGGCGACCGCCTGGACGACCTTCGGCCGCTCGGTGCGGACGCCGCTCTCGGCGACCCGCCTGATGGCCTCCGCCAGTCTCGGATTGTCGGGGAGGCGGCCGTCCTCGACGTCGTGCCGGGCGATGACCCGGTTGACCGACAGCTCCGAGACCGTGCCGTCGGGCAGCAGGGCGGGCATGTCGATCGCGTTGTGCCGGGCGTAGGTGCCCGGGCCGGGCAGCGGGGCCGGGTGGTCGCCGAGGAAGCGGGCGCGCGCCAGGTCCTTCTGCGTCGGCTTGGGCTCGCTGCGCTCGCGGTGCGCCAGCACCATCGCGCCGAGCGCGGCGGTGATGAGCAGCGCGGAGGTGACCTCGAACGCGAAGACGTACCGGGTGAAGATGAGGCCGGCGAGCGTCGGGACGTTGCCGCCGTCCGCGCTGACCGCCGCGCTCAGCCCGGCCGGCGCGCCGACCACGGCGTTGCCGATGCCGGCCGCCAGTAGCACGGCGAAGCCGAGCCCGGCGACGACGGCCCAGAAGCGCTGGCCCCTGATCGTCTCGACCAGCGAGTCGGAGGAGTCGACGCCGACCAGCATCAGCACGAACAGGAACAGCATCATGACCGCGCCGGTGTAGACGATGATCTGCACCACGGCGAGGAACGGGGCGTCCTGCACGGCGTACAGCACCGCCAGCGAGAGCATGACCACGCCCAGCATGAGCGCGGAGTACACCGCCTTGCGGCTGAAGACGAGCCCGAACGCCGCGGCCACCGAGACGACCGCCAGCACCCAGAACGTGATCGTTTCACCCATTGCTACGGCCCAACCGGTAGTAGTCCTCTTCGGTGTCGCCGAGGCGCATGGGGTGCGGGGGCGCCTCCATGCCGGGACCCAGCGGCGCGAGCAGCATCTCCTTGGTGTAGATGAGGCTCTCACGGCTTGCGTCCGCGAGCTCGTACTCGTTGGTCATCGTGAGCGCCCGTGTCGGGCACGCCTCGATGCACAGGCCGCACAGGATGCACCGCAGATAGTTGATCTGGTACGTCCTGCCGTACCGCTCGCCCGGCGAGAAACGCTCCGCGTCGGTGTTGTCGGCGCCCTCCACGAAGATGGCGTCGGCGGGACAGGCCCAGGCGCACAGCTCGCACCCGACGCACTTCTCCAGCCCGTCCGGCCAGCGGTTCAGCTGGTGACGGCCGTGGAACCGAGGAGCGGTGGGCTTCTTCTCCTCGGGGTAGTTCACCGTCACCGGCTTTTTGAACATGTGGTGGAAGGTGACGCCGAACCCCTTCACGGGGTTCAGGAAATCAGTTAGTCCCACTGGGGACCTCCTTGCGTCCGTTGACGCCGTGGTAGTGCGGCAGGTCGAGGGCCGGCACCGGGAACCCGCCGGCGGTGGGCTCGGCGCGCAGCTGCTCGAACTCGGCCTCCACCTCCGCCGCCTTGGCTTCCCTGCGACGCTGGTTGACCGTGTCGAACCGGAAGTAGATGGCCAGGCATCCGACGACGACGACCGCGACGACGACGAGCACCAGGTTGCGCTGGCCCTCGGCGACGCGCAGGGCGCGGACGGTGGCCACCAGCAGGATCCACGCCAGGTTCAGCGGGATCAGGACCTTCCAGCCGAAGTGCATCAGCTGGTCGTAGCGGATGCGCGGCAGCGAGGCGCGCACCCAGATGAAGAACGCGAACACCAGCACGAGCTTGACGAAGAACCACAGCATCGGCCACCAGCCGACGTTCGCGCCGTCCCACAGCGAGATGGGCCACGGGGCCCGCCACCCGCCGAGGAACAGCGTGATGCACAGGCCCGAGACGGTGAACACGTTGGCGTACTCGGCGAGCATGAACATCGCGAACTTCAGCGACGAGGAGTACTCGGTGTGGAAGCCGCCGACCAGCTCGCCCTCGCCCTCGGGGAGGTCGAACGGCACGCGGTTGGTCTCGCCGAGCATCGTGATCACGTAGATCAGGAACGACGGGATCAGCAGGATGGCGTACCAGGACGGCAGCGGGATGTCGAGCCCGAAGGCGTGCCAGGAGCCGCCGGAGGCCTGCTTGCCGACGATCTCGGAGGTGGACAGCGTGCCGGCGAACAGGAACACCGCCACGAACGACAGGCCCATCGCGATCTCGTAGGAGATGACCTGGGCCGTCGAGCGCAGGCCGCCCAGCACCGCGTACGGCGAGCGCGAGCCCCAGCCGGCGAGCACGATGCCGTAGACGCCGATGGAGGCCATCGCCAGCACCAGCAGCACGGCGACCGGCAGGTCGGTGAGCTGGAGCGGGGTGCGCACGCCGAACATCGACACCACCGGCCCGAACGGGATGATGGAGTACGACAGGAAGGCCGGCACCGCGATGATGATCGGGGCGAGGATGTAGACGAGCTTGTCGACGGTCCTCGGGAGGATGTCCTCCTTGAGTCCCATCTTGATACCGTCCGCCACCGACTGCAGCAGACCGAACTTGCCCGCGCGGTTCGGGCCGTAGCGGTGCTGCATGCGCGAGATGAGCTTGCGCTCGGTCCACACGCCGAACAGCACGCCCAGCATCAGGAACACGAAGATGAAGACGGCCTTGATGATGGAGATCCACAAGGGATCCTTGCCGAAGTCGGCCAGGGTGGGCCCGGCCGGATCGGCGACGAGCAGAGGCCCTGTCATTGGTCGCTCACCAACTCCTCATTCGCTGCGCGGGCGGCGCGTGCTCCGCCGGCCACTTCGCTCACAGCGCAGGCTGCGCCGCTCATGAGCCACTCCCGATCTTGACGACGTCACCGGCCACGGCGCGCAGGTCCCGGGTGACCGAGCAGCCGGCCGAGTTGGCCGGCACCCACACGACGCGGTCGGGCAGGTCGGCCACCCGCGCGGGCAGCGTGACGGCGCCGCCCTCCGTGGTGATCGTGACCTTACCGCTGTCCAGCGCGCCTATCTCGGCGGCCGTGGTCTCCGACATCAGTGCCTCGACGGCCCGGCCCGTTCCGGCCAGGTAGGGCTCGCCGTCCTGCAGACGGCCGGAGTCCAGCAGCAGGTGCCAGGTGGCCAGGACGGCCTCGCCCGCGGCCGGCTCGGCGTGGGTGCCGCCGCTGACGCCGGGGGCGCTCACGCGGACGCCGCGCCAGGCGCCGATGGCCGCGAGCTCGCGGCGGGCGGCGGCGGCGTCGGGCAGGCCCAGGTGGACGTCCATGTGGTCGCCGAGAGCCGCGATGGCGCGCAGGTCGCTCATCACGCCCGGCACCTCGATGGCCCGCTCGAAGGAGCGGCCGCGGCCCTCCCAGTCGACGAACGTGCCGCTCTTCTCGGTGACGGCCGCGATGGGCAGCACGACGTCGGCGCGGTCGGTGACGGCGCTGGCGCGCATCTCCAGCGAGACCACGAACGGGGTGTTCTCCAGGGCGGCCAGCGTCGCCTCGGGGTCGGCCAGGTCGTAGGGGTCCACGCCACCGACGACCAGCGCGTCCAGCTCGCCGGTGAGCGCGGCGGCGAGGATGGCGCCGGTGTCGCGCCCGGGGGCGTCGGGCAGGCCGGCGACGTTCCAGGCGCGGGCGATCTCGGCGCGGGCGGCCTCGTCGGAGACCGGACGGCCGATCGGCAGCAGGTTCGGCATCGCGCCGGCCTCGACGGCGCCGCGCTCACCGGCCCGGCGGGGCACCCAGGCGAGCCGGGCGCCGGAGGTGGCGCTCAGCCGCAGGACGGCGGACAGGGCGCCGCGGGAGGTGGCGAGCCGCTCGCCGACCATGATGACCGTGCCGGGCTGCTTGAGCGCCTCGGCGGCGGCGGAGGCGCCGGAGATCAGCTCGCCCAGGGCCTCGGCCTCGGCGCCGGGCGTCGTGCGCACCAGCGTGCCGCCCATCTTGGCCAGGCCGGGGGTGGCGAACGGGGCCACGGAGAAGACCTTCACGCCGCGCTTGCGCCACGCCTTGCGCAGGCGCAGGAAGACCATCGGCGACTCCTCTTCGGGCTCGAACCCGACGAGCAGGACGGCCGGGGCCTTCTCCAGGTCGGCGTAGGAGACCTCGATGCCCTTGCCCGCCACCGCGTGGGCCAGGAACCCCGACTCCTCCTCCGACAGGGGGCGGGCGCGGAAGTCGACGTCGTTGGTGCCGAGCGCGACGCGCGCGAACTTGGCGTAGGCGTAGGCGTCCTCGACGGTCACCCGGCCGCCGACCAGCACGCCGGCCCTGCCGCGCGCCCGGGACAGGCCCTCGGCGGCGGCGGTCAGGGCCTCGGGCCAGGAGGCGGGGCGCAGGTAGCCCTCGGCGTCGCGGACCAGCGGCGTCTGCAGGCGGTCGGGCTCGGTGGTGTAGGAGAAGGCCCACCGGCCCTTGTCGCAGTTCCACTCCTCGTTGACCTGCGGGTCGTCCACGGCGAGGCGGCGGGTGACCCGGCCGCGGCGGTGGTCGGTGCGCAGCTCGCAGCCGCTCGCGCAGTGCTCGCAGGCGCTCGGGGTCGACACCAGGTCGAACGGCCGGGCGCGGAAGCGGTAGGCGGCGCCGGTGAGCGCGCCCACCGGGCAGATCTGGATGGTGTTGCCGGAGAAGTACGACTCGAACGGCTCGCCGTTGGCGACGCCGACCTGCTCGGCGGCGCCGCGCTCGAAGAAGTCGATCAGCGGGTCGCCGGCGATCTCATCGGAGAAGCGGATGCAGCGGGCGCACTGGACGCAGCGCTCGCGGTCGAGCAGCACCTCGGTGGACAGCGGGATGGGCTTCTCGAAGGTGCGCTTGCTCTCTTGGAACCGGGACTCGCCCTGGCCGTTCGACATGGCCTGGTTCTGCAGGGGGCACTCGCCGCCCTTGTCGCAGACCGGGCAGTCGAGCGGGTGGTTCATGAGCAGCAGCTCCATGACCCCGCGCTGGGCCTTCTCGGCGACCGGCGAGGTGAGCTGCGTCTGCACGACCATGCCCTGGGCGACCTCGATGGCGCAGGACGGCTGCGGCTTGGGGAAGCCGCGGCCGTTGCCGGCGTCGGTGATGTCCACCAGGCACTGGCGGCAGTTGGCCGCCGGCTCCAGCAGCGGGTGGTCGCAGAACCGCGGGATCTGGATGCCCAGCAGCTCCGCCGCCCGGATGATCAGCGTGCCCTTCGGGACGGTGACCTGGAAGCCGTCGATGGTGAGGGTCAGCATGTCCACCGGCTGCTCGACCGGTCCTGCCGAGGATGTCTGAACGGTCATGCGGAGGCCCCCCACACGGTGGACGCCGCCCGGTCGAAGGGGCATCCGCCGATCTCGAAGTGCTTGAGGTATTCGTCGCGGAAGTGCTTCACCGACGAGTGGATCGGGCTGGTCGCGCCGTCGCCGAGGGCGCAGAACGATCGGCCGAGGATGTTGTCGGCGATGTCGGTGATCGTGCCGAGGTCCTCTTCGGTGCCCTGGCCCTTCTCCAGCCGCCTGAGCACCTGCTTGAGCCAGTAGGTGCCCTCGCGGCAGGGGGTGCACTTGCCGCAGGACTCGTGCGCGTAGAACTCCGTCCAGCGCAGCACGGCGCGGACCACGCAGGTGGTCTCGTCGAAGATCTGCAGCGCGCGGGTGCCGAGCATGGACCCCTTGGCGCCGACCGACTCGAAGTCGAGGGGCACGTCCAGGTGCTCGTCGGTGAAGATCGGCGTGGAGGACCCGCCCGGCGTCCAGAACTTCAGCCGGTGGCCCTCCCGGACGCCGCCCGCCATGTCCAGCAGCTCGCGCAGGGTGATGCCCAGCGGCGCCTCGTACTGGCCGGGGCGGGTGACGTGGCCGCTCAGGGAGAAGATGCCGAAGCCCTTGGACTTCTCGGTGCCCATCGAGGCGAACCAGTCGGCGCCGTTGGCGACGATGCTGGGAACGCTGGCGACCGACTCGACGTTGTTGATGACGGTGGGACACGCGTAAAGACCCGCGACCGCGGGGAAGGGGGGCTTGAGACGGGGTTGGCCTCTGTAACCTTCCAGCGAGTCGAGCAGGGCGGTCTCCTCGCCGCAGATGTAGGCGCCCGCTCCGCTGTGCACGACGAGCTCCAGGTCGTAGCCGGAGCCGAAGATGTCGGTGCCGAGGTAGCCCTTCTCGTACGCCTCGCGCACGGCCGCCTGCACGCGGCGGATGACGTGAAGCACCTCGCCGCGCACGTAGATGAAGGCCTGGTTGGCGCGGATGGCGTAGGCGGTGATGATGACGCCCTCGACCAGCGAGTGGGGGTTGGCCATCATGAGCGGGATGTCCTTGCAGGTGCCCGGCTCGGACTCGTCGGCGTTGACCACCAGGTAGTGCGCCTTGCCGTCGCCCTGCGGGATGAAGCCCCACTTCATGCCGGTCGGGAAGCCGGCGCCGCCCCGGCCGCGCAGGCCGGAGTCCTTGACCGCCTTGATGATGGCGTCGGGCTCCATGCCCAGCGCCTTCTTGGCCGCGGAGTACTCGCCGTAGCCCTGGAGGGTGAAGGAGTCCGCCCGATCCCAGTTCGCGGTGAGGACCGGAGTCAGAGTGGTCATTCCGAGGCCCCCTTCGGTGCCGTCCAGCCGTTCGCCTTGGCGATCTTCAGGCCCTCGAGCGAGGGGCCGGCGGCCGAGGGGCCGTCGCCGGCCTGGCCGTCGGGCAGGCCCGCGAGCACGCGCGAGGCGTCCTTGAACGAGCACAGGCGGCCCGGGCCGCGGGTCGGCGTGACCTCCTTGCCGGCGCGCAGGTCGTCGACCAGCCGCTTGGCGGTCTCGGGGGTCTGGTTGTCGAAGAACTCCCAGTTGACCATCATGACCGGCGCGAAGTCGCAGGCCGCGTTGCACTCGATGCGCTCGAGGGACACCTTGCCGTCGGCGGTGGTGTCGCCGTTGCCGACGCCGACGTGCTCGCTGAGCTCGTCCCAGATCTGGTCGCCGCCCATGATCGCGCACAGCGCGTTGATGCAGACGCCCACGTGGTACTCGCCGGCGGGCTTGCGCTTGTACATCGTGTAGAAGGTCGAGACGCCCACGACCTCGGCCTTGCTCAGGCCGAGCATCTCGGCGCAGAACTCCTGGCCGGCGTCGGAGACGTAGCCGTCCTCCGCCTGCACCAGGTGCAGCAGCGGCAGCAGCGCCGAGCGGGTCTTCGGGTAGCGTCCGATGATCTCTTTCGCGTCGCGTTCGAGACGCTCGCGGACTTCCGGCGAATAGGTCGTCACCGGTCCACACCTCCCATGACCGGGTCGATCGAGGCGACCGCGGCGATGACGTCGGCGACCATGCCGCCCTCGCAGGTCGCGGGCACGGCCTGCAGGTTCGTGAACGAAGGGTCGCGGAAGTGTACGCGATAGGGGCGGGTGCCCCCGTCGCTCACGACGTGGGCGCCGAGCTCGCCGCGGGGCGACTCCACCGGCACGTACGCCTGTCCCGCCGGGACCCGGAAGCCCTCGGTCACCAGCTTGAAGTGGTGGATGAGCGCCTCCATGGAGCTGCTCATGATGTGGGCGATGTGGTCGGGCGAGTTGCCGAGGCCGTCGGGGCCGAGCGCGAGCTGCGAAGGCCAGCCGATCTTCTTGTCCTCGATCATGACGGGCTTGCCCTTGAGCTCCGAGCCGGACAGCCGGTCGAGGCACTGGCCGATGATCTTAAGGGACTCCTCCATCTCGGCCACGCGCACCAGGTAGCGGCCGTAGACGTCGCAGGTGGTCTCGGTGGGGACCTCGAAGTCGTAGGTCTCGTAGCCGCAGTAGGGCTGCGACTTGCGCAGGTCCCACGGCAGGCCCGCCGCCCGGAGCATGGGCCCGGTGATGCCGAGGGCCATGCAGCCGGTGAGGTCGAGGTAGGCGACGTCCTTGGTGCGCCGGGTGTAGGCCGGATTGGCGTCCAGCAGCTTGCGCATCTCCTTGATGCGGCCCGGCATGACCTTGAGGAACTCGCCGATCTTGTCGACGGCGCCGGCGGGCAGGTCGACCGAGACGCCGCCCGGCCGCACGTAGGCCATGTTCATGCGCAGGCCGGTGATGTACTCGAACAGGTCGAGCACCATCTCGCGCTCACGGAAGCCGAACAGCATCGGCGTGGTCGCGCCGAGCTCCAGGCCGAAGGTCGCGATGGCCACCAGGTGGGAGGAGATGCGGTTGAGCTCCATCATCATGACCCGGATGGTCTGCGCGCGCAGCGGCACCCGCTCGGAGATGCCGAGGAGCTTCTCGACCGCCAGGCAGTACGCCGTCTCGTTGAAGATCGGCGAGAGGTAGTCCATGCGGGTGACGAACGTGACCCCCTGGGTCCACGTCCGGAACTCCATGTTCTTCTCGATGCCGGTGTGCAGGTAACCGATCACCGTGCGGGCCTCGGTGACGGTCTCGCCGTCGAGGGTCAGCACCAGGCGAAGCACGCCGTGGGTCGAGGGGTGCTGGGGGCCCATGTTGATGACCAGGCGCTCTTCGGACGACTCGGCGACCGCGTCGACGACATGGTCCCAGTCCTGCCCGTTGACGTTGTAGACCCGGCCCTCGGCGACGTCCTGCTCGTCCCGGGCGGTCTCACCGTCGTGGATGGCGGTCATGCGTACGACCTCCTGTTGTCCGGCGAGGGGATGGTGGCGCCGCGGTACTGGACCGGGATGCCGCCGAGCGGGTAGTCCTTGCGCTGCGGGTGGCCGTCCCAGTCGTCGGGCATCTCGATGCGGGTGAGGGCCGGGTGGCCGTCGAAGACGATGCCGAAGAAGTCGTAGGTCTCGCGTTCGTGCCAGTCGTGCGTCGGGTACAGCGACACCGTGGACGGAATATGCGGATCTGCGTCGGGGCAAGAGACTTCGACCCGAATGCGCCGGTTGTGGGTGATCGAGCACAGGTGATACACCGCGTGCAGTTCGGCGCCGGTCTCGTCGGGGTAGTGCACGCCCGAGACGCCGAGGGAGAGCTCGAAGCGCAGCGCCAGACCGTCGCGCAGGTGGCGCATGACCTCCACCAGCCGCTCGCGCGCGACGTGGACCGTCAGCTCGCCGCGGTCGACGACCACGCGCTCGACCATGCCCTCGAAGGCGTCCCCCGCCGCGCTCTCGAGCGCGTCGGCCACGTCGTCGAAGTAGCCGCCATAGGGCCGGGCGCTCGACAGCTGCGGGGCCCGGCGCACGACCAGGCGGCCGTATCCGGAGGTGTCACCGGAGTCGGAGGCGCCGAACATGCCCCGGCGGGCGATCGGCTCCTCGGGCACTCCGGGAAGGTTGTCAGTGCTCATTTCGAGGTCCCCTGATCGATGAGCGGAAGCGACCGCAGAGCCCGCAGTTCCAGCTCGTCGATCTGCTTGGCGCGGTGGGCGCCGAACTTCATGTTCTGGATCTTGTCGTGCAGCTTGACGATCGCGTCGATGAGCATCTCGGGGCGCGGCGGGCAGCCGGGCAGGTAGATGTCCACCGGCACGACGTGGTCGACGCCCTGCACGATCGCGTAGTTGTTGAACATGCCGCCGCTGGACGCGCACACGCCCATGGCGATGACCCACTTGGGCTCGGCCATCTGGTCGTAGATCTGGCGCAGCACCGGCGCCATCTTCTGCGACAGGCGCCCGGCCACGATCATCAGGTCGGCCTGGCGGGGGGACGCCGAGGCGCGCTCCATGCCGAACCGGGCGAGGTCGTGGTTGGGGCCGCCGGTGGCCATCAGCTCGATGGCGCAGCAGGCCAGGCCGAACGTGGCCGGCCACACGGAGTTCTTCCGCGCCCATCCGGCCGCCTGCTCCACGGTGGACAGGATGAACCCGCTGGGCAGTTTCTCTTCGAGACCCATCTCAGTGCTTCCTCTCGCGCGCCTCCGGCACGCTGCCTCTCAGTCCCAGTCCAGGCCGCGGCGACGCCACACGTAGGCGTAGGCGACCAGCACGGTGACGATGAACAGCACCATCTCGACCAGCCCGAAGACCCCGAGCTTGTCGAAAGCGACCGCCCACGGATAAAGGAAGATGATCTCGATGTCGAACACGATGAAGAGCATCGCCGTGATCATGTACTTCAGGGGGAACCGGCCGCCGCCCACGGGCTGCGGGGTCGGCTCGATGCCGCATTCGTAGGCGTCGAGCTTGGCGCGGTTCCAGCGCTTGGGGCCGGTGAAGGGCGCGATTCCCACGGAGAAGAC
Organism: Sphaerisporangium sp. NPDC004334; assembly: GCF_053602655.1. Lineage (NCBI taxonomy): Bacteria > Bacillati > Actinomycetota > Actinomycetes > Streptosporangiales > Streptosporangiaceae > Sphaerisporangium > Sphaerisporangium sp. NPDC004334. The sequence continues at coordinate 281,491 of NZ_JBSGDZ010000004.1, forward strand.
GGCGAAGCCCGCCGCGAGAACCGCGAGCACCAGGATCGGCACGTACAGTTCCATCGCTTATGCGTCCCCTCTGAGCGCTGTGGCTTTCTTCGATCGGTTGACGAGTCTAGGCAGGGCGATCATCGATCTTCGTTCCGGGTGCTGGGTCATGCCGGCGGCGTGACCTTGGACAGGGCGTTGATGACCCGGTCTGTCGCATCGCCCCGCCGGTCCGTGAGATTAGCAAGGAGCTTGAGAGCGATTCGCATCAGAGTGGGATGTGGCAGACCGTGCCGCGTGAGGAACCCCATGACGCCCGGCTTGCCGATGGCCTCGACGAACAGCCGTCCCAGGGTGAAGTAGCCGCCGTAGACGTCCTTGAGGGTCTGGGGGTAGGCGCGCAGCACCCGCTCCCGCTGCGCGGGGGTCAGGCCCGACAGGGCCGTGGCGATCGTGTCGGCGGCGATGCGCCCGGTCTCCATGGCGTAGGCGATGCCCTCGCCGTTGAACGGGTTGATCATGCCGCCGGCGTCGCCGACCAGGACCAATCCCCGGGTGTAGTGCGGCTGGCGGTTGAAGGCCATCGGCAGCGCGGCGCCGCGGATCGGCCCGGTCATGGTCTCCTCGGAGAACCCCCACTCGGAAGGCATGTTCTTCACCCAGCGGCGCAGCAGGTCGCGGTAGTCCAGGTGCTGGAACGCCTCGCTGGTGTTGAGCAGGCCGAGCCCGACGTTGCTGGTGCCGTCGCCGACGCCGAACACCCAGCCGTAGCCGGGCAGCAGCCGCGCCTGGCCGTCGTCGCCGGTGTCCCACAGCTCCAGCCACGACTCCAGCCAGTCGTCGTCGTGGCGCGGGCTGGTGAAGTAGGTGCGCACGGCGACGCCCATGGGGCGGTCGTCGCGCCGGTGCAGGCCCATCGCCAGGGACATCCGCGTGGAGTTGCCGTCGGCCGCGACGACCAGGCGGGAGCGGTAGGTGACCTGCTCGCCGTCCTTCTTGGCGGTGACGCCGACGACGTGGCCGCTGCGCTCGTCAAGGACGGGCCCGGTGACGTTGACGCCCTGTAGCACGGTGGCGCCGCCGCGCTCGGCGTGCCCGGCGAGGATCTCGTCGAAGTCCATGCGGGTGCGCACGAGGCCGAAGTCGGGATAGCTCGACAGCTCGGGCCACGGCAGTTCGAGGCGCAGGCCGCCGCCGATGACGCGCAGCCCCTTGTTGCGGATCCACCCCGGGGCGTCGATGTCGACGCCCATGTCGATCAGCTCTTTGACGGCGCGTGGGGTGAGGCCGTCCCCGCAGACCTTCTCGCGCGGGAAGCGCGTCTTCTCGAGCAGCAGCACGTTCAAGCCGGCCTGTGCGAGATAGAAGGCCGTGGTCGAACCCGCGGGCCCGGCGCCGACGACGATGACGTCGGCATCCGCCGCGGGGACTGACTCGCTCACGGGACCTGTCCTGTCGTGGATGTCGAGGGCCTTGGGATCGGGGCCTTCGTTCCTTTGTGAACTACTTCACAAACTTGTCGGCGGAAGTCTAACCCTTTTTCCCTGCCCGCTGTCAGATGGAGCTTACCTACTCATCCGCGGTCGGCTTAACCGCCCTGTGCAAGGCCACCACGCCCAGGGACAGATTGCGCCACTGGACGCCCCGCCACCCGGCCTCGGCCACCAGCCGGGCCAGGGCCGGCTGGTCGGGCCAGGCGCGGATCGACTCGGCGAGGTACTCGTAGGAGTCGGGGTTTGAGCTCACCACCCGCGCGACCGGCGGCAACAGCTTCATCAGGTACTGCGTGTAGACCAGCTCGAACGGCTTGACCGTCGGCCGGGAGAACTCGCACACCACCAGCCGTCCGCCCGGGCGGGTCACCCGCAGCATCTCGCGCAGCGCATCGACGGTGTCGTTGACGTTGCGCAGGCCGAAGGAGATCGTCACCGCGTCGAAGACGCCGTCGGCGAATGGAAGTTTCAGCGCGTCGCCCCCGATGAACGTCACGCCGCGGACCCCGCCGCCGACCAGGCCGGAGCCGCCGTGCCGGGCCGCGCCCGTGCGCAGCATGCCGAGGGAGAAGTCGCACGCGATGGCCCGCGCGCCGAGGCCGGTGAAGGTGTCGGTCGAGGTGCCGGTGCCCGCGGCCAGGTCGAGGACGAGCTCCCCGGGGCCGGCGTCCACCGCGGCGGCGGTCGCCTTGCGCCAGAGCCGGTCCTGCCCGAGGGACAGCACGTCGTTGACCAGGTCGTAGCGCCGGGCCGTGCGGTCGAACATCGCCGCGACCTCGTGCGGCCGTTTGTCCAGGGAGGCACGCGTCATGGCGACAAGCTTAGTGGGCATGCACGCATCCACCCGAAGTAGTCGCCCGGTCACGCTGCGTCTGCTAGGACTTGGTGGATGTCCGCCCGAATGTCGACCCGGAGGTCGACCGCAATCGCCGCCCCGCTGCTCGCCGGGGCCCTCGTCCTCATCTCCCCTGGCTCCCCCGCCTCCGCCGGCGGGGTGGCCCAGCCGCGCGTGGTGTCGGCCGACCCGGTGAACTCCACCCCGCACGTGCTCGACGGCATCGTCAACGCCTTCGCCCTCGTCGGCGGCACCGTGGTCGTCGGCGGCTCGTTCAGCCAGGTGCGCGACGCCGGCGCCGCCGGCCGGCTGCCGAGGAGCAACCTGTTCGCCTTCGACCTCGCCACCGGGCGGGTCGAGCGCGGCTTCGCCCCGCGCGTGGACGGCCCGGTGACCGCGCTGGCCGCCGGCCCCGACGGCACGGTGTACGCCGGCGGCTCGTTCGTCTCGGCCGGCGGCGCCCCCGCGCGCGGCCTGGCCCGGCTCAGGGTCGCGGACGGCGCGCCCGTGCCGGGTTTCTCGGCCCCGGTCAACGGCGGCGAGGTCACCAGCCTCGTCCTCCACGACGGCCGGCTGTACGTCGGCGGCGACTTCACCGGCATCGGGCGCACCCTGCGCACGGCCCTGGCCAGGGTGGACCCCGCCACCGGCGCGGTGGACCCGTCCTTCACCGTCACCCCCGGCGGCGGGCTCGGCGGCGAGGTGAAGGTCTCCGCGATGGCCGCCGCCCGCGACCGGCTGGCGGTGGACGGCTCGTTCACGACCCTGGACGGGAGGCGCCGCCCGCAGGTGGGCCTCATCGACATCGCCGCCGCGCGGCCGTCGGTAACCGACTGGCACACCGAGTCCTACTCGACCGCGTGTAAAGAGGTGTTCCCTTCTTACGTGCGGGGGCTGGATTTCTCACCTGACGGGCACTATTTCGTCGTCGTGACGACAGGAGGCGCCAAGGGCTCGCGCAAGCTGTGCGATTCCGCGGCGCGCTTCGAGACCTATTCTCGCGGCGACGGCGTCCGGCCCACATGGGTCAACCACACCGGCGGCGACTCTCTGTACTCGGTGGCCGTCACGGGGGCCGCGGTCTACGTGGGCGGCCATCAGCGCTGGCTGAACAACCCGCGCGGCTCCGACTCGGCGGGGCCGGGCGCGGTGGCGCGGCCCGGCATCGGGGCGATCGACCCCGCCACCGGCAAGGCGCTCGCCTGGAACCCCACCCGCGAGCGGGGCATCGGCGTCAAGGCCTTCCTCGCGCACACAGGCGGCCTTCTGGTCGGAAGCGACACCACGCACCTCGGACACGAGTACCATGCCCGAGTCGGCATGTTTCCGCTCCCTTAGCCCCTGCGGCCCTTGCTGATCTGCTCACTCACCGCGTCCCGCTGCTTGGACAGCAGCACGTAGCTGGCCACGCCGCTGATCACGAAGCTGATCACGATGAGCCACAGGACGTTGTGGAGGCCGATCAGGTAGAGCACACCCAGGGTGACGGCGAACAGACCCAGCCGTGACGCGGTGTAAACGAGAAACGGTCGCACGACGTCGAGGTTACGTCACGTGCCGGTGGGGGCCGTCAACGGCCGCCCTGGACGGGGGAGCCGATTTCGGGCACGGAGCTTTACAGTGCTCACTTCGCATCGGGAGCGAGCACTGCTAGTGTTCCCATCACGGCGCTTATGTAAAGAAACACCCACGAGCGCCCCAAAGAGGCTCTATCATATAACAAACGGGCAGTCAGCTGATAACAACCCGTGATCATTGGATGTAAATCGCGGATATATCAGTTTTCGCTCGGCAAACTGGATACCTGTCCGCCCGCTTCAGGACGCGGGATGCGAGGGGGAGAGATTGTGGAGAGTAGCAGCGAGCGCCTGCTGACCCCCGGAGAGGTTGCCGCCCTCTTCCGGGTCGATCCAAAAACGGTGACACGCTGGGCGGCAGCAGGCCGTATCAGCAGTATCCGAACCCCCGGAGGGCACCGGCGTTTCCGCGAGTCGGAGGTGCACGCTCTCCTGCGTGGCGAGGAAGTCCTCACGGCCGAACGGCCGAGCGGCGACTCACCGCGTGTTTGACGTGGCGGCGAGAGACCGCCGGGCCCGGCGCGCGTCGCGGGGCACGGTGAACTCGAGCCTCACCATGCACCATCGGTGATCCTGCGTGCCCCCCGGAAGCCGCAGGGTCACTGTTCTTTTTGGGTCGTGCCTTTACTGATATTTCGGGCCCGATCTTCCAGGCGTTCTCCGCACGGACCGCGTTCCCACAGGGACGGCGTTCTCCGCGCGGTACGGCGTTCCCACCCGGACTCGCGCCCGCACGCCGGCGCGGCCCCGCGCCTTGCCATTCAGGCGCGCGGCCCGCGCTCAACGATCGGAGCCCGCCTGCGACTCCTTGAAGGCCAGGAACTCGCGCTCAAGGTCGTCGTTCTCCTCCCGCCAGCGCCTGCGCCGGTCGGCCTCCTGCTCCTCGGTGATCGACTCCGGCAGCCACCGCGCGTACTCGGGGTCGCCCGGATCGAGCTCGACATAGGCATTGCCGATCAGCCGGCCGTCGTCGCTGGTGAGGCTGCGCGGTATCCGCAACGTTCCGTCGGCGAGCCGGATGACGTACATGGCGGACCACCTAGATTCCGTAGCGCCGGTTGAAGAAGAGCATGACATTGAGCGCGGCGCGCGTGTCTCCGTTGAGCATGTCCACCAGCGCCGGCCGCTGCCGGGAGGCGATGGCGGCGAAGGCGTCGGCGAAGAACTCCTTACGGCCGAGGCCGCCCGGCTGCTTGTGGAACGCCGAGGCGAACATCGGAGCGCACTCGTCGTACAGGGCGGCGAACTCCGCCGAGTCCGACACCCACTCGCCCGGCGCGGAGTCGATGTCGTCCAGGGCGTGGCCGGTCTCGTGCATCATCACGTCGGGCGTCGGCGACGGCCGGTCGCCGACCACGATCTTGCGGTCGCCGTAGGCGCCCGCGCAGACGTCCCAGGTCGCCTTCCCCGACGGCAGCGGCGCGCCCCGCAGATAGCCCATGTCGTCCAGATCGGGGACCCCGCCGGGCCCGACGTAGATGCCGTCGAGTCCGACCGCCAGAAGGGCTTTCAGCCGCTCGGGGAGCCGGGCCAGGCTGTCGACCGCCCGGACGACGTCGGCTGAGGGCGGCCCCTCGGCGGCGTCCCACTGGCGGTACAGGATCTGCTCCAGCGGCCCGCAGTGCTTGAGCCCGTCACCCCGGTCGGGCGTGTCAGGGGAGTTCGGCTGCGCCAGCGGCGGCTCGTCGTCGAGCTCGAAGTCGCGCCAGATGTACTGCGGCCGGTCGACGACCGGGGCGGTGACGGCCCCCGCGGCGTCGACGGGCGGGCGGTCCCCCGCCCAGAAGGAGTCACCCCTGCTCTCGCGGCGCCCGGCCCTGCGCCCGCCGGCGGAGTCGCCGCGCCCCTCGCGGAAGGACTCGGCCCGCCCGCCCTCGCGGCGGTCGGAGCGTCCCTCGCGCGCGGAGTCGGCGCGGTCGGCGTCGGCGGACTCGGCGGCCCCCTCACGGGGAGCCTCACCGCGGAAGGCGTAGGACCCCCGCTGCCGCCAGCGCGGGCCTCGGCGATGGCGTCCCTTGTCGCCCGGGAACGCCGTCAAAGCCGCGCCCAGGGCGCCCGGGCCAACGCGAGCATCGGCACACCTCTCCCATCCCGCGAAGCGTGGTCACGGTCCACCGTACGTCGGGGCCGCGCGGGAGTCACCAGTAATGTCCGATGGCGATCGATCGACGGCCGCGTGAATCCGAGCTGGACACGATCTCCCGTGGGATGGCATACCCTGCGGACATGCCTAGCGTGCTTCTTGGCCTGGCGCTGTTAGCCTTCTGGCTCTACTGCCTCTTCGACGTGATCACCACGCCGGAGGGCGACGTGCGGAACCTGCCCAAGCTCCTGTGGGTTCTCATCGTCGTCCTGCTGGTCGACCTGGGCGGTGTGTTGTGGCTGCTCCTCGGCCGACCACTGAGCCAGCAGGCCGTCCAGCGGCAGCGCACCGGCCGTCCCGGCCCTCGCCCCTCCGCGCCCCGTGGCCCCGACGACGACCCTGACTTCCTCCGCGACCTCGACCGTCGCCTCCGCCGAGACGACGACTGAAACCCGCCCCGCGGGCCCTTCGAGAGACGACCGCAGAGCTCCCGTGCCGGCGGTTTCCGGCACGGGAGAGCGCCCCCTAGGGGGGCCGCGAGGCGGTCAGGGGAGGCTTAAGGGCCAGGCGGGCTCAGCCGGTCAGGGCACCTGCGCGTAGGAGTGCAGACCCGACAGGAAGATGTTCACGCCCACCAGATTGAACAGCAGGCAACCGAACGCGACGAGCTGGATGATCACCGCGGCCCGTCCCCGCCAGCCGGCCGTGGCCCGGGCGTGCAGGTAGGCCGCGTAGGCGATCCAGGCGATGAACGACCAGACCTCCTTGGGGTCCCAGCCCCAGTAACGCCCCCACGCCTTGTCGGCCCACAGGGCGCCGGCGATGACCGCGAACGTCCAGATCGGGAAGGCGATCACGATGGCGCGGTGCGCCACCCGATCGAGCTCGGCCCGGCCGGGCAGCCGCGAGGGGCCGTCCCCGCGCGTGAGGTACAGGATGCCCGCGACGCCCGCGAGGATGAACAGCCCGCTCGCGCAGATCGCCGCGGTGACGTGGATGGCGATCCAGTAGGAGTTCAGGGCGGGCACCACCGGGCCGGCCTGCACGTGCAGGTAGCGGACGGCGAAGCCCAGCCCGAGCGCCGCGGCGAGCGAGACGAACGCGCCGAGGAAGCGCACCGGCTGGCGCGCCTGCATGACCAGGAACGCGGTGACCGCCGCGAAGCAGATCGCCACCACGAACTCGTACATGTTGCCCCACGGCCAGCGGCCGACGGCCAGGCCGCGGGTGATGATGGCGCCGAGGTGCGCGACCCAGCCGAGGCCGCTCAGCGCGACCGCGACGGTGGCGGCCCGCGCCGCCCACGCGGGCGGTGCACCGCCTGCCGGACGGTCCTGCCGGTCGCCTGAGCCGCCGTTCGGGGCCTCCGAGGCGTCCGAACCGTCCGTGCCGTCCGCGGCGTTCGTGCCGCCGTCCGCGGGACGGTCCAGCGTCTGGACGGCGCCGGCCGTGACGGCGACCCTGGCCTGCGCGCCACGCCCGGCGGCGACCGGCCGCCCGGCGCCACGGCCGCGGCCGAAGCCGAGGTCGAGCGCGTAGCCGATCATGGCGAACACGTATAGCAGGACGGTGGCCAGGATCAGCTGGTCGCTGAGCGTGGCGAGCCCCGCGTTGACGTCAGTGGGCATCCTTGACTCCTTGCGGCGAGGCGGCCTTGCCGGCCTCGGCTTCTTGCGGCGGCGCGGCGTCGCCGTCCCCCGCCTCCCGCGGCGGGGCGGGGCGCTCCGTCCGCGGGCCGTGCGGCGGGTCGTCCGCACCGCCCTGTGGGCCCCGCAGGGCCGTGACGATCTCGGCGAACTCCTCGGCGAACCCGGCGTCGCCGCTCTCGGTGCGGGTCAGCCCGCCGACCTCCACGGTGGCGGTCTCGTCGCCGGCCTCGCCCACCCGCGCCCAGACGCGGCGGCGGCGGACGGTGAGCGAGAGCACCAGCCCCAGCACGGCCAGCCCCGCCGCCAGCAGCGCCGGGAGCCGTCCGGGGTCGTAGGCGACCTGCAGGCTGATCCACTCGCGCACGCCGGTGAGCTGGATCGAGCCGGCGCCGCCGGGCAGCGGCAGGGTGCCGCCGACCGCGAGGGGCTCGGTTTTCAGGCCCATGACCAGAGGCTTGAGCTTCTTGGTGTCGAGCTGGTACACCGACTGCGGGCGCCCGGAATTCATGCCGAGGTCGCCGGAGAAGGCGAACACCTGGGCCGTCGGGTTGGCCGCGCCCGGGAAGACCGAGACCCAGGAGCCGTCCTGCGCCGGGACGGTCGTCGGCAGGAACCTCACCAGGAAGCCGAGCTGCTGCGGCAGGGCGTCCGGCACCTTGATCACGCACTCGGAGGTGTAGGTCACCTGGTCGGCGGTCAGGCACGGCACCGGCCCCTCGAAGGCCACCTGCCCCTTGCCGTCGAGCACCTTGAACACCGGGGCGTACCCGTGCCCGAGCAGGTAGGTCTGGGTGCCGTTGACCTCCAGCGGTTCGTTGACCCGCAGGTCGTAGGGCCGCTCGGGCGCGCCCGGGCGGTCGGACACCGCGAGCCGCGCCGAGAAGTCCAGCGGCTGGCCGCGGCGTTCGCCCGAGCCGACGTAGGTCGCCTGGAAGTCGCGCAACGTGAAGGAGAACGGCTCCAGGGAGTCCGGCGAGACCCGCTGGCCGGGGATGTACCGGTCGTAGGCGGCCACGGTGTTGGCGAAGCCGTTGCCCTCGACCACCAGCACGTTGCCGCGGTAGCCGTACAGGCCGCCCGCGCCGACCGCGACCAGCAGGACCAGCAGCGCCGCGTGGAACAGCAGGTTGCCGGTCTCGCGCAGGTAGCCCTTCTCGGCGGCCACCCAGCCCGGCCCGGTGACGGTGCGAAAACGCCTGGCGCGCAGCGTCCGGGCGAGGGACTCCACCGTGGCGCCACCGGCCTCGAACGAGGCGTGCTGGGGGAGCCGGGACAGGTTGCGCGGCGCCGCGGGCGGTTCGCGCCGCAGCTCACGCAAGTGGGCCGCCGCCCGCGGGATCACGCACCCGGCGAGCGAGATGAACAGCAGCAGGTACGTCGCCGCGAACCACGGCGAGGTGAACACGTCGAACAGCCACAGCCGGTCCAGCCAGGCCGCGGCGCCGGGGCTGTCCTTGAAGTACTGCGCGACCTTGTCGGGGCTGATGGACCGCTGCGGGTAGATCGACCCGGGCACCGAGGCCAGCGCGAACAGGAACAGCAGGATGAGGGCGGTGCGCATTGAGGTGAGCAGCCGCCAGGCCCAGCGCAGCCAGCCCACCGGTCCGAGCCCCGCCGGGCGGGCCGGCTCGGCCTGGATCTGTTCGGTCGTCGTCATCAGATCACCGGCTCGAATCCGCCGACCCAGCCCTGCAGGCCGGCGATGACCTGGCCCCACAGGCCGGTCACCAGCAGCACGCCGACGACGACCAGCATGGCGCCGCCGAGCCGGGTGATCAGCCGCGAGTGGCGGCGCACCGCCGTGAACGTCTGGATGGCCTTGCGGTAGGCGAGCGCCGCCAGGACGAACGGCAGGCCCAGCCCCAGGGCGTAGGCGAAGGCGAGCACGGCGCCGCGCACCGCGCTGGCCTGGTCGAGGGAGAGGGTGAGCACGGCCGACAACGTGGGGCCGATGCACGGCGTCCAGCCCAGGCCGAAGACCACGCCGAGCAGCGGCGCGCCCGCGATGCCCGCGGCGGGGAAGCGATGGATGCGCACGTCCCGCTGCAAGCCCGGCAGCAGGCCGAGGAAGGCGAGGCCCAGCACGATCGTCAGCGCGCCCAGCACGCGGGTGATCACACCGGCGTTGCCGAGCAGCAGGGACCCGAGGCCCCCGAACAGCGCGCCGCCGGCGACGAAGACCAGCGAGAAGCCCAGGACGAACAGGGCGCTGCCCGCCACCATGCGCCCCCGCCGGGGGTCGCCGCTCATGCCGGTGACGTAGGACAGGTAACCGGGCACCAGCGGGAGCACGCAGGGCGACAGGAACGACACCAGGCCCGCGGCCAGCGCCACTGGCAGGGCGAGCAGCAGCGAGCCCGCCATGACCGTGCCCGTGAAGCCGCTCACGGCGCACCCCGCCGGGCGGGGCGCGCGGCGGCGCGGCGGCTACTTCTCATCGCTGACCTTGGTCACCACGTTCATCAGATCGGAGTAGCGGACCTCTCCCAGCGCTCGCGCGGCGACCCGGCCCTGCCGGTCGAGCACGAGGGTGGAGGGGATCGCCGCCGGGTTGACCATGCCGCGGAAGGCCAGCGCGACCTTGCCCGGCTGGTCGTACAGGCTCGGGTAGCCGGGCTGCTGGGTGCGCTGGAAGGCCAGCGCCTGCGCCTTGTCGTCCTTCGCGTCCACCCCGAGGAACTGCACGCCGCGAGCCTTGGTCTTGGCCGCGACGTCCTTCAGGACCGGGGCCTCGCCGCGGCAGGGCCCGCACCAAGAGGCCCAGAAGTTGAGCACGACGACCTTGCCCTTGTGGTCGGCGAGCGCGGTCGCGGCGCCGTCCAGGGTCTGGCCCTCGATGGCCGGGGCCGCCTGCCGCTCGGCGGCGGGCACCACGCGCATGCTGCCGTCGCCGGCGACGAAGCGCGTGTCGCCGGACTGCGGCTGCGAGGAGGACCCCTGGCCGCCGGCGCATCCCGCCAGCGCCGCCGCGACCAGCAGCGCGGTGACGAAGGCACGCGACCTCGAGGACCTGGTGGACACCGTGGACACGGAGCAGGGTCTCCTTGTACTACAAGAGGTAGAGCTTCAAACCCTACCCAGCGCACCGCACGCCCTCGAAATCGGGGCACGGGGCGCGCGGACGTCCGGCTAGCGCCGCTTGGGGGCGCCGAGCGACCCGGAGGGCTTCACGAGCGAGGCCGCCGGCTCGCTGTAGCCCACGCTCGCCAGCCGGTCGCCCTCGAAGGTGAAGCTCGTCAGGCTCGCCAGGGCGCACTGGCGGCGGCGCGGGTCGTGCCAGAGCCGCCGGCCCTCGGCGGCCAGCCGGATCACCCAGATCGGGAGCTGGTGGCTCACCATCACCACCTCGTGGCCCCTGCCCTCGGCGCGGGCGGCGTCGATGGCCGCGCGCATGCGCCGGACGATCTCGACGTACGGCTCGCCCCAGGACGGCCGGGCCGGGTTCCACATGTGCCGCAGGTTGCGCGGCGCGCGGAACATGCCGCCGATGACGTGGCCCTGGAAGAGGTTGTCGGCCTCGATCAGCCGCTCGTCGGTTTTGATCGGCAGGTCGAGGGTCTGCGCGATCGGGCTCGCGGTCTCCTGCGCCCGTTCGAGCGGGGAGCTGTAGAGCACGGTGATGTCGCGGCCCGCGAGGGCCTTGGCCACCAGCTCGGCCATGGAGCGGCCGTTCTCGGAGAGGTGGTATCCGGGCAGCCTGCCGTAGAGCAGGTTCTGGGGATTGTGCACCTCTCCGTGCCGGAGCAGGTGGACAACGGTGCTTTCAGTCATGACGGACACCAGACTACTGGTCCGGCCTCAACGCGCCATGCCGAGCCGAGCCCGGCGCGGCCCGGCGCGGCCCGGCGCGGCCAGCGTGGCCCGGCGCCGCGGGGGCGCTCGCCGTCAGGAGGACGCCGGGTGGAGCCCGCCCGCCTCGGCCGGGGACGGCCCCGCCGCCTGGCCGGAGTCGCCGGAGACCGGCACCAGCCCCGGCGGTGGGGCCATCTGCCGCAGCACCTCCACGGCAGCGCGGATCGCCGGGCGGCGGGCCGCGTCCGTGCGCCACACGGCGTAGATGCGCCGGGTGGGACGGGGCCTGATCGGCACGATGGCGACCTGCGCCGGGACGTGGTCACGGCCGAGGCGCGGCACGATGGCGCAGCCGTGGCCGGCCGCCACCAGCGCCGTCTGCGTCGGGTACTCGTCGGCCATACAGGAGAACTCCGGCTCCAGCGACGCCGTGCGCAGGGTGAACACCAGCCAGTCGTGGCAGACGGTGCCGGGTGAGGAGCTGATCCACCGCTCGCCGTGCAGCTCGGCCAGGTCGATCTCGCGGCGGCCCGCGAGCGGGTGGGAGGCCGGGAGCACCACGTCGGCCACGTCGTCGAGCAGCGAGGCCCGCGACAGGCCCTCGGGGATCGCCATCGGGCGGTTCAGCCAGTCCTGCACGATGGCGAGATCGAGCTCGCCGCGCGACACCTCGCGGATCTGCCGTTCGGGCTCGCGCTCGTGGAGCACCAGGTCCAGGTCGGGATGGCGCTGCTTGAGCTCGCTGAGCGCCCCGGGGAGCAGCCCGCGGGCGGCCGTCGGGAAGGCGGCCATGACCAGCCGCCCGACCACCGCCCCGCGCAGCGCCTCGAAGTCGGCCTCGGCGGTCTCGACGAGCGCGAGGATGCGCTCGGCGTGCTCGGCGAGCAGCCCGGCGGCGTCGGTGAGCTTGACGCCGCGGCCGCTGCGCTCCATGAGCCGGGCCCCGGTCTCGCGCTCGAGCTTGGCGATCTGCTGAGAGATGGCCGAAGGCGTCACCATCAACGCCTCGGCCGCGGCGCCGACCGACCCGTACACCGACACCGCGTGCAGCGCCTTCAAGCGATGGAGATCGAGCATAAAGCGATGCTAAATCATCCGGCCGGAAAATGGCGCTCACACTGAACCGCGGCGCTCCGCGTAACGGGACTCTCCGCCGTAACGGGACTCTCCGCGTGGCGGAGCGCCCGGCGTAACCGGCGCTTCGCGAACGCGCCGCCGGGTCGTTCCGCAGAGGCGCCGCCGGGTCAGCCCGCGGAGGCGGCCGCGGCCGCCTTGGCCGCGGCGGGCAGCGCCTCGGCCACCCGGGTCACGGCCTCCTCGTCGTGGGCGGCGGACAGGAACCACGCCTCGTACGCCGAGGGCGGCAGGTAGACGCCCTGGTCGAGCATGGAGTGGAAGAAGGCGCGATAGGCGGCGGTGTCCTGGGTGCGCGCCCCGTCGAAGTCGGTGACCGGGGCATCGGTGAAGAACACCGAGAACAGGTTGCCCGCCCGCTGGAGCCGGTGCGGCACCCCGGCGGCGGCCAGCGCGTCCGACGCCGCCCGCCCGACGATCAGGGCGGCCGCGTCGACGCGGTCGTAGACCTCCTCGTCGCAGGCGCGCAGCGTCGCCAGCCCGGCCGCGCAGGCCAGCGGGTTACCCGACAGGGTGCCCGCCTGGTAGACCGGCCCCTCGGGCGCCAGGCGGCTCATGACCTCGGCGCGCCCGCCGAACGCCGCCGCCGGCAGGCCGCCGCCCATGACCTTGCCGAAGGTCATCAGGTCGGCCTCCACCGGCGCCAGGCCGTACCAGCCGGCGTCGGTGACCCGGAAGCCGGTGAGCACCTCGTCCACGATGAGCAGGGCGCCGTTCGCCGTGCACAGCTCGCGGAGCAGCTCGTTGAACCCCGGGGCGGGCGGCACCACGCCCATGTTCGCCGGGCACGCCTCGGTGATCACACAGGCGATGTCGCCGCCGTACGCGGCGAACGCCTCGCGCACCGCCTCGGGCGAGTTGTAGGGCAGGACGATGGTGTCGGCGGCGGAGGAGCCCGTGACGCCCGGGGTGTCGGGCAGGCCGAAGGTCACCACCCCTGACCCCGCGGCGGCGAGCAGCGCGTCGACGTGGCCGTGGTAGCACCCGGCGAACTTCACCACGCGCGAGCGCCCGGTGAACCCGCGCGCGAGCCGCACCGCCGACATGGTGGCCTCGGTGCCGGAGCTGACCAGCCGGACCTTCTCGACCGGCGCGACCCGGGAGACGATCTCCTCGGCCAGCTCGACCTCGCCGCGCGTCGCGGTGCCGAAGGACGTGCCGCGCGTGAGGGCCTGCGCGAGGGCCTCGACGACGGCGGGGTGCCGGTGGCCGAGGATCATCGGGCCCCAGGAGCACACCAGGTCGACGTAGCGGTTGCCGTCGGCGTCCACGATGTACGGGCCCTCGCCGGACTCCATGAACCGGGGCGTGCCACCGACGGCGCCGAAGGCGCGCACCGGGGAGTTGACGCCGCCGGGCACGACGGCACGGGCGCGCTCGAACAGGTCCTCTGAGATCTTCGTACGGCTCACGCGTCCAGGTTAGTCCCCGGCGGCGCCGGCCCTCGGCGAGCCCCGTGGACGCCGCGGGGGCCGCTCCCGGCGGGGGTCACTCGGCGGCGTCGGCCAGTCGGTCGAGGACGTGGAGCGGGTCGGGCAGGGGCCGGCCGTCGGGCGGGCGCAGCCAGCGGGCGTGCGAGCCGTCGGCCAGCGACGACGGCGGGGCCAGGACGTAGCTGTCGCGGCAGTGCCAGCGCAGGCCCGGGGTGTCCTCGATCGTCTCGGGGGTGTGGTCGAGGTGGCAGGACCACCACTCGTCCTCGTCTTCGGGGGCGCCACGCGTGGCCACATAGAAAAGGACCCGGTCGCCGTTGGCGGCGACCGGGCCCGTGGTGAAGTTCGCGGCGTCCATGGCGGCGAGGGCGGACTGGCCCGCCGTGGCCGGCACGTCGAAGACGTCGAACACCCTGCCGGTGGGGAGAATTACGTTCGCCTCGGGGTTCTGCTCCCACCATCGGGTGAGCAGCGCGGCGTCGGTGGTGGCCATCATCTTCCAGGCCGGGGAGATCGGGTGGACGCCCGGGTCGGGACAGCCGACCCGGTCACACGAGCAGGCGCGCGCGCCCTCGCGTAGCGGGTGGGCGCCCATACAGCTCGCCCAGCCCATCTCGGCGTACTCGAGCACCGAGGTGATCGCGTGTGCCTTCGCATGAGATCGCGCTCGCCTTTTCGCCCGGCGAGCCGCCAGCGGTACCCCCACCATCGTGTTCCTCCCCCACCCCTGCCTTTCACCGATGATGCACGATGGCGGCCGCCCAAGGTGAGCCGACCCCCGGAAAATGGCCCGTCAGGATAGTCTCCTGGCCACTTCGGTAGCCCAATAGGTGAGGATCATGTCCGCACCGGCGCGCCGGATGGCGATCAGCGACTCCATGATGATGCGGTCGCGGTCGATCCAGCCGTTGGCCGCCGCGGCCTCCACCATGGCGTACTCGCCGCTCACCTGGTAGGCGGCGACGGGCACGTCCACGCTGTCGCGCACCTGGCGCAGAATGTCCAGGTAGGCCAGCGCGGGCTTGACCATGACGGCGTCGGCGCCCTCGGCGAGGTCCAGGCGCACCTCGCGCAGCGCCTCGCCCACCGGCCCCGCAGGGTCCTGCTGGTAGGCGTTGCGGTCGCCGAACTGCGGAGCGCACTCGGCGGCCTCCCTGAAGGGCCCGTAGAAGCCCGAGGCGTACTTGGCCGAGTAGGCGAGGATCGGCACGCCCGAGAAGCCGTCGGCGTCCAGCGCGGCGCGGATGGCGCCCACCTGGCCGTCCATCATGCCGCTCGGCGCGATGACCTGCGAGCCGGCCCTGGCCTGGGCGACGGCCACCGAGGCGTAGCGCTCCAGCGTGGCGTCGTTGTCGACCTCGCCCGCGGCGGTCAGCACGCCGCAGTGCCCGTGGTCGGTGAACTCGTCCAGGCAGGTGTCGGTCATCACCACGACGGCGTCGCCGAGGTCGGCGCGCAGGTCGGCCACGGCCTTCTGGACGACGCCGTCCGGGTCGTCGCCGGCCGAGCCGCGGGCGTCCTTGACCTCGGGGATGCCGAACAGGATGAGGCCGCCCACGCCGGCCTCCGCGGCCTCGTGCGCGGCCTTGCGCAGCGAGTCGCGGGTGTGCTGGACCACGCCCGGCATCGACGAGACCGGCTGCGGCTCGGTGACGCCCTCCTTGACGAACATCGGCAGCACCAGCTCGGCCGGGTGCAGCCGGGTGCCCGCCACCATGCGCCGCATCGCCGGGCCGCTGCGCAGCCTGCGGGGCCGCGCGACGGGGAACTGCGCGTCGGTCATCTCATCTCCCACTCACCAGGCCGGTCTCGGCGACCCGCGCGCACGCGTTGACCTGGGGATCTCGGCTACGTCGGCGGCCCGGCCAGGCCGCCGGTCACTTGGCCCTCCGGCGGGCGCCCCTTCGGGTCTGTGAGGGCCGCCGGGGAACGTCGCCTGCGGCGAGGGCCGCCTGGCGCTGCTTGGCACCGTACTCGGCCAGGGCGGCCGCCAGTGCCGAAGCCGAAGGATTGTCGGCCATGATGTCCACGCGCAGGCCGAACTCCTCGGCGGTCTTGGCGGTCTGCGGCCCGATGACCGCGATGACCGTCACGTTGTGCGGCTTGCCGGCGATGCCGACCAGGTTGCGCACGGTGCTGGAGGAGGTGAACAGCACGGCGTCGAAGCCGCCGCCCTTGATCGCCTCGCGGATCGGCGCGGGCGGCGGGGCCGCCCGGACGGTGCGGTAGGCCGTGACGTCGTCGCACTCCCAGCCCAGCTCGGTGAGCCCGGCGATGAGCGTCTCGGTCGCGATGTCGGCGCGCGGCAGCAGCACGCGGTTGATCGGGTCGAGCATCGAGTCGTACGGCGGCCACTCGGCGAGCAGCCCCTCGGAGGAGTGCTCGCCCACCGGAACCAGGTCGGGTTTGACGCCGAACTCCACCAGCGCCCTGGAGGTCGCCTCGCCGACCGCCGCGACCTTGAGCCCGGCGAACGCCCGCGCGTCCAGGCCGTACTCCTCGAACTTCTCCCTGATCGCCTTGACGGCGTTGGCCGAGGTGAAGGCGACCCACTCGTAGCGGCCGGTGACCAGGCCCTTGATGGCGCGGTCCATCTGCTGCGGGGTGCGCGGCGGCTCCACGGAGATCGTCGGCACCTCCTCGGGCACCGCGCCGTACGAGCGGAGCTGCTCCGACAGCCCGGCGGACTGCTCCTTGGTGCGCGGCACCAGGACCCGCCAGCCGAACAGCGGCTTGTTCTCGAACCACGACAGCCGGTCGCGGGTGGCGACGGCGTCGCCGACGACGATGATCGCGGGCTCGGCGATGCCGGCGTGCTTGAGGTCGGCGGCGAGCCGGCCGAGCGAGGAGACCACGGTGTACTGCTCGGTGGTGGTGCCGCTCTGGGTGACCGCGACCGGCGTGCCGTCGGGCCTGCCCGCGGCCATCAGCGCCTTGGCGATCGGGACCGCCTCGCCGATGCCGTTGTAGATCACCACGGTGCCCGGGGCGGCGGCGTGGACCGACCAGTCGTCGACCCGCGCGGCGTCCACGACGCGGAACTCCGGCACCGCCACGGCGGGGGCGATGCCCGCGTAGGTCAGCACGGCCGTCGCGGGCGGCACGCCCGGCACGATCTCGAACTCGACGTCGGCCTTGGCGCACGCCGCGACCTCCTCCGACACCGAGGAGAAGAAGCCGGGGTCGCCGGCGCACAGCCGCACGACGTTGTACCCGGCCTTGGCCTCCTGCACGGCCTTGAGCGACACCGCGCCCATGTCGTCGGAGACGTCAACGACCTTGACGTCGTCGCGGCAGTGGCGCAGCAGGCCGCCGTAGGCCTCCTTGTCGAGCACGACGACGTCGGCCCGCGACAGCAGGTCGGCGCCGCGCAGGGTCAGGAGGTTCTCGTCCCCCGGCCCTGCGCCCACGAACGCCACGAAACCGGCGCGACCCCGGGCGTCGCCGTCACGGCCGCCCGTGGCCCGCGGCGCCCCCGTGGCCTCCGCGGTGCCGGGCTCGGTGGTCTTGCTGGTCTGGCTTCCGGAGCTCAATGGGTCCGCTCCCCCATCAACGTGCCGGCTCCCTCTGCGATCATGGCGGCCGCGAGGTCGCGACCGAGCTCCATGGCCGCCGAGGGATCACCGGCGGTGGACTTGCGCACCGACCGGGCGCCATCGATGGCGACCACGGTGGCGGTCAGGTTGAGAATGTGCCCGTCATCGGCCGCGTACGCACCTACGGGCGCGTGACAGCCGCCCTCCAGGGTGGCCAGCAGGGCGCGCTCGGCGGTGACGGCCGCGCGGGTGCGCGGGTCGTCCAGGACGGCGAGCAGCTCGACGAGGGCGGCGTCGTCGGCGCGGCACTCCACCGCGAGGGCCCCCTGGCCCGGCGCGGGAAGCATCTCGTCGACGTCGAAAAGCTGGGAGATCTCGGCCTCGCGGCCGATGCGCCCGAGCCCGGCGGCGGCCAGCACGACGGCGCTGAGCTCACCGGAGGAGACCTTGCCGATGCGGGTGTCGGCGTTGCCGCGGATCGGGACGTAGTCGAGGTCGGGGCGCAGCAGGCGGAGCTGGGCCACCCGGCGCGGGGAGCCGGTGCCCACGCGGGCGCCGGGCGGGAGGTCGGCGAGCCCGGCCGGGCCGACGAGCGCGTCGCGCGGGTCGTCCCTGGGCGGGATGGCCGCGACGACCACGCGCGGGTCGGGCTTGGTCGGAAGATCCTTCAGGGAGTGGACCGCGAAGTCGATGTCGCCCGCGATGAGCTTGTCGCGCAGGGCGCTGACGAACACGCCGGTGCCGCCGAGCTGCGCGAGCTGGGTCTTGGTGACGTCGCCGAAGGTCGTGACGCCGACCAGCTCGACGGTGTGCCCGGTCAGCGCGGTGAGCCGGTCGGCCACCTGCCCCGACTGGGTCGTGGCCATCAGGCTCCTGCGGGTGCCCAGGCGCAGGACGCCGAGTTTCAGGGCCTCGCCGCTCATGCGTCCTCCTCGCCTGCGTGACCGGTGCCCCCGGTCTCGACGGTCTCCACCTCGGCCACGTCGGCCCTCGTCACCGCCTCCGGCACCTTCGGGTTCAGGTCGAACAGCTCGCGCAGCGCCTCGGCATAATGATCACCCGCCGGGGACGCGGCCAACCGCTTGACACGCACCGTCGGCTCGTGGAGCAGTTTGTCCACGACCCTGCGGACGGTCTGCGCGATCTCGCCGCGCACCCGCTCGTCCATCTCGGGCACCCGGGTGACCAGGCGTCCGAGCTCGGCCTCCACGACGTCGGCGGCCTTGGACCGCAGGGCCACCACCGTCGGGGTGACCTTGGCCGCGCGCTCGGCGCGCAGGTAGGCGCACACCTCGGCCGCCACGATGGCCCGGACCGCGGCGACGCCCTCGGAGACGCCGTCGCCGCCGTCGGCCTGGTCGCCGAGCCCGGCCTGCTGCATGGACTCCAGGTCGACCAGGGTGACGCCGGGAACGGTGCGGACGCCGGGGTCCACGTCGTGTGGAAGCGCGAGGTCGAGCAGGAACAGCGGCTTGCCGCGCGGAACCCGCGCCACCATTTCGGTGTCGATGACAACGCTACCTGCTCCGGTGCATGAAATGACCAGGTCGGCGGCGGCGAGCTCGCGCTCGACGTCCGACAGCTCGACCGCACGGCCGCCGACGCTCTGCGCCAGGCGCGCGGCCCGCTCGAAGGTGCGGTTGGCCACCACGATGTCGGTCACGCCGGCCCGGCCGAGGGTCGCCGTGGACAGCGCGCTCATCGAGCCCGCGCCCACCACCAGCGCCCGCCTGCCCTGCAGGGGGCCGAGGACCCGTTCGGCCAGAGTGAGGCCCACGCCGACCAGCGACGCGCCCGCGCGGTCGATGCCGGTCTCGGTGTGGGCGCGCTTGCCGACGCGCAGTGCCTGCTGGGCCAGCTCGTTCAAGATGGTGCCCGCGGTGCCCTGCTCCTGGGCCAGGCGCAGCGACTGGCGCACCTGGCCGAGGATCTGCCCCTCGCCGACGACCATGGAGTCAAGGCCGCAGGCCACCGTGAACAGGTGCTCGACCACCCTGTCCTCGTAGTGGACGTACAGGTGGCGGGTGAGCTGCTCCTGGGGGACGCCGGAGTGCGCGCCGAGCATGCCGGTGACCGCGGTGACGCCGCCGTGGAAGCGGTCGACCTCGGCGTACACCTCGACCCGGTTGCAGGTGGAGACGATCATCACCTCGGACACGTGCTCGTCGCGGGCGATGTCGTGCAGCAGCTTCACTAAGGCGTCCCCGGACGCCGAGACGCGTTCGAGCAGCGCTACCGGCGCCGTCCGGTGGCTGAGACCTACCGCGAGAAGGCTCATGCGTCCATCGCCTCGGCCCAGTCCTCGGCCATCATGGGGCTCCCTGTTTCACGATCCGCTTTGCGCTGCTCATGGAACGCAAGAATCTGCAGTTCGGTCGAGAGGTCGACCTTGCGGACATCGACTCCGTCAGGCACGGTGAGCACGACGGGGGCGAAGTTCAAGATACTCGTGATCCCGGCCGCGATGACCCGGTCGGCCACCTGCTGGGCGGCCGCCGCGGGCGTCGCGATGACCACGATGGACACCCCCCGCTTGTCGATCACGCTTTCCAGCTCGTCTGTGTGCTGCACGGCCATCCCCACGAGCTGCTCGCCGACCACGGCCGAGTCGGCGTCGAACAGCGCGGCCACCCGGAACCCCCGGGAGACGAACCCCCCATAGGCGGCGAGCGCGCGGCCGAGGTTGCCGACCCCGACGATGGCCACGGCCCAGTCCTGCGTCAGGCCCAGCTCGCGGGAGATCTGGTAGATCAGGTATTGGACGTCGTAGCCGACGCCGCGCGTCCCGTAAGACCCCAGGTGCGACAGGTCCTTGCGGAGCTTGGCGGAGTTCACCCCTGCGGCGACGGCCAGGTCTTCCGAGCTTACGGTGGCCGTGCCCCGTTCCGCGAGTCCGTTCAACGCGCGCAGGTAGAGCGGCAGCCGCGCGACGGTCGCATCGGGGATGCCACGTTCGCGCGCGTGGGACGGGCGGCGGGTCACTTGACCGGAGCTCCAGGGGACGGGCGGCCGGTGCGCCCCGGCCGCGCTCGCGTTGCGACGGATGTCGAGGAGAAGGGCGCAGGCATCCAGGTTAGTACCTTTGTGAAGCTATGCACAAAGTGCGAGCGCCTCCTCTCGGGTCCCAACTGTCGCAGCTAGGGGTGGTGGTCCCCGATCCGGCCCCGCCACTGTGATCGGTCGCACAGAGGGGGGTGCCGTTAGGCTGGGTCCATGCCTCCGCGCGACCACACGATCACCCTGCTCGGCAAACCCGGCTGCCACCTGTGCGACGACGCCAGGGCCGTCATCGAGAAGGTGGCGGCGGAGCTCGGGGTCGCCTGGGAGGAACGCGACATCACCGCCTCCGAGGATGACCAGGCCGCCTACTGGGAGATGATCCCGGTCACCCTCATCGACGGCGTCCAGCACGACTTCTGGCGCGTCGAGGAGGCGCGCCTGCGCGCCGCCCTGTCCGCCTGACGCCACCTGCCCCAAGCCCGGCTAGACCCTGAAGGCGGTCGGGAGGGGGACGACCTTGGCGGCGTTGACGTTGAGCTCGATGACGTTGGCGGCCAGCACATGGGCCACCCGCTCGCGGGCGAAGCGCTCCATGTGCGCCTGGCGCTGGTGCTCGCTGAAGGCCACCTCGTCCCGGTAGAGCTCGTACACGATGCGCTGCAGCGGGGCCGACTTGACCGCGTGGCAGACGAAGATCAGCGTGTCGGGCTCGCTGCGCTGCACGGCCTCGACGGTCTCCTCCGCCAGCCGGTCGAACGCCTCACCCGACCCGTCGATCAGCGTGAACACGGTGAGCAGGCCATAGATGCTCGGCGAGGGCCGCACGGACGGGCCCGAGGGCAGCGGCGACTCGCCCCGGCGTCCGCCGGCGACGGGGATGTCCGGCCGGCCGAGGGTCTGGTTGATCTCGTTGCTGTTGAACAGCATGCCGGTGGCCGGCATCGCGGCGTCCGGCCCCGGGGCGCGGTGCGAGCCGTTCGGCCCGGCGAGGCCGGCGGCGGGGTCGAAGGGTCCCCGCCCGTGCTGCCCGGCCGGGTCGCCGGCCCCCGGCCCCTGATGGCCGCCCGCCGGGCGGCCCGGCGCTCCCGGCATGGGCGAGCCGTACGGGCCCGCGAGCCCCGGCGCGCCCTGCCCCGGAGCGCCCTGCCCCGGAGCGCCGCCCGGGGCGTCGGGGTTGATGAACTCGCCGGTCATCGGACCGCCATAGCCGCCCTGGCCACCGGGCCCACCCTGGCCCCCCGCCCCGCCGAAGCCGCCGGAGGGCTGCATGCGGGCCGCGTAGTCGACGTCGCCCGGGTCGTTGGCGCGGTACTCGGCCACCAGGTCGCCGAGCCCGGAGCGGCGCGGCGGCGACATCGCCGGAGTCGCCGGCAGCGGCCCCGACGACTCGTAGGGGGCCTCGGGCTCGGCGGCCCGGCGGCGCGCGGTGGGACGCGCGTCGTCCCAGTCGTCGTCAGGGCCGTCGCGATCCTCGTCGTAGGGGGCGAGGGGGCGGGCGACGGCGTACCAGACGGCCCCGACCATGAGGATGGTCACCAGGGCCGCGAACACGCCGGGGATCGCGAAGCGCACGGCGCCCACCAGGGCGAGGCCCGTGGGCGCCAGCACCACGCCGGCGTGCATGTTGTCGGCGTCCACGTCGTCGCCGCCGCGCCAGCGCAGGACGGCGAGGATCAGGCAGCCGATGAGGATCAGATAGATGATGGCGTGGGCGGCGTTCAGCAGGGCCGTCGGGATGATCGTCCAGTGGGTGTCCCCGAGCGGCAGGGTCGTGGTGAACTTCTCGGGGTTGCTCACCGGGTCGAGGATCAGGATGACCGTGGTGATCAACGTGAAGGCAATGCCGAGAAGCCAGGCGGCGAACTTCGCGGGGGCTTTCACGGCGAGCATCTGGATCATGCCTATGGCCAGCCAGAACGGCGCGAGGAACGCCCCGGTGATCTGGTAGACCCTGAAGGTCACGGGCCCGAACCTCATCAGGTGCCCGATGGCGACGGCGCCCAGGGCCAGGCAGAGCGCCGAGGTGGTGACGGTCCAGGCGATGAGCCAGCCGCTCCGGTCGTCCCTGAGACGTCCGACCAGGATGCCAGTGGTGATGGCGGCGAACAGCGCACCCGCGAAGGCGGTGACGGCAACGACGGCTTCCATGATGGCCCCAACTCTGCCGGACATTACCTCCAAACCGGTAGCCGGTGTCCGAAGTGCCACAGCACTCCTGTTACGCGTGGTAGTTACTGAGGCAAAGTGGATTGTGTAATTTCCCGATGATTTCTAGAGTGTTCGAGCACGCACGCGCCCTTCCCTTTGCTCCCCAGGGATACCGGATGTCGAACTCATGGTCGGTCGCCGGGCTTTCCCCACCAGGATCGGCCGACACAGTGAACCCCACCCGCGCCGCCGCCGAGCAGCGCGAACGTCCCTCCCCGGACGCCGACGAACTGCGCAGGATCGTCCTGCGCGCCAAGACCGGCGACGCGGACGCCTTCGCGGCGCTGTACGACCGCTACGTCGATCTCGTCTATCGCTATGTCTACTTCCGGGTGGGCGGCCACGCGCTGGCGGAGGACATCACCAGCGAGACGTTCCTGCGGGCCCTGCGGCGCATCGCCGACTTCACCTGGCAGGGCAGGGACTTCGGCGCGTGGCTGGTGACCATCGCCAGGAACCTGGTGGCCGACCATTTCAAGTCCGGCCGCTACCGCATGGAGGTGTCCACCGCCGAGGTGCTGGACACTCCCATGGACGGGCCGCACATCCCGGAGAACGCGGTGGTGGCGACCATGGTCAGCGAGAGCGTCCTGCGGGCCGTCCGCGACCTCAATCCCGAGCAGCAGGAGTGCGTGGTCCTGCGCTTCCTGCACGGCATGTCGCTGGCCGAGACGGCGCTGATCATGGGCAAGAAGAGCGGCGCGATCAAGGCCCTGCAGTTCCGCGCGGTCCGCGCGCTCGCCAGGGCTCTTCCGGACGATCTCAATTGATCTAGGGTGACCCTCGCGAGGGATCTCCGGCCGGCGGGGCGGCCGTAACCTGATGGCTCCCCGCATCGTTGGGCATGTAGCACCTATGGATCATCGTAGTGGGCGCGGCAGGGAGCTTTCATGGGCAAGTGGGGGCCTACGCGGTGGCCGCACAGGCGTTCGTCCGCCGGCAGCCGTCGGCGCCCTCAACCCCATTTCGCGGCCCGGCTCCGCGCGATGGGCGCCGAGCCCGCCCACGGCCCGAGCCCCGACTTCCGCGCCCGGCTCCGCGAGGAGATCCTGGCCGCCCAGGTCACCGGCCCCGATCTCGAGCCGGACACCGGGCGGCGCCGTCGCCGCCCCCCGCTCCTCGTCCGGCTCCGGCCGGGCGCGCTGATCGTCGCCCTGACCGCCGTGATGGTGGTCACCGGGGTCCAGACCTACGCCTCGGTGCCCGGCGACAACCTCTACCCGATCAAGCGGGCCGCCGAGGCCACCGTGCTGAGCCTCACCACCGACGACATCGAACGCGCCCAGCGCGAGCTGACGGCCGCCCACTCCCGCGCCACCGAGGCCGCCGCGCTGCTCGGCTACCCCGACTCCCGGCGTGAGCGGCTCATCGGGCCCACCCTGGACGAGATGACCTCCACCACCCGGTCGGCGCTGTCGGCGCTCGGGCACGTCAAGCGGCAGGGGACGCACGCCCCGGCGCTCAAGCGCTTCACCAAGGAACAGCGTGACGTCGTCGAGCCGATGATCCCCCAGCTCGGCGGCGACGACCGCATGAAGGCCAGCGCCTACCTCGACATGATCGAGGACATGACCCCCTGACGGGCCCTACGACCCACACGAAGGGCGGTGCGGCAGGCCCTTCCGTACGCCGCCGCGCGCCCGAGCCGTCACGCCACGCTAACGCGATGTACACCGACTCCACCCCCTTCTCCCGGTTAAGCTGAGGTGCTATGAGGCGGTTACTGCGACGGCACACCGAGGCCGAGATAGCCGGGGAGGTCGCCGCGGCGGCGGCGGTGTCATGGCCGGTCGCCGAGCCCGACCCCACCGCCGCGGCCTTCTTCGACGTCGACAACACGATGATGCGCGGCGCCTCGATCTACCACTTCGCCCGCGGGCTCGCCTCCCGCGGGCTGTTCACCACCAAGGACCTGGTGATGTTCGCGCTCGGCCAGGCCCTGTTCCGGGTGCGCGGCAACGAGAACCCCGAGCACATCGCCCGGGCGAAGGAGACCGCTCTGGCGTTCGTCGTCGGCCTCAAGGTGGACGACGTCGTGCGCCTCGGCGAGGAGATCTACGACGAGGTCATGGCCGACCGCATCTGGGCCGGCACCCGCGCGCTCGCGCAGAGCCATCTGGACAACGGCCAGCGCGTCTGGCTGGTGACCGCCACCCCGGTCGAGCTGTCCCGCGTGATCGCCCAGCGCCTCGGGCTGACCGGCGCGCTCGGCACGGTCGCCGAGACCGAGAACGGCGTCTACACCGGCCGCCTCGTGGGCGACCTGCTGCACGGCCCCGCCAAGGCCGAGGCGGTCAAGGCGCTGGCCCGCCGTGAGGGCCTGGACCTGTCGCGCTGCACCGCTTACAGCGACTCCGCCAACGACCTGCCCCTGCTCCAGCTCGTCGGCCACCCGATCGCGGTGAACCCCGACAGCCTGCTGCTCGAGCACGCCAGGCAGAACGAGTGGTCGGTCAAGGACTTCCGCACCGGCCGCAGGGCCACCATGATCGGGCTTCCCATCGCGGCGGGCGCGGGCGCCGTGGCGGGCGGCGTCGCCGCCGCCATCGCCCTCAGGAAGCACTACCGCTCCGCCTGAGCCGACCGTCCGTGGGCGGCGCGGCGAGCAGGCATGGCAGACTCGTGGCGGCCGTTTTCCGGAAAGTCGCCGCGGAGGATCACCTTGCGTCACGTGGAGCCCGAGGTCCGTCTCATCGCCCGCCCCCGGCTGGACTACGACGAGGTCGCCGGCTATCTCGCCGAGGTGGGCGGGGACAACTGGCTTGAGAGGGTCGACCGCGGCGATCTGGACGACGCGCAGAACCTCGCCGAGTTCGCCGGGCGCATCTGCTACCGCTCCTGGGAGCCGGGGCTGAACCCCAACGTCACCCGCATCCGCACCGACCAGGAGGACTACCTCCGCAACATCCTGGCCAGCGCCCATGGCTCGGTGCTGGAGCACGTGAGCTTCTCGTTCGTCCTGCACGACGTCAGCAGGGTGGCCACGCACGAACTGGTCCGCCACCGGGCCGGCACGGCGGTCTCGCAGGAGTCGCTGCGCTTCGTGCGGCTGGACGACCTGCCGTTCTGGTTCCCCCAGTGGGCCCTCGCCGATCCGGAGCTGATGGAACGGGCGAGCGAGCTGCTCGGGCGGATGGAGGAGTTCCAGCACTGGATGGCCGGCCACTTCGGGCTGGACGAGCAGGGCGTGCCTTTCGGCGAGAAGAAGGCCAAGACCTCCTTCATGCGGCGCTTCGCGCCCGAGGGCCTGGCCACCGGCATGGTGTGGACCGCCAACGTGCGCACCCTTCGGCACGTCATCGAGAACCGCACGGCGGCGGGGGCCGAGGAGGAGATCCGGCTGATCTTCGGCAAGGTCGGCGAGCTGATGGCCAAGGAGGCCCCCGCCCTGTTCGGCGACTACACCGTCGAGAACGGCGTCTGGACCCCCGGCTGGCGCAAGGTCTGACCTCGACGACGCCGCCCGGCCCTCGGGTCCGGCCCCTGCGACCGCCGGCCTTCGATCCCCGCACGCCGGCTTGGGAACTCCGCACCGCCGGCTTTCGACGCCGCGGCCGCCTATCGCCGGCCGAGGCCGTTGAGCAGCGTGTCCACGACGAGATCGGCGGCCCGGGGCGGCTCCAGCTCGCGGAACCGGTGGGCGGCGGCGTCGACGAGGTCGTCCAGGGTGGCGCGGGCCCAGGCGACCGGCACGTCCCCGCGCAGCAGCCCCTCGTCGGCCGCCCGCTGGACGAACCTATCGAGCCGCGCGCTCTGCGCCTGTCTGCGGACGCTCGCGGCCGGATCGGCGCGCATCATCTTGCGCACGTCCACCGGCCACTCGCGGCTCACCGGGACGATGCCCTCCACGTAGCGGTGCAGCGCCACCGCCACCGGGGCCTCCACCAGCCGGGCCTCGTCCAGCACGCGCTCCGCGGAGTCGAGCTTGGCCTGGAAGACGGCGGCGAGCAGGGCCTCACGGGTGGGGAAGCGCCGGTAGACGGTGCGCCGGTCGACCCCGGCCTCGGCGGCGATCGTGCCCATGCTGGTCGAGGGGTCCTCGGCCAGCAGGCGGGCGCCGGTGCGCAGGACCGCGTCCAGGTTGCGCGCGGCATCAGCTCTCATGACTTCGCCACTCTACCCGTGTGTGGCACATCACGTTCTCTCCGACTCAGCGACGGGGCATAAAGTGGCGTTACTGTCACGTTAGTGTGTCAGTTGGCGAAGCGACGACGCATCGCCCCATGTCAGAAGGAGAACGGATCATGAGGACCTGGCTGGTCACCGGCGGTTCGAGCGGCATCGGCCGCGACCTGGTCGAGGCCGTGCTCGCGCACGGCGACCAGGTGGTGGCGACCTCGCGCGCTCCCGGGGCGCTCGGTGACCTCGCGCGGCGGCACGAGGGACGCCTGCTTCCCGTCGCGCTGGACGTCACCGACCCCGCCGCCGTCCGGGCCGTGGTGGAGGCGGCCGCCGAGCGGTTCGGCTCGCTGGACGTCGTGGTCAACAACGCCGGCTACGCCACCAGCGCCGCCATCGAGGAGTTCCCCGAAGAGGAGTTCCGCGCCCAGATCGAGGTCAACCTGTTCGGGGTCGTCAACGTGACCAGGGCCGTGCTGCCGTTCATGCGACGCCGGCGCTCCGGCCACATCGTCCAGATCTCCTCCATCGGCGGACGCGTGGGCGGCAGCCCCGGCCTCAGCGCCTACCAGACGGCCAAGTTCGGCGTCGAGGGCTTCTCGGAGGTGCTGGCCAACGAGGTGGCGCCCCTCGGCGTCAAGGTGACCATCGTCGAGCCCGGCGGCTTCCGCACGAACTGGAACGCCGGCGCGGCCACCGCGCAGGCCCCTGTCGGCGAGGACTACGACCAGACCATCGGCGAGTGGCTGCGCATGCGCGCCCGCTACAGCGGCAACGAGCCGGGCGACCCCGCCCGCGCGGCCCAGGCGATCATCGCCGTCGTCGAGGCCGAGGAGCCGCCGCGACGCCTGCTGCTCGGCTCCGACGCCCTGACCTCCGCCCTGCGCTCCGCCGACGAACGAACCGCCGAAGCCCGCAAATGGGCCCCCCTCACCACCTCCACCGACTACCCACCCACCCCCTGACCTCCGCAGGCGGAACAGCGGTGTCGTCTCGGCCCGATCGACACGCATGCCGAGGTCGCGGGTCAGCGTGTAGATCCGGTCCCGGATCTCCTGATAGGTCGTCAGCACACCGTGACCATATGACTACGCAGTGGTTACGGTCCGAAGAATTACGGCAGTTGAACACCTCACCGTGGACCGCCCCGATCCAGTGGCGGGCCCGGCCCGCTGGGGACGGTCTAGAAGAACGGGGGGAAGGCGTGGCCTCGTTGGAGGCGTAGGTGGTTGAGTTGCTGCTGGATGAGTTCGCGGACCTGGTCGGTGAGGTTGAAGACCAGCATCGGGTCCTCGGCCTCCTCCGGGTCGTACTCGTCGGTGCGCACCGGCTCGCCGAACTGGATCATCCACTTCGACGGCAGAGGCACCAGCCCCAGCGGCCCGAGCCACGGGAACAGCGGCGTGATCGGGATGTAGGGCAGGCCGAGCAGCCGGGCGAGCGAACGGAAGTCGCCGATCTTGGGGTAGATCTCCTCGGCGCCGACGATGGCGCACGGGATGATCGGCACCTGGGCGCGGATCGCCGAGGCCACGAAGCCGCCGCGCCCGAAACGCTGGAGCTTGTACCGCTCGGAGAACGGCTTGCCGACGCCCTTGAAGCCTTCGGGGAACACCCCGACCAGCTCGCCCTTGCGCATGAGCCGGTCGGCGTCCTCGGGACAGGCGAGCGTGTGACCGGACTTGCGGGACAGGTGGCCGAGGACGGGGAGCTGGTAGACCAGATCGGCGCCGAGCAGGCGCAGCGCGCGGTGCGCGGGGTGCTCGTCGTGCAGCGCGACCTGGAGCATCAGCGCGTCGACGGGGACGGTGCCCGAGTGGTTGGCGACCACGAGCGCGCCCGCCTCGCCGGGCACGTTGGCCAGGCCGGTGGTCTCGACGCGGAACCAGTGGCGGTAGAGCGGGCGGATCAGCTCAAGGAGCACCTTGTCGTTCAGTTCGGGATCGAACCCGAACTCGTCGACCTCGTACTCCCCGGCGACGCGCCGGCGCAGGAAGTCCAGCAGGGCGGCCAGGCGGTCCTCGACGGCACCCGCGCCGCCGTCGGTGGCCCGGCGCCGCGCCGCGGTGATGGGGATGACCCGGGCTGTTCCGGGCTCCTCATCACGAAAGTCATGCGGCATCTCTGTCTTCTTCACCGTCGCGCACCCCCACCCAGCACTGTCGACAGCCAGTCGATCACAGTGAGTGGCATACCGCCAAACAAGCCACGCGAGTGGAGGAAGTCGTCGAACGCCGACGCGGTGGAGAACTTGGGCCGCCAGTCGAGCTCGGCGGCGAGCCGGCCGGCGTCCACGGCGCGCCCGTAGCTCATCAGGCCGAGCTGTTCGGGGGAGAACTCGACGCGCCCCGCGCCGCGCGCCAGGTCGCCGAGGACGCGGAAGGCGGTGGAGAGCACCGGGAGGGCCGGGCGGCCACTCCTGCGCACGCACTGTGACAGGAGCATGACGCCGTCGCCGGCGACGTTGTAGGTGCCGGGGTGGTCTTCCAGGGCCATGCGCCGCAGCACCTCCACTCCGTCGTCCTCGTGGACGAACTGCAGGCGCGGGTCGAAGCCGAACACCGTCGGCAACACGGGCAGCTCGAAGTAGCGGGTCAGCGGCGAGTCGACGCCGGGGCCCATGAAGTTGGCGAAGCGCAGCGTCGAGACCGAGACGTCGGGCCGCCGCCTGGCGAATCCGCGCACGTAGGACTCCACCTCGGTGGCGTCCTTGGCGTAGCCGCGGATCGGGGCGTCGACCGGTTCGGTGTCCTCGGTGAACACCGCCGGGTCGTGCGGGGACGAGCCGTAGACGGCCGTGGTCGAGCGCACCACGACCTTGCGCACCGTCGCCGACCGCTGGCACGCGCCGAGCAGCTGCATGGTGCCGATGACGTTGTGCTCTTTCATCGACGACCGGCCGGCGGCGCCCGACGGGGCGCTCACCAGGCTCATGTGCACGACGGTGTCGATGTCCGCGGCCGCGATGACACGCGCGATGTCCGGGCTGCGCAGATCAACCCGGACGAACTCGGTGCGGCCCAGCTCGACGCCGCCGCCGCCCAGCGATTTCGAGGACGGCGGCGCGGTGTCCACTCCGATGACCCGGTCGATGTCCGGGTCGGCAGCGAGGACGCTCGCCACCCGGGCACCGATGTGCCGGGAGACTCCCGTGACGAGCACGGTGTGTGTCATCGCCGCCTCGCAGAATCACTCGCTCGTGGTCGCGCTCGGCTCGGGCTCACCGGGATGGCGATGGTGAGATCGGCCCGCCCGGCCCGCCGCTCTGCGTTGTCGGTCCGCGCTACTACTTCTTGTTACGCCGCTGGATGCGGGTCTTCTTGAGAAGCTTGCGGTGCTTCTTCTTCGCCATGCGCTTACGACGCTTCTTGATCACAGAGCCCACGGGACCCCCAGGTGAAGGTAGGTTGGTCAACATCAATGCGCGCGAGACGGCGGGTCGCACACCCCACGGCCCGGACGCGCCGTAGGCACGGCACACCTGAACCACGGGACGGCGCCTCGCCAAGGCGCACACCGATCCAACAGCCTACCGGCGATTCGCGGTCGATCGCTCCCTGGGGGGAACCCGCGTGGCCGCCGGACGTCAATGACCGGCGACCGGACGACGCGGGCGGCCGGCCGCCCACCCCGTTTCCGGTCAGGTCCGCGTCATCGCGGACCCCGCGTTCGACATCAGCGAGTTCGGCGAACGACCGGTGATGTCATCACTGATCCATTCAACCCGCTTCGATGAACGCATCCCTGAGGTAGTCGTGCACCGCCTGCTCAGGCACCCTGAAGGATCGCCCGACCCGGATGGCCGGTAACTCGCCTGAGTGAACCAGCCGGTACACCGTCATCTTGGACACCCGCATGACGGTGGCGACCTCTGCCACCGTCAGGAACTTCACCTCGCTGAGAGGTCTTTCGCCTGCACCCATCGGACGCCTCTTCCGCACGTGTTTCCGGGTTATCCCCACTGGTGCCATTGCTCACGCACGTGTACTGCTGTCAGCGTAGAACGCGACTCCGATCGCGCAAACCCCCTATTCCATCAGTGATCGGAGACTCCTGCCACCAGAACGGGAGAAGTCGCTGGCCAGCAGCCAGGCCGAGCCCTGATCTCGATCTGTCACTCGGTCCAACCGTGTCCCATTAGAGTCGCTTGGGATCACAAAAAAGTTGGCAAACGGTCGACGCGCCAGACCCAATACACGCGCGAAACGGAAGTTAGAGGCAGACCGGAATAGGTGCCGATCGCCTCACAGGTCACTCTCGACCCGTGCGATCAGATACGAGGTCAACGGAGCGTAGTGCCGGGGGAACACATTGTCGTCCAGCGGCACGGTGACGGCGATCTTGCCCTCGGCCTCGCCGACGAACAGCCCGGGGTCGTTGCTGTCGGCGAATCCGACCGTCTCGACCCCCGCCTCGCCGGCCGCGCCCGCCCACCCGTGGTCGGCGATCACCAGGTCGGGCCGGTCCCCGTCGAGCCGGGCGAGCATCGCCTGCATCGGCGCCGGGTCGTGGGAGTGCACCAGCGCGCCCCCGTCGGCCAGCACGGCCACCTCGTCGAAGTACATGACGCGGCGCTTGCGGCCCAGGCCCCCGCTGGAGATCATCAGGCCCTCCGCCGGGGTGAGCAGCGTCGCGCCGCGCGCGGCGGCGAACCGGGCGAGGGCGAGGTGGATCGTCATGATCCCGGTGGGGTGGCCGGTGGCGATGATGATGCGCGGGTCGGGCTTGCGCAGCGCGGCCGCGATGCGCGCGGCCATCCCTTCGAGGGCGTCGATGGTGCGCTCGGGGTCGATGGTGTCCTGGCCCGCCCGGTGCTCGGGATCGTCGATCACGCCTGCGGACTTGGCCATGAGCGCGAGCACGTCCCGGTAGGTCCACTCGTTGTCGAAAGTGAGGCCGAACATGTAGTACGGGTCACCGAGGGCGAGGGAGCGGTAGTGGTCGAGGTTGTTCTCCCGGCTGGTCGCGATGTTCCCGGCGATCTTCGTGTTCACCAGGTGCTGGGTCAGCTCACTCCTTGTGGGTGGGCTCGCGGTCTGCATGATCATCTCCGTGCGCTCAGCGGCCGGCCGGCGTTCACGGCGTCACGCCGGCGGCTCGACCAGGCAGGACCACGGCGCTGGGTCGCCCCGTGGAACGACGGATCACCGCGCGGATCGCCAGGAGCGCTCGATCGACAGGTCCCACACGATCGTAACCATCTGACAAATGACGAAATTCCGTTTTCTTCGGGCGCCGTGGCGGGGAGAGCGGGCACGGCCCCTTCTGCCTAGTCTGCGCCTGCGACTCCGCGGGCGGGCCACCGGGCGCGCTCAGGGCATCGGATCGAGGCCGTGGAGGGGGAAGACGGCCTTGCGCGTCGCCATGATCGCGCGGTCCACCGGGTCCGCCGGGTCGTACCCCGCCGAGAAGTCGCGGTAGTCGGGCCGGCGGCCGTCGGTCATGTGCAGCGGCGGCACCTCGCCCGTGCGCAGCGCGACGTACTCGCGCCAGCTCTCAGGAGTGACCGTCTGCGGGTCGACCGGCTCCCCGGCCGCCTCGGCGATCAGGTGGCTCCACGCGCGCGGCACCACCTGGACCAGCTCGTACCCTCCGCCGCCGGTGGCCACCCACCGGCCGCCCGCCGTCTCGTGCGCCAGAGCGTGCAACGCGGCGTACGCCTGCCTCTGGCAGTCCAGGCTGAGCATGAGATGAGCCAGCGGGTCCAGCGCGTGGCCGTCGCACCCCTGCTGGCTGAACAGCACGTCGGGCTGGAACTCGCGCAGCAGCGGCGGGACGACCGCGTGGAAGGCGCGCAGCCACCCCGCGTCGCCGCACCCGGCCGGGAGCGCGACGTTGACGGCCGTCCCGTCGACGCCGGTCTCGCTGGGGAAACCGGTGCCGGGGAACAGTGTGCGCGGGCTCTCGTGCAGGCTGATCGTCAGCACCCGTGGATCGTCGTAGAAGATCGCCTGGACGCCGTCGCCGTGGTGGACGTCCACATCGACGTAGGCGACGCGGCGCGCGCCCTGCTCCAGCATCCAGGCGATGCCCGCCGCCGGGTCGTTGTAGACGCAGAAGCCGCTGGCCGCGCCCGGCATCGCGTGGTGGAGCCCGCCGGCGATGTTCAGCGCGTGCTCGGCCGCTCCCGTCCACACCGCACGGCACGCCTCGATGGAGGCGCCGGCGATCAGCGCGGACGCCTCGTGCACGCCGGCGAAGGCCGGGTTGTCGACCGTGCCGAGGCCGCAGGACAGATCGGGCAGCCCGGTCGCCGAGACGCGCTTGACCGCCTCGATGTAGTCGCGCCGGTGCACCAGGGCGAGCTCGTCGTCGGTCGCCGGCGCGCAGCCCACCATCTCGACCTTGTCGAGCACCCCGAGGTCACGCGCAAGCGCCATCGTCAGCTCGACGCGGATCGGTGCCAGGGGATGCCCGGGCCCGAAGTCGTAGGAGATCAGCTTGTCGTCCCAGACGACCCGCACGGACCGGCTCATTCGATCACCAGCTCTCCGCGCCACCCCATGAAACGACCGTACCGCACGAGGGATCGGTTCATTCGGCGCGCAGGGCGATGACCGGGTCGAGCCGCGCCGCGCGGCGGGCGGGCGCGACGCCGAAGAAGACCCCGACGCCCGCCGAGACCCCGAACGCCAGCGCCACCGACCACCAGGTGATCGCGGCCGGCACCGGCGAGACCGCCTGGATCAGCAGGGAGCCGCCCACGCCGATCAGGATGCCGATGACGCCGCCGATCGTGGTGAGCAGCACCGCCTCGATGAGGAACTGCCCGAGCACGTCGCGCTGCCGGGCGCCGAGCGCCTTGCGCAGGCCGATCTCGCGCGTGCGCTCCCGCACGCTCACCAGCATGATGTTGGAGACGCCCACCCCGCCCACCAGCAGCGAGATGCCGGCGATGGCGGCCAGGACGCCGGTCAGCATGCCGAGCACGCTGCCGATGGTGCCAAGGAGCTGCGTCTGGGTGACCGCGCTGAACCGCTCGCCCGGGTAGCGGCCCTCAAGCCCGCGCAGGACGCGCTGCCGCAACGGCTCGATCTCGTCCGGGCCGGAGGCCCCGACCGCGATGCCGTTGATCCGCGACAGGCCGATCAGCCGCTGCGCCGTGGTGACCGGGACGTGCACCTCCTGGTCCCGCGCCACGCCGAAGGTCGCGCCCACCGGCTCGTACAGCCCGATGACGCGGAAGCGCACGCCGGCGATGGTGACCTGCCGGCCGATCGGGTCGAGGTCCCCGAAGAGCTTGGCCCCGACCTCCGAGCCGAGCACCGCGACGCGCCGCCGGGTGTCCACGTCGGTCCCGCTGAGGTACCTGCCCCGGCGCAGCGGGCGTTCGAAGATGTTCGGCAGGTTCTCGTCGGTGCCGGTGATGGTGGCGAAGACCTCGGTGCGGCCCACGCGCACCGACTCGCCGGAGTTGACCGCGACGGTGACCTTGCCGGGGTCGCCGACCACGCGGCGGACGTAGGCGACGTCGGCGAGGTCCAGGCGGCTCTGGGTGGGGGCCGCGCCGAGCCCCACCTGGCCGGGCACGACGAGGATGATGTTGCTGCCGAGCCCGGCGATCTCCCCCTCGACCGCCTCCTTGGCGCCGGTGCCGATGGCGACCAGGATCACCACGGCCGACACGCCGATGACGACGCCGAACATCGTCAGCGCGCTGCGCAGCCGGTTGACCCGCAGCGCCTCCAGCGCCATGCGCAGCGCCTCGGCGCTCCTCACGGCCGATCACCCCGGACCGGCCCATCCCCGGCGGCCGGGCCGTCCCCGCGAACCGGCCCCTCAGGGCGAGCCGGCCCCCCGTCCCGGTCGGCGCGCCCGGGCGGCGCCGCCGGGGCGTCCCGTTCGTCGCGTTCGATGACGCCGTCGCGGACGTGGACGCGGCGGCGGGCGAGGTCGGCCACCTCGCGCTCGTGGGTGACCAGCACCACCGCCACCCCCCGCTCGGAGTTCAGGTCGGCCAGGATGCCCATCACCTCCCGGCCGTTGCGGGAGTCGAGGTTCCCGGTCGGCTCGTCCGCCAGTACCACCTTGGGATCGCCCACGAGGGCGCGGGCGATGGCCACCCGCTGCTGCTCGCCGCCGGACATCTGGGAGGGCCGGTGGTCCAGGCGGTGCGCGAGCCCCACGGCCGACAGCGCCCGCCTGGCCCGCTCTCTGCGCTCGGCCCGGCCCACCCCCCGGTACACCAGGGGCAGGGCCACGTTCTCCAGCGCGGAGGTGCGCCCGAGCAGGTGGAAGGACTGGAACACGAAGCCCACGGCCTGGTTGCGCAGCTCGGCGAGCCCGGTGTCGTCCAGCGTGGACACCTCCACCCCGTCCACCCGCAACGTGCCCGAGGTGGGCCGGTCCAGGCAGCCGAGCAGGTGCATGAGCGTCGACTTGCCCGATCCGGACGGGCCGACGATGGCGACGAACTCGCCGTGGTCGATGCGCAGGCTCACCCCGCGCAGCGCGTCCACCGACACCCCCTCCAGCTTGTAGGAGCGGGTGAGGTCGACGGCCTCGAAGGCGGGGGCCGGCGTCCCGGCGTCCCGCGCCCGCCGGTCCTCCGGCCGCGGCCGGCCCGCGGCCGTCATGTGAGCTTCTGGTCCTGCCGCACGGTGTCGGCGCCCTTGACGACGACCCGCTCCCCCGGCGTCAGGCCCCGGGCCACCTCGACCAGGGCGTCGCCCTGGGCGCCCAGCTTGACCACCCTGCGCTCCGCCGTGCCGTCGGCGCGCACGACCCACACCACGGTGTCCCTGCCGCTGGTGACGACGCTCGCCGCGGGCACCGCCACCGCGTCGGGCGACTCGCGCACGGTCAGCCGGACGACGGCGCTCATGCCCGGTTTGGGGGGCGGCGCCTGCCCGCCGTCGTCGTAGACGCCCTCGCCGAGGGTGAGCCGCACGGGGTAGCTCACCCCGCCGGTGGTGCCCTCCTTGGGCGTCACGCCCACGCCGGCGACCTTCGCCCGGTAGGTGGCCCCGGAGACGGCGTCCAGCTCGGCTTCCGCCTTCACGCCGCGGGTGACCAGGAGCACGTCGGTCTCGTCCACGTCGGCGGACAGCGTCAGCCGCGAGACGTCGGTCACGGTGGCGATGGCGTCGCCCGCCGCGACCGGCACCCCGGCGGCGATCGGGCCCGCGGAGCCCGCGGCCGCCGCGCCGCCGCCGGACGCGCCCGCGGCGGCTTCGGCCTGGCCGGACAGGCCCGCCGGGAGTTGGCCGAGCAGGGAGCCGAGGCCGGAGGCGCCGCCGCCGGACGGGCCGCCCAGCGTGACCACCCCGTCGAAGGGCGCCTTGATCGTCAGGCCCTTCACCGTCGCGCCCGCCACCTTCACCGCGGCCCTCGCCTGGCTCCTGGACGCCGCTTGGAGGGAGGACATCGACGCGGCGAGCCCGCCGAGCCCCGTGCCGATCTGGCCGCTGACCTGGGAGAGCGTCTGGTTGACCGACCGGGTGAGGCTCTGGATGATCTGGTCGAGCGCCGCGCGCTGGGCGCGATGCTGGGTCTCGGCGGCGGCGACGGCGGCCAGGAGCTGCGCGCGCACCCGCCTGTCCTGGATCTTCCCGGCCGCGGCGCGGGCTCTGGCGAACCCGCGCGCCACCTCGCGGTCGAGGGGGGCGGTGAGGTTCGGCCCGGCGAGCCGGATGCTCGGGGCCGGCGCCGCGCCGCCGAGCCGGACCGGCCTGGACACCTGCCGTTCGGCGCGGCGCGCCTGGTCGAGCTGGTCCTTCGCCTGCGGGGAGCTGATGCGGGCGAGGATCTCCCCCTTGTCCACCGTGTCGCCGTCGCGGACGTACAGCTTCGCGACCGTGCCGGCCGCCGGGGATCGCAGGGTGGCCGTGGCGCGGGCGCCGACGGTGCCGGGGGCCTCGACGACCTCGCTGACGGGGGCGCGCCGGACCTCGCCGATCTGCGCCTTGGGCGTCTCGTCCTGGGTGCAGGCCGAGACGAGCAGGGTGAGACCGATGAGAAGCGGGGGGATACCGCGACGGATCGTCACCCGGCCCATCGTAGGAGGGAGATCCCCGGCCCGGCTTGGGCCCCCGCGCCCACCGGGACGGGCGGTATCGGCGGGCCCGGGACCGGCCATGCGGGCCCGAGTACCGCTGAGGCGTCCCCGTTACCGCTCAGGCGGCCCGGACAGCACCGGCGGACCGGCTCGGGCGGCTCGGGGGCGCTCAGGCGGTTCCGAGGGCCGCTCAGGCGGTCTCGGGGACGCGGCGCAGGCGCCGGATCGCCGGCACCGACAGCAGCAGGACGCACCCGCAGACGGCGACGACCGAGGAGATCGTGAGCACCTGGCCCGCGCCGAGCAGCGAGGCCGCCGGCCCGCTGAGGGCCTGGCCCACCGGGATCGCCATGACCGAGCCGGCCACCTCGTAGGCGTGGACGCGGTTCAGCACCTCCGGCGCCACCTGCGTCTGGACGCTGGTCATCCACATGACGCCCCAGAAGGCCGACCCCGTGCCCGCGAGGAGGTGGCAGGCCGCCATCACCGGCAGCGGGAGACCGAGCGTGATCGACAGGGGCTGGAGGGCGAGCAGGAACAGCGCCGTCGCGCCGGCGGCCAGCGGCCGGGCGGGTTTGAGGCGCATGGCGATGACGCCGCCCATGATGGTGCCGGCGCCGTAGGCGGAGGTGACGAAGCCGAAGCCGGTGGCGTCGTAGGCCTGGCTCACGAGAAGGGCGCCGAGCGGGGTCACCGGCCCGAAGACCGCGATGCCCATGACCGCCCAGACGAGGATCACCCCCCACATCCACGTGCGCGACCGGAACTCCCGCCATCCCTCCTTCAGGTTGCCGAAGACCGTGCCCTCCCTGGCCGCGGCGGGCGCCCCGCGCAGCCGCAGCAGGGCCAGGCAGAGCGCGCTGACGCCGAAGCCGGCGGCGTCGATCAGGAAGACCACGCCGACCTCCGCGAAGGCGACCAGCAGGCCGGCGACCGAGGGGCCGACGAGGAGCATGAGCGACTCGGAGGTGCGCTGGGTGGCCACCGCGCGCTGGACGTCCCTGGCGATGCGCGGCACCAGGCTCGCGAGGCCCGGCTGGAACATGGCGGCGGCGATGCCGTTGACCGCCGAGATGGCCATGAGCTGCCACAACGCGGGGGTGCCGGTGAGGAAGAGCACCGCCGTGACGGTCTGGGACACAAGGCGCGCGAGGTCGGCGCCGACCATCATGCGGCGCGGGGTGAAGCGGTCGGCGAAGACCCCGCCGAACAGCACCAGCGCGGCCATCGGCACCGTCGAGGCGGCCAGCGTGTAGCCGATGCCGCTCGCCCCGTACCCGGCCCGCAGGACGCCGAGCGCCATCGCGACCGGCACCATGGCCGTGCCCAGCATCGAGACCGACCTCGCGGTGAAGAACAGCCGGAAATCGCGCGTCCACACTGCGGGCCCGGCGGGCCGTCCGTCCACAGCCGCCGTCATCGTGCCTCCATGCCCGCCGCCCCTTCCACCGGCCACGGGCACTCTATTAGCAAACTTTCCTAACGGTTACGCCGCCCCCGCTGTGGCGCCTCACGACGGTTTGCGGGTGGTCCATAGTCGTATTGGCGGAATGTCGGAACTAGGGTGTTCGCCGTACCAGGTAACTTCTCGCCCCGGAGGCAGATCTCTTGACGGCGACACCCGCGGACCCCCGTTGGGCCCGGCTCAAAGAGCGGTTCGCGTCCATCGACAGCGACGGCGACGGGTTCATCACCGACGCCGAGTACCTCCAGCACTTCCCGCACCTGCCCGCCGAGGCGCTGGGCGCGCTGGAGCGGGAGGCCGACGCCGACGGCGACGGCCGCATCTCCTTCGAGGAGTTCCTCCGGCTGGTCCCCGAGAACGACTGACCCGGGCACCTCCAGCCCCGGAGAGGACCGGGCCGGAACGACCGGCGTGTGAGCGGCCGAACCGAAAAGGACCGGCCCGGGACGACCGGCCCGCGCGGGCGGCGGGGCGCGAGGCGTCCCGGCGCCCGCGGCGGGGTCAGCCGGCCGCGAGCTGGCGGCTGCGGTCGCGGGCGGCCTCGATGGCCGCCAGGAAGGCCGCCCGGACGCTGTGGCGCTCGAGTTCGGCGATGGCCGCGATGGTGGTGCCGCCGGGCGAGGTGACCGCCTCGCGCAGGATCACCGGGTGCTGCCCGGAGTCGCGCAGCATGATGGCCGCCCCGACGATCGACTGGGTGACCATGTCCAGCGCCGCCGCCCGGGGCATGCCGAGCAGGATGCCGGCGTCCACCATTGCCTCGACCAGGTAGAAGAAGTAGGCCGGGCCGCTGCCGGACAGCGCCGTCGCGGCGTCCTGCTGCGACTCGGGGATGCGCAGCACCTTGCCGACCGGCGACAGCAGGTCCTCGGCGTGCCGCAGGTGCGTCTCGGCGGCGTGGGCGCCGGCCGAGATGACGCTCATGGCCTCGTCGACCAGCACCGGGGTGTTGGACATCACGCGCACGACCGGGACCTCGTCGCCGAGGCGGGACTCGACGAAGGAGGTCGTGATGCCGGCCGCCACCGTGACCACGAGCTTGCCGGCCGGGACGTGCGGGGCGATCTCGGTGAGCAGGGCCGCCATGTCCTGCGGCTTGACCGCCAGGATCAGCGTCTCGCCGATCTTGGCGGCCTCGCTGTTGGACACGACCCGCACGCCGTGGCGCTCGCGCAACGCCTGGGCACGCTCCTCGCGCCGGGCGGTCGCCACGATCTCGTCCCGCTTGACGCCGGCGCGCAGCAGCCCTGACAGCAGGGCCTCGCCCATCTTGCCGGTTCCGAGAATCGCGATCATCTCAGCGCACCTCGTGTAGGAGTCGGGAACGCTCGAAGCCTACCGACTCCCGCGCGGTCGCGGCCGTCCCAGGGACCGGGCCAGCAGGGCGAGGTTCGCCGGGCGGCGGGCCAGATGGCGGGCCAGGTGCGGATACCAGTCGGCGCCGTAGGGGACGCGCACGCGCACGCGGGTGCCGAGGGCGGCGAGCCGCGCCTGCTCGGCCGGCCGCACGCCGTAGGACATCTCGTACTCGACGCCCTCGCGCTCGTTCAGGACGGCGAGCGCCGAGGCGACCTCGATGAGCCGCCGGTCGTGGGTGGCGACCACCGGCCGGCCCTCGCCGGCCATGAGGACCTTCAGGCAGCGCACGTACGAGCGGTCGACGGCGGCGGCGTCGCGGTGGGTCACGGCGACGGGGCCGTCGGCGTGACCGCGGCGGAGCCGGACGCGGCCGGCGGCGAGCCCGCGGCAGTGCTCCTCGGCGCTGCGCAGGGACGCAAGGACGGTGACGCCGGTGGCGGGGTGCTCGTCGAACAGCGCCGCGTGGACGCGCAGCGCGGCCTCCGCCATCGCCGGCTCCTCGGCCTCGACCGTCACCGTGGCGCCCACGTCGAGAGCGGCCTGGCAGACCCGCGAGGCGTTGCGGCGTGCCAGGTCGTCGTCGAGGCCGAGCCCGAGGGACGACAGGCGCAGCGACAGGTCGGCGCCCTTGGCGACGCCGCGGCGGGCGAGCGCGTCGAGCAGGGTGAGCCGGTCTTTGACCGCGCGGGCGGCCCGTCCGGAGTCGCGCGCCCGCCCGTCCAGATGGTCCAGCGTCACCAGCAGGCCGGCGGCGACCAGCCCCGCCGCCACCGAGGCGGCGTCCTCGGGGCCGTCCCCGGCCACGTAGCGGCCCGTCAGCGCCCGGACGACCCCGGCGTTCCTGACGACGCTCTCCACGCGGTCGCTGCCCGAGGCAGCAAGCAGAACCTGGCGCAAAACCATCGGCACCCTTCCCGGCACGACGACTGGACGGCTGATGGGGGAAGACCTCCCCACCCTACGGCGGTTCAGGCGCGGATCACCGGAGGCGGCCGCATGTTGCGGTTTGACAACCAACTGAAAACAGCCGTCGTCTTATAACCGTTTTATACGCATGATCTACCCGAAGGTGCCATAAGTCGGTTCCAACGATGGAGCCGCCGGCGTCGAAGGGGTAGATCGTTGAAGAAGATCCTCATAGCGCTGGCCACAGCCGGCCTGGGTCTGAGCGGAGCGCTGATCGCGTCTCCCGCGACGGCCGGGACCCAGCAGGCGCCCGACCACACGACTCCCGCCCCCCAGTGGGCACAGTGCGCGGACCTGCCCGAAGGCATCGAGTGCGCCACGGTCGCCGTGCCGCTCGACTACTCCCGCCCGTGGAGCAGGACCGTCAAGATCGCCGTCACCCGCAAGAAGGCGACCGACACCGCCCACTACCAGGGCGCGATCCTGTTCAACCCCGGCGGTCCCGGCGGCAGCGGCCGGGCCTACCCCGTCGTGATGCAGACCCGCCTCGGCGCCGCCCTGGCCGCGCAGTACGACCTGATCGGCTTCGACCCGCGCGGCGTCGGCGCCAGCGAGCCGGCGCTGAGCTGCGACCCGCACTTCTTCGACCCGGTGCGCCCCGACTACGTCCCCTCCACCTTCGCCGAGGAGGCCGCCTGGGTGAAGCGGATGCAGGGCTACTCCAAGGCCTGTGACGTCGCCCACGGCGAGCTGCTGAGGCACATGACCACGGTGGACGCCGCCAAGGACATGGACGAGATCCGCAAGGCGCTCGGCCAGAAGCAGATCAGCTACGTCGGCTACTCCTACGGCACCTACCTGGGCGCCACCTACGCCACCCTGTTCCCGTCCAAGGTGCGCCGCCTGGTGCTGGACAGCATCGTCAACCCCGAGCGGGTCTGGTACGACGCCAACATCGACCAGAACCACGCCTTCGAGGCCCGCGCCAAGGACTTCTTCGCCTGGATCGCCAAGTACGACGCCACCTACCACCTCGGCACGAACGGCGCCGACGTGGAGAAGGCGTTCTACGCCACCCGCGCCAAGCTCAAGGCCACCCCCGCCGAGGGCAGGGTCGGCCCGGACGAGCTCGACGACACCTACCTCGCGGGCGGCTACCTCAAGAGCCGCTGGCCGCTGCTGGCCAACGCCCTGTCCAAGTACGTGGCCGGTGACACCGCCCCGCTGGTGGCGGCGTACGGCACCTACGGCGACAGCAGCGGCGACGACAACGGCTTCGCGGTCTACTCGGCCGTGGAGTGCAGCGACGCCCGCTGGCCGCGCGACTGGGGCACCTGGCACCGCGACTGGTGGGAGTCCTACCGCACCGCTCCGTTCCTGACCTGGGGCAACGCCTGGTACAACGCGCAGTGCCAGTCGTGGCCCGTGCGCGGCGGCCACCCGGCGCGTATCGACGGCCGCGCCATCAAGAACGCCCTGTTCTTCCAGGACACCAAGGACGCCGCCACCCCGTACCAGGGTGGCGTCGAGATGCACAAGCGCTTCCCGTCCTCGCGCCTGGTCGTCATGGACGGCGGCGGCAACCACGGCCTCACCGGCCGGGGCAACGCCTGCGTCGACGACATCTGGAAGGCGTACCTGACCGACGGCACGCTGCCGGCGAGCCTGCCCGGCCCCGATGCGCACTGCGCGCCGTTCCCCGACCCGGTCCCGCCGGCGGCGGCCACGACCCTGCGGTCCGCGCCGACCTCCGCCGACGACGACTGGGTCCCCGGCGAGCGCTGACCCGCCGGCCCCACAGAAGCCCCCCAACGGAAGGACCCCCGGCCACCCAGGCCGGGGGTCCTTTCGCGTCCCGCCTCGACGTGCGCGTCGAGGCGGGGGCATGCGCGGCCCGAACCGCGGGGAGATCCAGTACGTCGAAGGGGTATGCGGACGATGAGGACCACATTGGCGGCGGTGGGGCTGTTCCTGGCGGCGGCGTGCGGCGGCGCGCCGGCGCCCACGACCAGTGCGAGCGGGGTTCCCGATGACGCCGTATCGACGCCGGCCGGCACGGCGCAGGTGACCACGCCGGCCGCCCCGGCGGCCGGGCCCTCCCCCACGCGCCCCAAGGGCCCGACGGTGCACCCGCGCAAGGTCCGCTGGGAGAAGGTGCGCCCCTCCCGGGACGGACGCCGGCTCACCGTGATCTGGTGGTCGGGCGTGGAGCCCTGCTCGGTGCTCGACCGGGTCGGCGTGCGCGAGACGGCGAAGCGCGTGACGATCACCCTGTACGAGGGTCAGGCGCGCGGCGCCGAGAACACTGCGTGCATCGAGATCGCGGTCCAGAAGTCCACGACCGTCAAGCTGAAGAAGCCCCTCGGCCACCGCGAGATCGTCGACGGCGCCAAGGGCTGATCCCTCCCTAGGAGACCTGGAAGAGGCCGGGCCGGACCGGAGCATGTCCCGAGAAGTCCGCGTCCCGAGCCCCCGTGTGCGCGGAATAGGTGAGGGGGCGCGTAGGGTTGAGCCCAGCAGACTCAACTCGCTTGACAAAGGGTCGAGCGGGATTACGATTGAGTCATACGGACTCAACTTTGACTACAAGGACGTACTCATGGCACGTGCGGTAGGTATCGACCTTGGGACGACCAACTCCGTCGTCTCGATCCTCGAGGGCGGTGAGCCCACCGTCATCGCCAACGCGCAGGGCTCGCGCACGACTCCGTCGGTCGTGGCCTTCGCCAAGAACGGAGAGGTCCTCGTCGGCGAGGTGGCCAAGCGGCAGGCCGTCACCAACGTCGACCGGACCATCCGCTCGGTCAAGCGTGAGATGGGCTCCGACTGGTCCGTCGAGATCGACGGCAAGAAGTTCTCCCCGCAGCAGATCAGCGCCTTCGTCCTGCAGAAGCTCAAGACGGATGCCGAGGCCTACCTCGGAGAGAAGATCACCGACGCGGTGATCACCGTCCCCGCGTACTTCAACGACTCGCAGCGGCAGGCCACCAAGGAGGCCGGCACGATCGCGGGCCTCAACGTGCTGCGCATCATCAACGAGCCCACCTCCGCCGCTCTGGCGTACGGGCTCGACAAGGACAAGGACCAGACCATCCTGGTCTTCGACCTCGGCGGCGGCACCTTCGACGTGTCCCTGCTCGACGTCGGCCAGGAGGACGGCCACGGCTTCGTCGAGGTCAAGGCGACCAGCGGTGACAACCACCTGGGCGGCGACGACTGGGACCAGCGCGTCGTCGACGAGCTGGTGACCCGCTTCAAGAACGCCCACGGCGTCGACCTGTCCAAGGACAAGATGGCGCTCCAGCGCCTGCGCGAGGCCGCCGAGAAGGCCAAGATCGAGCTGTCGTCGCAGACCGAGACCTCGATCAACCTGCCCTACATCACCGCCTCGGCCGAGGGCCCCCTCCACCTGGAGGAGAAGCTCACCCGCTCGGAGTTCCAGCGCATCACCGCCGACCTCCTCGAGCGCTGCAAGGGCCCGTTCCACCAGGTCATCAAGGACGCCGGCATCAAGGTCTCCGACATCGCCCACGTGGTGCTCGTCGGCGGCTCCACCCGCATGCCCGCCGTCAGCGACCTGGTGAAGGAGCTCACCGGCGGCAAGGAGCCCAACAAGGGCGTCAACCCTGACGAGGTCGTCGCCATCGGCGCCGCGCTCCAGGCCGGCGTGCTCAAGGGCGAGGTCAAGGACGTCCTGCTGCTGGACGTGACCCCGCTGAGCCTGGGCATCGAGACCAAGGGCGGCATCTTCACCAAGATCATCGAGCGGAACACCACGATCCCGACCAAGCGGTCGGAGGTCTTCACCACGGCCGAGGACAACCAGCCGTCGGTGCAGATCCAGGTCTTCCAGGGTGAG
The DNA here is from genome assembly GCF_053602655.1 of Sphaerisporangium sp. NPDC004334. Taxonomy (NCBI): domain Bacteria; kingdom Bacillati; phylum Actinomycetota; class Actinomycetes; order Streptosporangiales; family Streptosporangiaceae; genus Sphaerisporangium; species Sphaerisporangium sp. NPDC004334. The sequence continues at coordinate 325,915 of NZ_JBSGDZ010000004.1, forward strand.
CGCGAGATCGCGGCCTACAACAAGAAGCTGGCCACCTTCGAGCTGACCGGCATCGCCCCGGCGCCGCGCGGCATCCCGCAGATCGAGGTCACCTTCGACATCGACGCCAACGGCATCGTCAACGTCTCCGCCAAGGACCTCGGCACCGGCAAGGAGCAGTCGATGACGATCACCGGCGGCTCGGCGCTGCCGAAGGACGACATCGAGCGCATGATGCGCGAGGCCGAGTCCTACGCCGAGGAGGACAAGAAGCGCCGCGAGGACGCCGAGACGCGCAACAACGCCGACGGCCTGGCCTACCAGACCGAGAAGTTCCTGCGCGAGAACGACGAGAAGGTCCCGGCCGAGGTCAAGACCGAGGTCGAGGAGGCGCTCAGCGAGCTGAAGAAGACGCTGGAGGGCAGCGACTCCGCCGCCATCCGCGCCAGCGCCGAGAAGCTCGCCACCGTCAGCCAGAAGATGGGTTCGGCGATCTACGCCCAGTCGCAGGGCGCCGAGGGCGGGGCCCCCGGGGCCGGCGCCACCGGTGCCGCCGACGGCGGCGCCAAGGCCGACGACGACGTCGTCGAGGCCGAGATCGTCGACGACGAGCCGAAGCGGGAGGGCGGTGCCGCGTGACGTCCCCGAACTCTGGGAGCGAGCACGAAGGCCTGGTGATCCGCGACAACCGGCGCATCGACCCCGAGACGGGGGAGGTGCGCCAGGGGGCGGGGAAGGCGGCCGACACGCCCTCCCCCGCCTCGCCCGAGGCGGCGGCCCCGCAGGACGCGGGCGCGGCCGCGCAGCTCGCCGAGCGCACGGCCGACCTCCAGCGGCTCCAGGCCGAGTACTCCAACTACCGCAAGCGCGTCGAGCGCGACCGGGTGACGGTCCGCGAGCAGGCGGTGGCCAGCGTGCTCACCGAGATGCTGCCCGTGCTCGACGACATCGGCAGGGCCCGCGACCACGGCGAGCTCACCGGCGGCTTCGCCAAGGTGAGCGAGGCGCTCGAGAGCGCCGTCGGCAAGCTCGGGCTCTCGACCTACGGCGCCAAGGGCGACCCGTTCGACCCGACCGTGCACGAGGCGCTCCTGCACAGCTACTCGGCCGAGGTCACCGAGCCGACCTGCGTGGAGATCCTCCAGCCCGGCTACCGCATCGGCGAGCGCGTCCTGCGCCCGGCGAGGGTGGCCGTCGCCGAGCCGGAGGAGCCCGAGTCCTCCGAGCGCACCTCCTCCGAAACGGACGGAGCGGGCGCGGCGGCGGCCGAGTCCGAGGACAATTGAGCGATCATCCCTTTGGGTCACGAAGGAAGCGATAGATGAGCACCAAGGACTACCTGGAGAAGGACTACTACGCCGTCCTTGGTGTGTCGAAGACCGCCACCGCCGAAGAGATCAAGAAGGCGTACCGGAGACTGGCCAGGAAGTACCACCCGGACGCCAACCAGGGCAACACCGAGACCGAGGCCAAGTTCAAGCAGGTCTCGGAGGCCTACGACGTCCTGTCCGACAGCAAGCGCCGCAAGGAGTACGACGAAGCGCGCACGCTGTTCGGGTCCGGTCTCGGCGGATACGCGGGGGGCGGCGCCCCCCGCGGCGGCGGCGGGTTCCCGTTCGAGTTCGGCGACCTCTTCGGAGGCACGGCGCAGGGCGGCGGCACGGGCGAGCGCATCGGCGACCTGTTCGGCGGTCTGTTCAACCGTGGCGGGCGCACCTCCACCACCACCACGAGCCGTCCCCGCCGCGGGCAGGACATCGAGTCCGAGGTCACCCTGTCGTTCATGGAGTCCGTGGACGGCACCACGGTGGCCCTGCGGCTCACCAGCTCCTCGGCGTGCCCGGCCTGCACCGGCACCGGCGCCAAGGCCGGCACGACCCCGCGGGTCTGCCCGACCTGTGAGGGCACCGGCGCCGCCAGCCGCAACCTCGGCAACTTCGCCTTCTCCGAGCCGTGCCGCGACTGCAAGGGCCGCGGCCTGCTGGTCGACGACCCCTGCCCCGTGTGCGAGGGCAGCGGCCGCGGCAAGAGCACCCGCACCCTCCAGGCGCGCATCCCCGCCGGGGTGGCCGACGGCCAGCGCATCCGCCTCAAGGGCAAGGGTGCGCCCGGCGAGAACGGCGGCCCGGCCGGCGATCTGTACGTCCAGATTCACGTGAAACCGCATGCCATCTTCGGCCGGTCGGGCGACAACCTGACCATCACCGTCCCGGTGACGTTCGCCGAGGCGGCGCTCGGCGCCGAGATCAAGGTGCCGGTGCTCCAGGGCATGCCGGTGACACTGCGCATCCCCGAGGGCACCCCGAACGGCCGCACGTTCCGCGTGCGCGGCCGGGGTGTCACCCGCAAGGACGGCACCAAGGGTGATCTGCTGGCCACTGTCGAGGTGGTGGTGCCCCAGCGCCTCGACGACAAGGAGAGAAACGCGCTGGAGGAGTTCCGCGCGGTCTCCGACGGCGTGGACCCCCGCGCCGAACTGCTCAGACAGGCGAGAACCGAGTAGCCCCGAAAGGAGGCGACGCCGATGGACGCCAACTACTTCGACCTGTCCGACGACACTCCGGTGTACGTCATCTCGGTGGCCGCTCAGCTTTCCGGGCTGCACCCGCAGACGCTCCGGCAGTACGACCGTCTCGGCCTGGTCAGTCCCGGCCGGACGGCGGGGCGGGGCCGCCTGTACTCCACCCGGGACATCGTGATGCTCCGCGAGGTGCAGCGGCTGTCCCAGGAGGAGGGCATCAACCTCGCGGGCATCAAGCGCATCCTCGCCCTGGAGACCGAGAACCTCCGCATGCGCGAGGAGCTCGGCCGTCTCAGGAGCGAGATGGCGATGATCCGCGCCCTGATCCAGTACCAGCTTCCTCCCGCGTGAGCGGGAGAGCGCACGGCCGCGGCGGTCCCGGTGAGCACCCTCCCGGGCCGCGCGACGACATCTCCTCCACCCCGCGGGCACCGTATCGGCGCCCCGGGCGGTGGCGCACATATAGCGAAGCGACGCAGCACTGCGCAAAGCGACGCAGCACCGCGCGGAGCGAGGCAGCACCGCCGCGGCCGGCGAGCGCCGGGCGATCCGCCATGCGAGAAAGGCAAGGTAGGCATGGACTACAAGCTCACGCGTAAGAGCCAGGACGCCCTGTCGGCCGCCGTCCGGCGGGCCGCCGCCGAAGGCCACCCGGAGGTCGCTCCGGCCCATCTGTTCACCGCCCTGCTTTCCCAGACCGACGGCACGGCCGTCCACCTGCTGGAGGCCGTCGGGGCCGACTGGAAGCGGCTGCGCACCGAGGCCGAGCGGCAGCTGGAGCAGATCCCGAAGGCCCAGGGCTCGACGGTGAGCGCGCCGTCGTCCTCCCGCCAGCTCCTGGTGGCGCTGAACACGGCCGCGGCCCGTGCCAAGCAGCTCGAGGACGAGTACGTGTCGACCGAGCACCTGCTGGTCGGCCTGGCCGCCGACGGCGGGCGCGTCGCCGAGCTGCTCAAGGCGCAGGGCGCCACGCCGAACGCCCTGCTGGAGGCCTTCGAGAAGGTCCGCGGGCACGCCCGGGTCACCAGCGAGAGCCCCGAGGACACCTACCGCGCGCTGGAGAAGTACGGCGTCGACCTCACCGAGCTGGCCCGCGCGGGCAAGCTCGACCCGGTGATCGGCCGGGACAACGAGATCCGCCGCGTCGTGCAGGTGCTCAGCCGCCGCACCAAGAACAACCCCGTGCTCATCGGCGAGCCCGGCGTCGGCAAGACCGCCGTCGTGGACGGGCTGGCGCAGCGCATCGTCGCCGGAGACGTCCCCGAGAGCCTGCGCGGCAAGCGCCTGGTGTCCCTGGACCTCGGCGCGATGGTGGCGGGCGCCAAGTTCCGGGGCGAGTTCGAGGAGCGGCTCAAGGCCGTCCTCACCGAGATCAAGGAGAGCGACGGCCAGGTCGTCACCTTCATCGACGAGCTGCACACGATGGTCGGCGCGGGCGCGGCCGAGGGCGCGATGGACGCCGGCAACATGCTCAAGCCCATGCTGGCCAGGGGCGAGCTGCGCATGATCGGCGCGACCACCCTGGACGAGTACCGCGAGCGCATCGAGAAGGACCCGGCGCTGGAGCGCCGCTTCCAGCAGATCTTCGTCGGCGAGCCGTCGGTCGAGGACACCATCGCGATCCTGCGCGGGCTCAAGGGCCGCTACGAGGCCCACCACAAGGTGCAGATCTCCGACGGCGCCCTGGTGGCCGCGGCCACGCTCTCCGACCGCTACATCACCGCCCGCTTCCTGCCCGACAAGGCGATCGACCTGGTCGACGAGGCCGCCAGCCGCCTGCGCATGGAGATCGACTCGCGTCCGGTGGAGATCGACGAGCTTCAGCGCGCCGTCGACCGGCTGAAGATGGAGGAGCTGGCCCTCGCCAAGGAGACCGACGAGGCGAGCGTCCAGCGCCTGGACAAGCTGCACAAGGAGCTCGGCGACCGCCAGGAGGAGCTCGACGCCCTGGTCGTGCGCTGGCAGAAGGAGAAGGCCGGGCTCAACCGGGTCGGCGAGCTTAAGAAGCAGCTCGACGAGGCCCGCTCGGCCGCCGAGCGCGCCCAGCGCGACGGCGACTTCGAGGCGGCCTCCCGGCTGATGTACGGCGACGTGCCGCGCCTGGAGAAGGAGGTCGAGGAGGCCGGCGCGCTGGCCCAGCCCGAGGACGCGATGGTCAAGGAGGAGGTCGGCGCCGACGACATCGCGCAGGTGATCTCCTCCTGGACCGGCATCCCCGCCGGGCGCCTGCTGGAGGGCGAGACCGCCAAGCTGCTGCGCATGGAGGAGGAGCTCGGGCGCAGGCTCGTCGGCCAGCGTGAGGCCGTGCAGGCGGTGTCGGACGCCGTGCGCCGGGCGCGGGCCGGGGTCGCCGACCCCGACCGGCCGACCGGGTCGTTCCTGTTCCTCGGCCCGACCGGCGTGGGCAAGACCGAGCTGGCCAAGGCGCTGGCGGAGTTGCTGTTCGACGACGAGCGCGCCATGACCCGCATCGACATGAGCGAGTACGGCGAGAAGCACAGCGTCGCCCGCCTGGTCGGCGCCCCGCCCGGGTACGTCGGCTATGAGGAGGGCGGCCAGCTCACCGAGGCCGTGCGGCGGCGGCCGTACACGGTGGTGCTGCTGGACGAGATCGAGAAGGCCCATCCCGAGGTCTTCGACATCCTGCTCCAGGTGCTCGACGACGGGCGGCTGACCGACGGCCAGGGACGCACGGTCGACTTCCGCAACACAATTTTGATCCTGACCTCCAACATCGGCTCGCAGTACCTGGTCGACCCGGCGCTCGACGGCGTGGCCAAGCGCGACAAGGTCATGGCGGCGGTGCGGGGCTCGTTCAAGCCGGAGTTCCTCAACCGGCTGGACGATGTGATCCTGTTCGACGCGCTCGGCTCGGAGGAGCTGTCGCAGATCGTCGACCTGCAGGTCGCCCGGCTGGCGCGGCGCCTGTCGGACCGCCTGCTGACGCTGACCGTCACCCCGGCCGCCCGCGACTGGCTGGCGCTCACCGGGTACGACCCGCTGTACGGCGCCCGGCCGCTGCGGCGGCTGGTCCAGTCGGCGATCGGCGACAAGCTGGCCAAGAGCCTGCTGTCCGGCGAGATCCACGACGGGGACCAGGTCATCGTCGATCTGGACGCCGCCGGTGACACTCTGACCGTGCAGGCGTCTCGGTAAGGAATCCACCAGCATCGGGTCAACGACCCGCCCGGCGGGGGACTCCCTGGCTACGTTAAGTGCTCGTCCAAGCACGAAAAGGTAGTCAGGGAGTCTTCATGCTCAGTTCGATCAGTATCCGGGGGATGCTCGCGGTGGCCGCGGTCGCGGCGGGCGCGGGCCTGCTGGGGACGGGCAGCGCCTCGGCCGCCACGTCCTGCGAGGAGAGCGCCGTGGCCGTCCTGCGCTCGCAGGGCGCCACGTCCGCGGCCTGCGAGGCCATGGACGCCGTGGCCGTGCCGCAGGCGGCCGTCTCCTCCCTCGCCGCCCGGCACGACCGGGACGACCTGATCATCGGCTTCGAGCACATCGGCCGCAGCCGGGGCCTGCCGTCCCGCACCGCCGCGGTGATCGGCCTGCACGACCTGCCCGCGATCGCCCGCGCCACCGGCTGGGCCCCCTTCGGCGAGAGCGCGCTGGTGTACCGGGCCGTCCGCGGGTGGGCGGCCTCGGTTCCGGGGCTGCCGCGGCCGGGCGACCTGCCCATGCGCCGCGGCGGGTACGCCGCCGACGAGCCCACCGCCCCTGAGCCGCTCATGCCCGTCGAGCCGGCGCTCCTTCCCGCCCGGGTGTCCGCGCACAGCTCGCACGGGCTGGACGTCGAGCTCGGCAGGACGCTCACCGTCGACACCACGATCGACGGCCCGCACGCCGACTGACCCGGACGCCGGCTCGCGCCGCCCGAAGACGCCCCCGTGCGGCGGGCGGCGCGCTCACCGGCGAGCCGTCCCTGAGGGATGTACCCGCACCGCGCGGGCCGTGGCGCCTGGGAGTCACGGCCCGCGCGGCCTTCACGCCGTGGCCTGGCCGGAGACGGTCAGCGGAGGGACGGTCAGCGGAGGGACGGTCAGGGGAGACGGTCAGCGGGAGACGTCGAGCAGGGCGTCGAGGTCGTCCTCGGGCAGGCCGAGATCCACGCGGATGCGGTAGCGGGTGCGAAGGAGCGCGTCGCGGATGCCCGCGGGGCCCTCGCCGGCCAGGATGCCGTCGGTCGCCCATTCGTGGGCGGCGCGCGGGTCGCCGTAGGCCAGCAGGGTCTCGGCGACGTTGAGCGCGGTGCTGGGGTCGACCTGCCCGCCGGCCTTGATGGAGTCGACCAGCTCGCGGGCCTCGTCGGGGCGGTCGAGCTCGAACAGGGTGTCGGCGATGCCGGCCCTGGGGTCGACGCCCACCTCGCCGCCGTCGTCCAGCGCCCGCTGGAAGCATTCGAGCGCCCTGGCCGGCTGGCCGGCCTGCCGCCACTCCTCGGCGGCGAGCACGAGGATCGCGGCACGGGACACCTCTCCCGACGCGTATCCGCGCGCCAGATCGTCGAGCCTCCCCGCCAGAGCCCCGTGATCGTCGTCGAGAAGTGCCTGCTCGAGAAGTCGATCAAGCTGCTCACGCGTCACATGTGCCACAAGACGAGATTACCGAGCGCCGCTCGACCATGCGTGGACAACGGCAGGCATTACTTACGTCCTGATTTGCGCATGTTTGACTACTGTGCGTGTGTCATGCGAGCGAGAGGGCATATTCGCCACGCCTGGAACGTCACCCGCTCTTTCGAAGGAGCTGCGATGGACCCGTCCTGGCAGACCACCTTCGCCCTCGCCTGCGCGGCCCTGTGCGCCGCCGTCGTCCCCGGAACCCTCGGGTACGCCACCGCCCGCCTCGAGACCGCCGACCAGCAACGCCAGGAACTGGTGCGCACGCGGGCCGAGGTGCAGGCCGCCCGCAACCTGATCCGCAGACTCTCCTCGCCGTGCGACGCCGAGAGCGGCGACGCGGGCGCCACGTCCTCCTCGCGCGCCCCCGCCTCCCCCGGCCGGGCCGGCACGGTGGCCCGTTAGCGGGCGGCCGAGCCCTCGTGGCCGGCCGGGACCTCGCCGTGCGCGCGCAACTGGGTGGACAGGTAGCCGCGGATCAGCCGCTTGGCCTCCTCGACGAGCGGTGGCCAGCCGTCGGGGTCGCGGCGGAAGGCCAGCGCGAGGACCGCGCCCACGGACTCCACCGCGACGGTCAGCCACAGGTCGAGCTCCTCGCTGTCGGCCATGCCGAACTCCGCGAGCAGCAGGCCCCGCAGCCGGCCGGCGATCACGGTGTTGTTCTCCGACACCGAGTCGAGCAGGTTGAGGTCCACCGCGTCGCCGAAGCGCAGTGAGCGGAAGCCCGGAACGGTCCTGTTCATGTCGACGTACTCGTCGATGATGGCGTCCACCGCGTGCCACCAGCCGGTGTAGTCCTCGGTCATGAAGCGCCGGCCGACCCGGGCGATGAAGAGCTCCACGTTGCGCTGGGTCAGCGCCTGGGTGATCGCCCGCTTGTCGGGGAAGAACTGGTAGATCGAACCGATGGCCACATCGGCCCGGTCGGCGATGCGGGTGGTGGACAGCGCCTCGTAGCCGATCTCGTCGAGCAACTCGGCGCAGGCGTCGAGCATGCGCTCGACGCGTCGCGCGCTGCGGCGCTGGGAGGGTCTTCGGCGCAGCGGCGCCTGGTCGTCGTGGGAGCAGCGGTCGCTGGGCGGGGCTGACACCGTTTCATCTTGCCCCTTTCAGGGCCCGCGGTCAGTCCTTCCCGGCCAGACGTCCCAAATCGGAATTCATAAGGCGGGCGATTCCCCGCATCAAGCCCGGGGAGATGCGCGACAAGGCATATCCGATCTTGCCTTCGGCGTTCACCGGGACCACGGCCGTGTTGCGGTGGACGGCGCGCAGGATGTGGGCCGCCACCCGCTCGGGCGGGTAGCCGCGCCGCAGCAGCGCCCGTTCGCTGAACGCGCGGTCTCCCCCGCGGTAGGTCGCGTTGGCGGCGATCGCCGTGGAGGTGAACCCCGGGCAGATCACGCTCACGCCGATGCCCCTCCCGGCCAGCTCGGCGCGCAGGCAGTCGCTCAGCATCTTCACCGCCGCCTTGGAGGTCGAGTAGGCGGGCAGCAGGCGCGAGGGGGCGAAGGCGGCGAGCGAGGCGACGTTGACGATGTGGCCGCCACGGCCGCGCTCGACCATCTGGCGGCCGAACAGCCGGCACCCGTGGACCACGCCCCACAGGTTGACGTCGATGGTGCGCCGCCAGTCGGCCACCTCGTGGTCCAGGAAGGACCCGGCGACGGCGATGCCCGCGTTGTTCACCACGATGTCCGGCGTGCCGTGCTCCTCCCGCACGGCCGAGGCGAAACGCTCCATGTCCTCGCCACTGGCGACGTCCACCCGCCAGGGGTGGGCGCACGGGCCGATCTCCAGCGCCGTGCGGCGGACGGCCGCGAGGTCGATGTCCGCGCAGACGACCTGCGCCCCGTGGGCGGCGAAGGCGCGGGCGGTGGCCCGGCCGATGCCGCTCCCGGCGCCGGTCACGACCACGAGCCGGCCGTCGAAGGCCCCGCGTCCCTCGGCCCGGGCGCGCCGCAGCTCGCGCACGGCCGTCGGTCGCGTCCCGATGGCGAACCGCATACGCCCACCCCCTGCACAGTCATCGGACCGTCCATCCGAATATAGATCGGCCGGGGGCGGCGCGGCGGATCACGGCGTGGCGCCCAGCCCCGCGCACCCTCGCAGGGACTTCCACCCGGCGACGGCCTGGGTGCGCGCCGCCCCGGTCAGCGGGACGGGGACGCCTCCGCTGATCCGCGCCGGCGTCCACCCGTCCTTGAGCACCTTGCGCCCGTTGATGGTGAGGGTCAGCACCCCGGTCGTTCCCGTCTGCGGGCCGGAGTTGTAGAAGACGAAATTGCCCATCCCGTAGTTGACGTAACGTCCCTGCAGGTAGCCGCTGCCGAGCAGGATGTGCGCGTGGCCGCCCACGATGACGTCGGCGCCGGCGGCGATCAGCTTGGGGGCCAGCGCGAGCTGCGCCTGGTTCGGGCACTTCTGCAGCTCGGTCCCCCAGTGCAGGTGCACGATGACGGTGTCCGCGGTGCGGCGCGCCTGCCGGACGGCCTGGATGAGCCTGGCCTCGTCCTTGGCCGAGGCCAGGCCGCCCTTGGTGGGGGTCGCCGTCCACGCCTGGACGAACTGGCTGTCGAGCACCTGGGTCGCCCCGATGATCGCCACCCGGTTGCCGTTCACGACCTTGCGGAACGGCCGGTAGGCCTCGGCGGCGTTCTTGCCGATGCCGACGATCGGGAAGCGGGCGCGGCGGATGGCGGCCAAGGAGTCGCGCAGCCCGCCCTCCATGTAGTCCATGCCGTGGTTGTTGGCCATGGACGCCACGTCGACGCCCGCGGCCTTGAGCGCGGTGAGCGCCGTCGCGGGGGCCCGGAAGGTGTACTGCTTGCCCGGCGCCGGGGTGCCGCCCTGGGTGATGGCGGTCTCCAGGTTGACCATCGCCAGGTCGGCGCGGCGCAGGACCGACGCGATGGGGCCGAGGGCGGTGCCGGGGTCGGCCAGGCGGTTGCGGAGCATGCCCTCGAAGTGGACGTCGCCGCCGAAGGAGATGGTGAACGGCCGCCGATGGGCGCCGGCCTGCGGCTTCCCGGTCGCGTCGCCCGTCGCTTCGCCGGGCGCGGATGAGGCGCCGTCCGTGCTCTTGGACGGCGGTGAGGACGACTCGGCGGCCGAGCATGCCATGACCGGCACCGCCGCCATCGCCACGGCCATGGTCAGCGCGGCGGCACGGCGGACACGCGCCCGCCGCGGGGAGATCTCTGGCAAACCGGACAGGGTGCCGTGTATGGGCTCGGTTCTCATCGTTCCAAGAGCATGCCACCTCCACCCAGATCTGGACACCGCCCCCCGGGTGGCCGATCGAAAATCGCCTTAGCGGGAAGGTCCCTTTACTTGAATGATTCAGGTTTACCGCTTAAGGTGCAGGTCGTGGGGGATGTCGAGCGGCTACACGATGCGGGGCTCCGGGTGACGGCGGCCCGCATCGCGATCCTGCACACCGTCAGGGAGGGCGACCACCTCGACGTGGACGCCATCTACCGCCGGGTGCGCGCGCGCGTCGGCCACGTCTCCCTCCAGGCGATCTACGACGGACTCCACGCCCTCCACGGCGCCGGGCTGCTGCACAAGATCGAGCCCATGGGCAGCCCCGCGCGGTACGAGGCGAGGGTCGGCGACAACCACCACCACCTCGTCTGCCGCATGTGCGGCACGGTGACCGACGTGGACTGCGCCACCGGCGAGGCCCCGTGCCTGGACCCCGTCGACGCCGCGGGCTTCCGCGTCGACGAGGCCGACGTCATCTATTGGGGCGCCTGTCCGGACTGCCTGGCACGGAGCGGCGTCTGACCTTCCCCCGGCGGCGGAGGACGGCAATGATGGGTTCAGCCCTCGAACCCAGGAGGCCCATCGTGCGCACCGCACACCGCACCTGCCCACTGTGCGAGGCCGTGTGCGGCCTCACCATCGGACTGGACGACGACGAGCGCGTGACGGGGGTGCGCGGCGACCACGCCGACCCGTTCAGCAAGGGCTTCATCTGCCCGAAGGGCGCGAGCCTCGGCCGGCTGGACGAGGACCCCGACCGCCTCACCCGGCCGCTGATCCGCACGGGCACGGAGTGGCGCGAGGCGAGCTGGCAGGAGGCGTTCGCGGCCGTCGAGCAGGGCCTGGCCGCCGTCCCCGGGCCCGCCCGGGCCGTCTACCTCGGCAACCCCAACGCCCACACCATGGCCGGGGCGCTGTACGCCGCCCCGCTGATCCGCGCCGTCGGCACCCGGCAGGTCTACTCGGCCAGCACGGCCGACCAGATGCCCAAGCACGTCTCCTCCGGGCTGATGTTCGGCGACCCGATGACGGTGCCCGTACCCGATCTGGACCGCACCGGATACCTGCTCATGCTGGGCGCCAACCCGCTGGAGTCCAACGGCTCGCTGTGCACCGCGCCCGACTTCCCCGGCCGACTCAAGGCCCTGCGCCGGCGCGGCGGCCGGCTGGTGGTCGTCGACCCGCGCCGCACCCGCACCGCCGCGCTCGCCGACGAGCACGTCTTCGTCCGCCCGGGCGCCGACGCGTTCCTGCTGGCCGGCATCGCGCACACCCTCTTCGCCGAGGGCCTGGCGCAGGTCGGCGTCCCGGTGAACGGGCTCGCCGAGTTCGAGGCCGCGATGGCGCCCTTCACCCCCGAAGCGTGCGCCACCGCGTGCGGCGTGCCGGCGGAGGTGATCGTCCGGCTGGCGCGCGAGCTCGCCGCCGCGCCGGCCGCCGCCGTGTACGGGCGCATCGGCACGTGCACCGTCGAGTTCGGCACGCTCGCCCAATGGCTGGTGGACGCGGTGAACGTGCTGACCGGCAACCTCGACCGGCCCGGGGGCGCCATGTTCCCCCGCCCGGCGACCGAGGGGCCGCGCCGCCGCCGGCCGTACACGACCGGCCGCTGGCACAGCCGCGTGCGGGGCCTGCCCGAGGCCAACGGCGAGCTGCCGGTGGCGACGCTGGCCGACGAGATCGACACGCCCGGCGAGGGCCGCGTGCGCGCCCTGGTCACGGTGGCGGGCAACCCGGTGCTGTCGGCGCCGAACGGGGCGCGGCTCGACCGGGCGCTGGCCGGCCTGGACTTCATGGTCAGCGTCGACCCCTACCTCAACGAGACGACCCGCCACGCGCACGTCATCCTGCCGCCGCCGCGGGTCATGCAGTCGGGGCACTACGACTTCCTGCTGCTGAACTTCGCCGTGCGCGGCTACGCGCGCTACTCGCCGCCGGTGCTGCCACTGGAGCCGGGACGGCCCTCCGAGGCCGAGATCCTCGCCCGGCTCGCCATGATCGCCGCGGGCCAGGGCGCGGACGCCGACCCCGCGGCGCTGGACGAGCTCATCCTGGACCAGACGCTCCGCAGGGCGGTGGAGGCCGCGGGCTCGCCCGTCGAGGGCCGTGACCCCGCCGAACTGCGCGCCATGCTCACCGGCGGCACCGGCGCCGAGCTGCGCTTGGACGCGATGCTGCGCCTGGGCCCCTACGGCGACTGGGGCGGGCGCGAGCCGTTCGGCGACGGCGAGGAGGACGGTGCGCGGGGCGGGATCGAGGAAGGCGGCGGGGAGCGGGAGCCCGGCCTGTCGCTGGAGCTGCTGCTGCGGCACCCGCACGGCGTCGACCTCGGACCGCTGGCGCCGCGCCTGCCCGGCGTCCTCGCCACCGCCTCCGGCGCGGTCGAGCTGGCCCCGCCGGCGATCCTGGCCGACGTCCCGCGGCTACGCGAGGCGCTCGGCCGGCCGGCGGAGGGTTTCGTGCTCATCGGCCGGCGGCACCTGCGCTCCAACAACAGCTGGATGCACAACCTCGCCCCGCTGGTCGGCGGCACCAACCGCTGCACCCTGCAGATCAACCCGGACGACGCCGCCGAGCTGGGCCTGTCGGGGCAGGCGGTGGTCCGCTCGGCGGCGGGCGAGCTCACCGTGCCGCTCGAGCCGACCGACACGATCATGCGCGGGGTGGTGAGCCTGCCGCACGGCTGGGGCCACGCGGGATCCTCGCAGCTGGTCGCGGCCAAGAACGCCGGCGTGAGCGCCAACACGCTGACCGACGAGTCGATCATCGACCCGCTGTCGGGGAACGCGGTGTTCAACGGGGTGCCGGTCACGCTGGAGCCCGCCTGAGCCGCGGCGCGCGGCGCGGGTCGGGCCGAATCGGGGCGCTCCCGGTAATAGGCTGTGGCGCGTGACCACCGTGCCCGATAAGGAACGTCTGCTGGCCCAGGTCGGTTTCGCCGTGGAAATCGACAAACTGAAGCGCGTGCTCCGCCGCAACACCTTGATGGACGGCTCCCGCAGGGAGAACGACGCCGAGCACTCGTGGTACCTCGGAATGCTGGCCATGGTCTTCGGCGAGTACGCGCCGCCCGGCGCCGACCTCGGCCGGGTCACCGCCATGCTGCTCGTGCACGACATCGTCGAGATCGACGCCGGCGACACCTTCATCTACGACCTGACGGCGGTCGAGGTGCAGGAGAAGGCCGAGCGCGCCGCCGCCGACCGCATCTTCGGGTTGCTGCCGGCCGACCAGACCGCCACCCTGCGCGCGCTGTGGGAGGAGTTCGAGGCCCGGAGCACGCCGGAGGCGCGCTTCGCCAAGGCGCTCGACCGGCTCGCCCCGATGATGGCCAACCACCACAACGAGGGCGGAAGCTGGGTGCGCCACGGCGTCACGGTGGACCAGGTGATGGAGAAGGTCGAGATCATCCGCGAGGGCTCGCCGGCCCTCGGCGACTACGCCACAGAGATCATCGAGCTGTCGGCCGCCCGGGGCCACCTGGCCCCCGGCCGCGCGTAGCCGCCTCCGCGGTGTTCTCCACGGCTCAAGGGGGGTAGGTCCCCCCTAAGGGCGAGAGGGGGCGAAAGTGGAGGAAACTTCGAAGTCCATCAACTCGCGAGGCCGGACGCTCCGGCGATCCCTGGGGCTGGCGCGGATGTCCCTGCCGGTGGGGATCACCGATCGCATCGAGCACATGCGGGCCCTCGATCGCGTCGTCGTCCCGCTGGCCAAGCTGATCAGGCGCAGGCTGCCACTGGGAAGCCCGACGCGGGACGTCCTGCACGGCGTGCCCACCGGCCATCCTCTCCACCCTCCGCTGGCCACCGTCAGCCTGGGGTGCTTCACCGCCACGGCGGTGCTCGACGTCATCGACGTGGACCCCCGCGCCTCGCAGGCCGTGCTGGCCACGGGCCTGGCCGCCGCGGTCCCCGCCGCCGCCGCGGGGCTGACCGACTGGTCGGTGCTGCACCTGGAGCAGCAGCGGGTCGGCCTGGTCCACGTGCTGGTCAACATGGCCGCCATCGGCCTGTACTCGGGGTCGCTGATCCTGCGGCTGTCGGGCCGGCACCGCACCGCGCGGGCGCTCGCCTTCGCCGGACTCGGCGCCGCGGGCATCGGCGGCAACCTCGGCGGGCACCTGGCCTACCGCATGGCGGCCGGCCCGAGCCACGCCGAGCAGACCACCCACCTGGTGCCGCTGGGCTGGCACGACCTGTGCCGGCTGTGGGACCTGCCCGACGGGCGCCCCGTGTCACGCCGTCTGGGTTACATCCAGCTGTTCGTGCTGCGCCACGGGACCAACGTCACGGTCCTGGCCGACCGCTGCTCGCACCTCGCCGGGCCGCTCCACCAGGGACGGCTGGTCATGGACGACGACGAGCCCTGCGTCGTGTGCCCGTGGCACGGCAGCACGTTCCGGCTGGAGGACGGCGGGGTCGTGCACGGCCCGGCGACCGCGCCCCAGCCGTCGTTCGAGGTCAACGTGCGGGGCGACGGCGTCGTCCAGGTGCGCCCGCGCGAGCTGACCTGAGGCGCGCGAGCCGGCGCGGCCGGCTCAGTCCTTCTCACCGTCGGCGGCCGGGTGCTCGACGAGGGCGAGGATGCGGCTGGCCATGAAGCGGGCGGTGCGCACCGGGGTGCCGCTCCTGGTCACCTCGCTGACCTCCACGAGCCCTCTGCGGGTGGCGACGTCGACGCGCCTGCCGGCCTTCGTCGCCACGATCTCGTAGATACGCGGATTGCCTCCCGCGTCTATGACGATTTCGACCCGGTCACCCTTCATGACCAGGTAAATACCCACATATGGCAATGGCTACCCGTACACCAGTTTGATAATCGCGACGATCCCGACGCAGACGATCACCGCGCGCAGCACCCGGGCGGGCAGCCGGCGGCCGACCCTGGCCCCGAGGAAACCGCCGAGCATGGAGCCCAGCGACACCAGCAGCACCGCCCACCAGTCGACCGGGGCGATGAGAACGAACACGACGGCCGCCGTGGAGTTGACCAGCAGCGACAGCATGTTCTTGGCCGCGTTGACCCGCTGCAGGTGCTCCTCCAGGAAGATGCCGAGCAGCCCGATCAGCACCACCCCCTGCGCGGCGCCGAAGTACCCGCCGTAGACGCCGGCGCCGAACACTCCCAGCCACAGCCACGGCCCTCCGTGCGGGTGCTGGGTCCCCTGCCGCTGGGACAGCCAGGCGTTGAGCCTGGGCTGGACCACGACGAGCACGCAGGCCAGCGCGATGAGCACGGGGACGATCATCTGGAAGGCCTTGGCGGGCAGCTGGAGCAGCAGCAGCGCCCCGGCGAGCGAGCCGAGCACCGAGGCCGCGCCGAGCCGCAGGAGCCGCTGCCGCTGCCCCCTGAGCTCGTCCCGGTAGCCGAGCACGCCGGTCACGCCGCCGGCCACCAGCCCGACGTTGTTGGACACGTTCGCGACGATCGGCGGATAGCCCAGCGCCAGCAGCGTCGGGAAGGTGATCAGCGAACCCGATCCGACGACGGCGTTGATGCCTCCCGCCGCGACCCCGGCCACCAGGACCGCGACGACCTCCCACGGAGTCAAGACCCCACCTTTCGTACGGCTGCGCCCGATGTTAGGCGGCAACCGTACCCACCCTGCGCCGTGCCGCTCACCGCCCGCCCCGGACGGAGCGCCGCGTCACCGGCGTGGAGCCGGCCGACGACGGTCAGTGCGGCTAGGGCCGGCGAGGTCAGTGCGGCTCGGGCCGAGGACGGTCGGTGCGGCTCGGGCCGGCGAGGTCAGTGGGGCTCGGGGGCCGAGTTCCGGTTGGCGGACGGAGCATCCCTGCCCGGGCCGAACAGGCTGCCCAGGCCCTCCAGAGCCTTGCCCATCTCGGACGGCACGATCCACACCTTGTTGGCGTCGCCCTTGGCGATCTCGGGCAGCGTCTGGAGGTACTGGTAGGCCAGCAGCCGCTGGTCGGGATTGCCCTCGTGGATGGCGCGGAACACCATGGCGATCGCGTCCGCCTGGCCCTTGGCCCGCATGGCCTGGGCCTCGGCGTCGGCCTGGGCGCGCAGCACGGCGGCCTCCGCCTCGCCGCGCGCCTTGAGCACCGCGGCCTGGCGCTCGCCCTCGGCCGTCAGGATCGCCGACTGCTTCTGGCCCTCGGCGGACAGGATGGAGGCGCGCTTGTCGCGGTCGGCCCGCATCTGCTTCTCCATCGAGTCTTGGATGGACGCGGGCGGGTCGATGGCCTTGAGCTCCACGCGGTTCACCCGGATGCCCCACTTGCCGGTGGCCTCGTCCAGCACCCCGCGCAGCTCGGAGTTGATCTCCTCGCGGGAGGTCAGCGTGCGCTCGAGGTCCATGCCGCCGACGACGTTGCGCAGGGTGGTGACGGTGAGCTGCTCGACGCCGGTGAGGAAGTTGGCGATCTCGTAGGTCGCGGCCTTGGGATCGGTCACCTGGAAGTAGATGACGGTGTCGATCGACACCACGAGGTTGTCGGAGGTGATCACCGGCTGCGGGGGGAAGGAGACCACCTGTTCCCGCAGGTCCACCATGGTCTTCACCCCGTCGATGAACGGCACGACGATGTTCAGGCCCGGAGTGAGGGTGCGGTGGTAGCGCCCCAGCCGCTCGATGATGAACGCCTGCGCCTGGGGGACGATGCGGATGGTGCGGTACAACGCGAACCCCGCGATGGCTACCACGATCATGGCGACGACGAGCTGTGTCATGAGCCAACTCCGACCCGAAGAAACCGATGAGCCCCGGCCGGAATGCTATTTGGTTTTCCCTTTACGCGGTCGTGAACCGCGCGGAGCGGTCGATATCAATCACAAATCGCCCCTCGTGCGCCGCTTTCGCCGCTCAGCCTGGAAGGGCACGCTCTGTGCCGCTTCGTCGATCACTCCGGTAGGGCCCGTCGTGTGCCGCTTCGCCGTCACCCCGGGAGGGCGCGGGCGTACCAGCGGCCGTCCATGCTGCGCTCGAGGCTCAGCGGCACGCCGAAGGTGCGCGAGAGGTTGTCGGCGGTCATGACGTACTCGATGGGCCCCTGGGCCACCACCGAGCCGTGCCGCAGCAGCAGGACGTGGGTGAACCCGCTCGGCACCTCCTCGACGTGGTGGGTGACCAGCACCATCGTCGGGGCGGTGGCGTCGTAGGCCAGCGCCGACAGCCGGCGCACGAGGTCCTCCCGGCCGCCGAGGTCGAGGCCGGCGGCGGGCTCGTCGAGCAGCAGCAGCTCGGGATCGGGCATGAGGGCACGGGCGATCTGCACGCGTTTGCGCTCGCCCTCCGACAGCGTGCCGAACTTCCTCCTGATCAGGTGGGCGCACCCGAGCTGGTCGATGAGCTCGACGGCGCGGGTGACGTCACCGGAGTCGTACTCCTCGTTCCACCGCCCGAGAATGGCGTAGGACGCGGTGAGCACCAGGTCGATGACCTTCTCGTCCCCGGGCACCCGCTCGGCGAGGGCCGCGCTGGCCAGGCCGATGCGCGGGCGCAGGTCGAAGACGTCGGTCTGGCCCAGCCGCTCGCCCAGGATCTCGACCGACCCCTCGCTCGGATAGAGGAGGGAAGCCGCGACCTGAAGCAGGGTCGTCTTCCCCGCGCCGTTCGGGCCGATGACCACCCAGCGCTCGTCCTCCTCGACGGTCCAGTCGATGCCCCGCAGCAGGGCCGCGCCATCTCTGCGGACGGCGACGTCCTGGAGCCGAAGCACCTGACCACCCATCCCGGATACCTCCTGACATGATCGTCCGGAGCGCCCCCTCGATCGGGACCGCCCCGGCTTCACCGGGCGGGTCGCCCCGCCCAGTGTCCCTCCAGACCAAACCTATTGCAGCATCAGCGCATATCGTGGATCGGTGCACCCCGATTCACCGATCTCCGCCACCTTGGTCGCATGGGGCAACGCCTGGCTTGCCGGACATGTCGGTCTGGACGAGGCCGTCGACCGGCTCGAGCGCGCCGCGGGACCGCAGGTCGTCTCCGGCGTGGTGACCGAGGTCCCCCTTCGCCGGTTCCTCGCCGACCTGCGCGCGGAGGGCGTCAGCGCCCTGCGCCTGTCGTTGCCCGTCGCGGGCGACCCCCTCGGCCTCACAGGGCCGCTCCCCTTCACCATGGCCGCCGTCGAGGCCGGGCAGGCCGCCACCGCCGTGCTGCGCGACCGCTGCCTCGGCCTGGTCCCCTCGTCCGACCGCCGCGGCTCCTCCTACTCCGGCGTCCTGTGGACCGCCATGGAGGCCGAGGCCACCCCTCCGGACGTCCCCGGCCTGGCCGAGGCCGAGCACGCCCTCACCTCCGCCATGCGCTCGGCCACCGACGCGCTGTCGCGGGTCGACGGGCCCGGCAGGGGCCAGCCGTCGGTCGGGGGCGCCGACGACGGCCTCGCCCCCGGATACCCGGCCCGCGCCCACCGGGTGGCCGCGCTCACGGCGCGGCTGGCCTCGGTGCTGCGTCTCGCCGACGAGCGCGGACTCACCGCCGACCAGGTCGCCGTCCGCGGACAGGCCCTGCGCGACCTCGACCGCGCCGTGCGCCGTGCCCGGGTGGCCGCCCACAACGCCATCGTCGAGGCCCGGCACCAGAGGGACGCCCAAGCCAGGCCATGACGCACGGCGTGGAGCGGCGCCTGAGTGCGATCCCGCACGTCGGTGACGCTCACGCCAGGCCATGACGCACGGCGTAGAGCGCCGCCTGCGTGCGATCCTGCACACCGAGCTTCATCAGGACGTTCGAGACATGGGTCTTGACGGTCTTCTCGGCCACGACGAGATGCCGGGCGATCTCCCTGTTGGACCGGCCGGAGGCGATCAGCGCGAGCACCTCCCGTTCCCGGTCGGTCAGCACCGCGACCGTCCCGGCGGCGGAGCCGTGGTCCTTGCCACCTGGGGGCTGGGAGAGGACGGCCTCGGCCGCCTCGGGCGCCAGCACCACCTGGCCGCCGCGCACCGAGCGGACGGCCTGCACGAGGGCCGCCGGCTCGACGTCCTTGTAGAGGAATCCCGCGGCGCCCGACCGCATCGCGGGCGCCACGTCCTGCCCGTCGCTCACCGACGTCAGCACGATCACCCGTGCCCTGAGTCCGAGGGCGGCCATCTCACGCAGCGCGCCGAGCCCGTCCAGCACGGGCATCCTCAGGTCGAGCAGCACCACGTCGGGGTCGAGCGCCCCGGCCATGGCCACAGCCTCGGCTCCGTCCGCGGCCTCCCCGACGACCTCCAGATCCCCCTGCAGGTCGAGGAAGGTGCGCAGGCCCTGGCGCACGACGGGATGGTCGTCGGCGACGAGCACGCGGATCACCGCCGTCCTCCCGCCCCGTCCCGGCCTACCCGAACAGCCGCGGCCCGACGGTCGTACCGGCTCATGCGGGCAGCTCCAGCCCGACAGGCGAACCGGCTCACGTGGGCACCTCCAAGCCGACAGGCGAACCGGCTCACGTGGGCACCTCCAAGCCGACAGGGGAACCGGCTCACGTGGGCAGCTCCAGCCGGACGGTCGTGCCGGCGCCCGGGTGTGATTCCAGCGTCAGCGTCCCCCCGGCCGCCTCGGCCCGGTCGCGCATCGACGCCAGCCCAAGGCCGCGGGAGGGTGGCGAACCGACCGGCAGACCACGCCCGTCGTCCCTGACGGCCAGCCTGACGCGCGTTCCGTCGGACTCCAGGCGTACCTCGACCAGGGAGGCCTCCGCGTGCCGGAGGGCGTTGTGCAGCGCCTCCTGGGCGACGCGCAGCACGGCCACCTCGGTCTCGGGCGGCAGGTCGCCGAGCGCGTCGGCGGTGAAGGCGACCTGCACCGGATGGAGCCGGTCGAGCACGGCCACGTGCTTGCGCAACGTCTCTGCCAGCCCGTGGCGGTCCAGATCGGCCGGGCGCAGCTCGACGATCACCGCCCGCAGCTCCACGAGCGCCTCCCCGGCCAGCCGCTGCACCCGGTCCAGCTCCGCCGCCGCCCGCTCGGGATCGGCCCTGACCAGCGAGGCCGCGGCCTGGGCGGTGAGCCGCAGCGAGAACAGCTTCTGGGTCACGGCGTCGTGCAGCTCGTGCGCCATGCGGGTGCGCTCCTCCACCACCGTCAGCTCACGGCCCCGCTCGTACAGGCGGGCGTTGGTGAGCGCGATCGCCGCGTGCGCGGCGAAGAGCGTGAGTAGTTCCTCGTCCTGCCGGTCGAAGCCGCCCGGCGCGCGCTTGTTGGACAGGAAGATGATGCCGAGCACCTGGTCGCCGTCGCGGATCGGCACCCCGATGAAGTCCTTGAGCACCGGGTGGGCGCTCGGCCACCACTCGAACCGGGGATCCTCGCGGATGTCGGGCAGGCGCACCGGCTCGGCATCGCGGAGCATCGCGGCCAGCATGCCGTGCTGGCGCGGCAGCGGGCCGATGGCCTCCCACTGCTTGTCGCTGACGCCCTCGGCGACGAACTCGGCGAACGAACCGTCGTCGTCGGGCACGCCCAGCGCGGCGTACCGGGCGTTCAACAGCTCACGGGCGGAGCGCACGATCACCTGGAGCACCTCACGCACCGACAGATGCCGGGTGACGGCGAGCACGGCCGAGCTGACGGCCTGCAGCACGGCGTCGCGCCGCTCGCCACCTGCGCCGCCGCCGGAAATGACCGGTTCCGTCGTCACGCCCACACTGTAAGGGGACGCGGGGGCCGCGCGGCTCGGTCGATGGTCCTAGGCCGATGTGCCCGCGCGCGGATGGGTCCCCGGGCCGATGCCCGCCGCGTCCTCCGCTTCCTAACGTCGCCCCCATGGCAGACGACCCCCGAACCCCAGCGCCCCCACCCTCCACCACCACCGCCACCCACTCCGCCGCCACCCACTCCGCCGCCGCGACGCGCACCGCTCTGGTCACCGGGGCCTCGCGGGGGCTCGGACTGGCCCTGACCCGCGCCCTGGCCGCCGAGGGGTGGCGCCTGGTCATCACCGCCCGCGGCGCCGCCGGCCTCGCCGAGGCCGCCCGGGAGACCGGCGCCACCGCGCTCGCGGGCGACGTGACCGACCCCGCCCACCGCACCCGCCTGGCCGAGGCGGCGCACGAGCTGGGCGGCCTGGATCTGCTGGTCAACAACGCGAGCACGCTCGGGGCCGTCCCGCTGCCGCCGCTGGCCGCCTACCCTCTGGACGCGCTCGGCGAGGCCCTGGCCGCCAACGTGGTCGCGCCCCTCGCCCTGATCCAGGCCACCTTGCGGGGGCTGCGCGAGCGCAGGGGCGCGGTGGTCAACATCTCCTCCGACGCGGCGGTCGGCGCCTACGAGGGGTGGGGCGGGTACGGACTGAGCAAGGCGGCGCTGGACCACCTGTCCAGCGTGCTCGCCGTCGAGGAACCGGACATCGCCGTCTGGTGGGTGGACCCCGGCGAGATGCGCACGCGCATGCTCGCGGACGCCCTCGGCGAGGAGGAGGCCGCGCAGGCGGCCGACCCGGCCGCCGTCGCGCCGTTCCTGGTCGATCTGATCAAACGGCGGCCGGGCAGCGGACGGGTGATCCGGTGATCGCCTTCGACCTCCCCCCGCTGCGCGAGGCGCACGAGCCGCCGGAGGCCCGGGGGCTGGCCCGCGACGCCGTCCGCCTCATGGTCAGCGAGAAGGACGGCGAATCGTCCACCAGGAACGGCAGCAGAGCCACCCCGCATACGGTCGGCGAGAATGCGGGCGGACCGGCCACCCATGCGGTCGGCCGGCACGGCGGCGGGTCGATCACACGTACGGTCGGCGAGAACGGCGGTGGGGCGATCACCCATCACGCCTTCACCGACCTGCCCGGCCTGCTCGACCCCGGCGACGTGCTGGTGGTCAACGACTCCGCGACGCTGCCCGCGGCCGTGCCGCTCGACCGGCTGGCCGTCCACTTCTCCACCGAGCGCGAGGACGGCTCGTGGCTGGTGGAACTGCGGCGCCGCACACGGGGCACGACCGCCCCGTACGCGGGCGGCGAGCCGGGCGAGTGGCTGCCACTGCCCGGCGGCGCCACGCTTCGCCTGCTGGAGCGCGAGACGCCCCGGCTGTGGCGGGCGACGCTGGACCGCGACGTGCCCGCCTACCTGGGGACGCACGGCGTGCCGATCCGCTACGCCTACGTGGGGCACGACTGGCCGCTGTCGGACTACCAGACGGTCTTCGGGGTGCGCCCTGGCAGTGCCGAGATGCCGAGCGCCGGGCGGCCGTTCAGCCACGAGCTGGTCACCGCCCTGGTCAGCCGGGGCGTCGTCATCGCTCCCATCACCCTGCACACCGGCGTCGCCTCGCCGGAGAAGGACGAGCCGCCCTACCCCGAGCGCTTCGCCGTCCCGGCCTCGACCGCCCGCCTGGTCGCCCAGGCCGAGGGACGCGTCATCGCGGTGGGCACCACCGTGGTGCGAGCACTGGAGACGGCGGCCGCGGGGGGTGGCGTGGTGCGCCCGGCCGAGGGGTGGACCTCGCACATCGTCACGCCCGCCACGGGGGTGCGGGCGGTGGACGGCCTGATCACCGGCCTGCACGAACCGAGATCCAGTCACCTGCTGATGCTGTCGGCCATCGCCGGGGAGGACCTGCTCGCCCGGTCGTACGAGGAGGCACTGCGCGAGGGTTATCTATGGCATGAATTCGGCGATCTCCACATGATCACGCCGCGTCGATTCCCCTGAGGTGAGGCGCGAGATCGCTTTGGCCCGCAGGAGGCGCATGCCCATGACGGGCATGCGCCTCGGCCTCCTCCGGCGCCGAACCGGTGTCGCGGCCTCAGGAGGTCACCTACCCGCGCGCCGGTGCCTCCGCCTCGTCCGGCCGGCCGTTCCTCACCCCCGCACCGATGTTCTCGTGCTCAACACCTGGTGTTCCTGTGTGCGATACCAAGGGTTTCCCGTCATCGCTTCGGCGGATAGCACAGAGCGCCGAGCGACGTGAATGGCAGCCTTTGTGACCATATCGAAATAAAACGGATATAAGTGGAACGCGGCAATCGATCAAGATAGAACCACTGATCTATCCGCGAACCCGTGTTCTCCGCTCCGCGACGGGATGGCCTCCCGTCCAGGGGGACCTGATCCCCACCTTCGCGTGCGAGGACGCCCCTGCATGCCCGCAGGGACGGTTCGCGTGCCCATCGGGGACCGCGCCCGTCCCACGGCGCCGCGCGTCCCCGTCCTCTCCCCGACTCTGGAGACGTGCATGCGCCACCCCCTCGGCAAAATCGCGACCGCGCTCGCGACCGCCCCGCTCGCGGGCGCCCTGCTGCTCGCCGCCACCCCGGCCTCCGCCGCCCCCGCGTCCGCCACAACGGCCTCGGGCGCCACGGCCCACACCTCCGCGCGCACCAGCGCCGCCGAGCCGTACTCGTCCTTCGCCGTCACGGTGAAGGGCCCCAAGAAGATCAAGCGCGGCGGGACGATCGTCTACTCCATCAAGGCGGTCAACAAGGGCCCCTGGGTGGCCGACGCCTACTTCCTCGGCGGCACCCTCCCCAAGGGCCGCACTGGAACGGTGTACTTCGACGGCCCCAAGGGCACCGAGTGCGACTTCTACCCCGACGGCTTCTGGTGCTGGTCGCCCTACGAGCTGGAGAAGGGCGACCACGACTGGCTGACCATCGAGGTCAAGCTGAAGAAGAGCGTCAAGGGCAACGTGACCGCGAAGCTGGGCGTCAACTCCTTCGACGTCCCGACCGGCGCCGAGGACCTGAGCCGGGCCGAGCTCGACCGTATCGGCGTCAAGAGCTGGTACTTCACCAAGAAGGCCACCACCAAGGTCGGCTGATCCCACGCACCGCCCGCGCCGGGTCGCCGACCCGGCGCGGCGCGGCCCGCGTGCCCGTCCACGAGCACCACGGCGCCGTACCGCGGCGCGCGACCCGGCGCGGTGCGACCGG
This sequence comes from Sphaerisporangium sp. NPDC004334, assembly GCF_053602655.1. NCBI lineage: Bacteria > Bacillati > Actinomycetota > Actinomycetes > Streptosporangiales > Streptosporangiaceae > Sphaerisporangium > Sphaerisporangium sp. NPDC004334. The sequence continues at coordinate 350,115 of NZ_JBSGDZ010000004.1, forward strand.
ATACGGCTACGCGGCGACGGCCAGGTGTTCGTCGTGGCGAAGGTGGTCGCCCAGCACGGTGGCATGGGCCAGGCCGGCGAGGGCGCGTCTGTCGACCCCGCTCGTGTGCGGGATGAGCGGGAACGTCGTCACCTCGACGACGAGCCCCCTGGCCGACACCACCCTGACCAACGAGGCCAGCAAGGTGTCCTCGCCGACGAACGACGGCCCGGTCGCCAGGTGGCCGGCGCGGTCGCGGAACCGCAGCGTGATCGGCCGCACCGGCGCGCCCGCGTCGATCGCCGCCTGGAAGACCGCACGGCGGAACGGCCCCCCGCCCCTGCCGCACCAGGTGGTGCCCTCGGGGAACGCCACGACGGACCGGCCGGCGCGCAGTGCGTCCGCGATCGCCCGCACGGTCCCGGGCAACGTCGACAGGCGCTCCCTGTGGATGAAGATCGCACCTGACCCTGCCACGAGCGAGCGGATCAACGGCCACGCCGCGATCTCGCTCTTGGCCAGCGCCAGGCACGGGGTCGTCGCCGCGACCACGAGCGGGTCCAGCCAGGAGACGTGGTTGGCGACGAGCAGCGCCCCCGCACTCTCGGGCTCCTCCTCCACCACCCGCATCGGCGCCGCCGCGCCGCCCAGCACGGTGAACCCCTGACGTACCTCCAGCCGCAGCCCGAGGACGCGCAGGAAGGTACGGGACCAGGCCATCGCCAGCGCGTCCGCCCGCGACCCGCCGAGCGCGCGGGCGGCCCACGTGCAGGGAAGACCGGCCAGCACGACCACGACCGCCCCCACCAGGCGCGCCACCCGCCGCAGCGGCCCGGTGAGCTCCGTCGGGGCCGCGACGCACGAATCCACCGTGCACGGGGCCACGGGCAGCCAGCCGCCGCTCATTCCGCCACTCCGAGGAAGTGCCGCAGGTAGCGGGTGTCGACGTTGGCCAGCGAGAGCAGGACGAAGAAGTCGGCCGTCCCGAACATCGGATCGTGTGCCGGCATCCCGCAGATCCACGCCCCGAGCCGCAGATAGCCGCGCAGCAGCGGCGGCACCACGAACCGGTCGGGCCTGGCCACGCCCTCGCCCGTCCAGGGGTCGTGCGGCGTCACGCGGTACCGCTCCGGGCCGAGGCCGATGCCGTCCAGCACCCCCGCGGCCGCCCTGCCCCCGTCGTCCAGCGGCACCGAACAGCAGCCGCCCAGCCACGTGTAGCCGCCCGCGACCATGTACCGGGCGATGCCGGCCCACATGAGCCCGATCACCGTTCCGCCGCGGTGGTCGGGGTGGACGCAGGTGCGCCCCACCTCGACCATGCCACCACGGATGCCGGCCAGCGCCGACAGGTCGAACTCCCCTTCGGAGTACAGCCGGTCGGACCGTCCTGGCGCGAGCATGCGGTAGGTGCCGACCACCGTGTCGCCCGAGCGCACCAGCAGGTGGTCGCAGTAGGCGTCCAGACGGTCCACGTCCAGGCCGGAGATCGGCGAGTCGAGGTGGGCGCCCATCTCCTCGGCGAACACCTCGTAGCGCAGCCGCTGAGCCGCCCGCATGTCGGCGGCGTCCTTGGCCAGTTCGACGGTGTAGCGACCGCGCGCGTCGGTCAGCGTCCCCTGGCCGAGCCCCGGCCGGGACTGGACCTCCGTGACGATCCGCCCGGCCTCAAGCCTGGCACGGGAGCTCGCCTCCGCGAGACGCGTACGGGGGCCCGCCGCCTCCAGGTGTGCCCTGGGACTCGAACCCTCCAGGTGTGCCCGCGGGCTCGCCTGCTCTGAGCCCGGGTCGGGACGCGGATGGAGGAGCGGCTGCTCCTGACCGGCGCGCGGGCCTGGAGGCGCCGCGCCGGGGTGGACGAGAGATTTCTCCGGCCCGGCACCGGGCCGCGCATCGGACCGGACGAGGGATTCGTCGACGCTTCCGCCACGGACCTGACTGGCGAGCACCTCGGTCATGGGCATGCCTCCTCCTGTGCACACCCATGAAGACATGGGGACATGGCCATCTGCCGTCCGTATGGTGAACCGCTTGCACGCGCACTCTGAGCGGTCGGTAGCGTTGTCCGCGATGAAGCAGCGCACGCTTTTGATCACGCTGACCGGCCCCGACCGACCCGGAGTGACCTCCCGGTTGTTCACCGTGCTGGCCTCCTTCCCCGTCACCGTCGCCGACGTCGAGCAGGTCGTGATCCGCGGCCGGCTGGTCCTGGGCGTCCTGGTCGCCTACGCGGGCGGCCCTCCCACCGGCACCGGCGGCACGCTCGGCGCCATGTGGGCCGCCGTCGAGCGCGTCGCCGAAGACCTCGGCATGGAGGTCGAGCTCACGACCGGCACCGACCTGAAGGAGAAGCGCCGCCGCGGGCGCCTCCACGTCACCGTCCTGGGCAACCCGCTGCAGCCGGCGGCCCTGGCGGGCATCGCGGGCCGCATCGCCGCCGCCGGCGCCAACATCGACCGCATCGAACGGCTCGCGCACCTGCCGGTCACCTGCATCGAGCTGGCGATCTCGGGGGCCGACCCCGACGCGCTGCGCACCGCGCTGACCGCCGAGGCCGTGCTGCAGCAGGTCGACGTCGCGGTGCAGCGCTCCGGCCTGCACCGCAGGGCCAAGCGGCTGATCGTCATGGACGTCGACTCCACGCTCATCCAGGGCGAGGTCATCGAACTGCTGGCCGCGCACGCCGGGTGCATGGACGAGGTCGAGAAGATCACCACGGCGGCCATGCGAGGTGAGCTCGACTTCGCCGCCTCACTGCGCGAACGCGTCGCCCTCTTGGAGGGCCTGCCGGAGGAGGTCTTTGAACGGGTCCGCGAGGAGGTCGTCCTCACCCCCGGCGCCCGCACTCTCGTGCGAACCCTGAAGCGGCTGGACTACCGCTTCGCGATCGTCAGCGGCGGCTTCACCCAGATCACCGACTCGCTGGTCACCGAGCTGGGCATCGACTACTCCGCGGCCAACACCCTGGAGGTCGTGGACGGCAGGCTCACCGGGCGGGTCATCGGCGAGATCGTCGACCGTCCCGGCAAGGCACGGGCCCTCGAGCGGTTCGCCCAGCAGGCGCGCATCCCGATCAGCCAGACCGTGGCCATCGGCGACGGCGCCAACGACCTCGACATGATCGCGGCCGCGGGGCTGGGCATCGCGTTCAACGCCAAGCCGGTCCTGCGGCAGGCCGCCGACGCGGCGGTGAACGTCCCGTACCTGGACGCGATCTTGTACCTGCTCGGCATCTCCCGCGAGGAGGTGGAGGCCGCCGACGCCGAAGACGGCCTCACCGCTCCCCCAGACGGCCTCACCGCTCCCCCCGCCACCTGACGGACCCGGCCCCCCGGCTCGCGGGCCCTCGGCGCCCCTGCCGCGGCCGTCCCCGGCCTCACGCCCATGGCACCTCGCGGGGCCCTCGGCGCCCCTGCCGCGGCCGTCCCCGGCCTCACGCCCATGGCACCTCGCGGGCCTTCGGCGGCCTCCGGCTTCGAGCGGACGGCCTGCCGGCGGCGTTCAGTGCCCTTTGGGGGTCCAGCGGCCGACCACGCGGCCGTCTCCGGGCCCCAGGTCGGCCCAGGGGCCGGTTTCCAGCACCGCGAACGCTCCCGGCGGGAACCCCTCGTCGTCGTGCGTCAGCGAGAGGTTCAGGACCAGCTCGTGAACCCCCGGGTTGTGACCCACCAGCAGCAGGGTGGACACCTCGCCGTCCGTACGGCCGATCAGTTCCAGCAGTTCGTCCGGATACGCCTCGTAGATCTCGGTCTCGATGTGGATGGGGGCCTCCGAGGCGAGGCCGGCCAGCGCCAGTTCGGCGGTGCGCCTGGTGCGGATCGACGGCGAGCACAGCACCAGCTCAGGACTCAGCCCGAGCCGCCTGAGCGTCTCGCCGGCCCGCTCGGCGTCCCGCTCGCCGCGATCGGTGAGGGGACGCTCGCGGTCGGCCAGCCCGGGCACGTGCGCGGCCTTGGCATGTCTCAGCACGATGAGCGTGTTCACTCCCCCAACTATCCCATTACACGCGTGCGGCTACCGCCCTCCTCGGACGGTAGCCGCACTCTCACCTCTGGCCGCCCGCGGGCGCCGGCCGTTCAGGCCGGCGCCGCGCCGTGCGGCACCGGATGCCGTCGGTCGTCAGCTCGACACCTTCTCGGTCTCGACCTTCTCGGCCGGGGTGCCGCCCGTGGGGGCGATGCTCGTCGAGCGCCGCTTGGAGACGACGATCGCGCCGACGACGATCGCGACCGCGACCACCGTGACGCCGACGCGCACGACGGCGTTGTCGGCGTAGGTCACGACGGCCGGGGCGATGAGCAGGGCCACGAGGTTCATTACCTTGATCAGCGGGTTGATCGCCGGACCGGCGGTGTCCTTGAACGGGTCGCCGACGGTGTCGCCGATGATGGTGGCCTCGTGGGCCTGCGACCCCTTGCCGCCGTGGTGGCCGTCCTCGACGAGCTTCTTGGCGTTGTCCCAGGCGCCGCCCGAGTTGGCCAGGAAGACCGCCATCAGCGTGCCCGCGGCGATCGCGCCCGCGAGGTAGGCGCCGAGGGGCGCGTACCCGAAGGCGAAGCCCACCGCGATCGGCGTCATGACGGCCAGCAGGCCCGGCGTGGCCAGCTCGCGCAGCGAGTCGCGGGTGCAGATGTCTACGACGCGGCCGTAGTCGGGCAGTTCTTCACCGGTCATGATGCCCGGCTTGGTGCGGAACTGCTCGCGCACCTCGAACACGACCCGTCCCGCCGCGCGGCCGACGGCGCTGATCGCCAGGCCGGAGAACAGGAACACGACCGCGGCGCCGATGATGAGACCGACGAGCACGTTCGGCGAGTCGACGCTGAGGCTGAAGGAGCTGAAGGAGCCCAGTGCGTCCTTCACCCCGGCGCTCGCCGCGGCGAGCTGGCTTTCGACGGCGGTGCGGAACGAGCCGAACAGCGCGGTCGCCGCGAGCACGGCCGTCGCGATCGCGATGCCCTTGGTGATCGCCTTGGTGGTGTTGCCCACCGCGTCGAGGGAGGTGAGGATGCGGGCGCCCTCGCCCTCGACGTCGCCGGACATCTCGGCGATGCCCTGCGCGTTGTCGGAGACCGGACCGAAGGTGTCCATGGACACGATGACGCCGACGGTGGTGAGCAGGCCGGTGCCGGCCAGGGCCACCGCGAACAGCGCCACGGTCACGTTGCCGAAGCCCAGCAGGAACGCCCCGTACACCGCGCCGCCGATGAGCAGCGCCGAGTAGACCGCCGACTCCAGGCCGACGGAGATGCCGGACAGGATGACGGTGGCCGGGCCGGTGAGCGAGCTCTCGCCGATCTCCCTGACCGGGCGGCGGTTGGTCTCGGTGAAGTAGCCGGTGAGCACCTGGATGGCGCTGGCGAGCACCAGGCCGATGAGGACGGCGCCGATGGCGATCAGCCGCGGGTCGGAGCCGAGGCCGGCGATCGCCGGGCTGACGTCGGTGAGCTGGGAGAACGAGCCGGGCAGGTAGAGGTAGGCGGCCACGGCCACCAGGACGGCGGAGATCGCCGCCGAGATGAAGAAGCCGCGGTTGATGGCCGCCATGCCGTTGCGGTCACCGCTGCGGGGCGCGGTGGTGAAGATGCCGATGATCGCGGTCAGCACGCCGATCATCGGGACGATGAGCGGGAAGACCAGGCCCTCGGTGCCGAAGGCCGCCTTGCCCAGGATGAGGCTCGCGACCAGCATGACCGCGTAGGACTCGAACAGGTCGGCCGCCATGCCGGCGCAGTCGCCGACGTTGTCGCCCACGTTGTCGGCGATCGTGGCGGCGTTGCGCGGGTCGTCCTCGGGGATGCCCTGCTCGACCTTGCCGACCAGGTCGGCGCCCACGTCGGCCGCCTTGGTGAAGATGCCGCCGCCGACACGCATGAACATCGCCAGGAGCGCCGCGCCGAACCCGAAGCCCTCGAGCACGCTCGGAGCGTCGCCCTTGTAGATGAACACGACGATCGCGGCGCCCAGCAGGCCGAGCCCGACGGTGAACATGCCGGCCACGCCACCGGTACGGAACGCGATGCGCATCGCCGGCTTCTCACCCGCCTCGCGGGCGGCGGCCGCCACACGGACATTGCCCCGCACAGCCAGCCACATGCCCATGAAGCCGGTCAACGCGGAGAATGCCGCACCGACCACGAAGAAGACGGAGCGTCCGATGGCGACGCTGGTCGACTCCGAGGGCAGGAGAAGCAGCAGGAACGGGATGAGCACCACAAAAAGTGCAAGCGTTCTGAACTGTCGCGTTAGATACGCGGCGGCGCCTTCCTGGACCGCTCGCGCGATGTTCTGCATTCGCTCTGTGCCTTGACCTGCGGCGAGCACCTCGCGGACGAGACCGCCCGCTACGGCGAGCGCCAGCAGCGCCACGGCGGCCACCACGATCACGATTGTGAGGTGGGAACCGCTAAGAGATACCGCTGCGGCGTCGTCAGCGGCGAGATTGAGCCTAGACATCCGTCCTCCTCGGCCAGACGGGTAGGTCCATGCCCAGACCGCGCTGCGAGTCAGTCGGGGGGCGGCGCGCATCCGAGCTGGATTGGCAGTGCCGCTTCCGGTAACGTCCGCAGACCTTCCCGCAGGGCGACGTTGATCTGCGGGGACAAAACCTTGGCCGGTGCCGGGAGTCTACGCAGGCACAGGCCAGATATGAAGCCTCTTCCACCAGCCAATTAGGGCCCAGTCCAGTAAGGTGCGGGGCTTTGCCCAGTAACAACGCGGTTTTCCGGGTGTCAGATCGATCGACGGCCGGGTTACGGACAGACGTTCATTGCCTAATTATTATGTCCGTAAACCCGCACTGACGTGCGGCGACGCCCCAACCCCCTCACCCGCACCACCATGAACACCCCTCCGCCGACGCCACCCTCCACCCCGGCCTTCAGCGGCCCGTTGGCCCTCACCAGGACGGTCGGATGCTGACGGCACGAGGACGGATCGCGCGAACATGTCGGCAGTCCTCCTCTGCCGGCCTCAGGACGCCCCTTCCTCTGACGCCCGGCCGGCCACACCCCAGAGCGGCCCGGCCACGACGTAGCAGGGTTCCGACCAGCGGCGCGTCGTAAGGCGCGCGATCATGCGGCAGCCCGTCGCGACGCGACGACCGGCACGGCGCGACGACCTCGGTGGCGCGGCGCCGCCCTGCCAGGATGCCCGGGCAGAGGGCGCCTGTACGGAGGTGAGCAGGATCAGGACGGCCAGGCCGGCAGCGCGCGGCCGACGCCCGCGGCGCGACCACGCGTCGGGACGGCGCCGGTCAGGCTCGCGTCGCACGACCGGGAACCGACCGGCGCGATCCCTGCACTCAGGATCGACGGATCCCGGGCGGTGGGCCGGACCATGCCTGGCCGGGGCGAGCGGGCCCGACCAGGTCGATCCGGGTCACCCCGACGAGATGGAACCGAAAAGACGACCCCGTGGCCCCGCTGGAAGACAGCCCCCGTGGCCACTCTCAGGCGGTGGCGAACCCGGCGGCGGTGGCGGGCCAGCTCATCCTGATCCGCAGCCCCTTGGCACTCGGATACACCTCGACGTCATCGGCCAGCGCGGCGATGACGGCGATGCCGAACCCGGACATCAGCGTGTCGGCGGGGAGCAGGCTGGCCAACTCGGTGCCGTTGACGGCCGTCGGCAACTCGTCCTCGTCCTTGTACGCCTGTTCGAGATCGTCGCTCGGTGCCGAGTCGGTGACGGTGACCTCGAAGCGCCCTGAGTCGTCGCACAACTCGATGCGGATGGGCTCGCCCGGGCAGTGGACGCGGTGTGCCTCCACTGCCCGTGAGCAGGCCTCACCCACAGCGAGCCGCACCTCGTCCAGCAGGTCCTCCGCGACCCCGGTGCGCCGCGCGATGGCCGTTGCGACCAGCCGCGCGGTGCGCACGTGAGCCGGAAGAGCACTGAACGTCAGCTCGACGGTGGCCATGACTACTTGTCTCGGCCGTGAGCTTCCTTGGCCTCTTCGACCGAGGCGTAAATCCCGAAGACCTTGGTCAGACCGGTGATCCGGAAGATCTTCAGGATGCGCTCCTGCGTACAGACGAGCTCCAGGGAGCCGTCGTGCGCCCGAACGCGCTTGAGCCCGCCGACCAGGACACCGAGCCCCGTGGAGTCCAGGAAGTCCACCTTCTCCATGTTGACGAGAAGGTGGAAGTTGCCCTTGTTGACCAGGTCGATCAGCAGCTCACGCAGCCTCGGCGCGGTATAGACATCGATCTCACCCTCGACTTCCACGATGGTGAGTCGGTCTTCAGTGTGGTGGTCCAACTTCAGATCCACAGATCCTCCAGCGCCTTGCCTGCTGAGTCCACGACGAGGGGTCTGACATGCTGGGACCCCAAGTCCCAGCGCGCAATACCCTGACGCGCGGCATTCAACCACGCCCCGCCTTCGTGTCTATACGAAATCACGACTCCGGGCGACTCTCCCCCAAGATGCCAAACTGGAAACCAGTGACTCCGACTACATCACCCTCACGGCGAGCGGACCCGATCCTTGCTCGTCTGCTCGGCGTACCCGCGCGCCGTGAACGCATCACACACGTAGAGTACGTCGCCGCACGTCAGGCAGGTAAGGCGACCTGGCCTTCATGGGTCGACGAGCTGCTCGTCAGCCGTCTGCGAAATCTCGGCGTCGAGGGTCTCTGGGAGCACCAGGCCACCGCCGCTGAGCTGGTACATCGTGGCCAAAACGTGATCATCGCGACAGGCACCGCGTCGGGAAAATCTTTGGCCTACTTGGTGCCGGCCGTGTCCGAGATCCTGTCCGGGGGCTCGGTCCTGTACCTGACGCCGACCAAGGCACTGGCCGCCGACCAGTTGCGTTCGGTGCGCGATCTGAAGCTCGCCCAGGTGCGCGCCGCCACCTACGACGGGGACACTCCGCCCGACGAGCGTCAATGGGTGCGCAAGCATGCGAACTACGTGCTGACCAACCCCGACATGCTCCACCGGTCGATGCTGCCCCACCACGCGGCCTGGTCGTCGTTCTGGCGCCGGCTGAAGCTGGTCGTCGTGGACGAGTGCCATGGGTACCGGGGTGTCTTCGGATCACATGTGGCCCAGATCTTGCGCCGCCTCCGCCGGATATGCGGAAAATACGGCTCCCATCCGGTATTCATGCTGGTCTCCGCCACGGTCAGCGACCCCGCCGCCGCCGCGATGCGCCTGACGGGCCTTGAGATGGCCGAGGTGACCACGGACGCCTCTCCCCGGGGTTCCACGACGTTCGCCCTGTGGGAGCCGCCTCTGACGGATCTGCGGGGCGAGGGAGGCGCCCCCGTCCGGCGCACGGTGACGGCCGAGGCCGCCGACCTGCTCACCGATCTGGTCATCGACGACGTGCGCACCCTCGCTTTCGTCCGGTCGCGGCGCGCCGCCGAGACGATCTCGCTGATCGCCCGGGAGAACCTCGAGGAGATCTCGCCCGAGCTGCCCGCCAAGGTGGCGGCCTATCGCGCCGGGTACCTCGCCGAGGACAGGCGCGCCCTGGAACGGGCGCTGCGCTCCGGCCAGATCACCGGCCTGGCGACGACCAACGCCCTGGAACTGGGCATCGATGTGTCGGGACTGGACGCCGTCCTCATCGCGGGATGGCCCGGCACGCGCGCCTCCCTGTGGCAGCAGGCCGGACGCGCGGGCCGCGACGGCCAGGACGCCCTCGCCGTGCTGATCGCGCGCGACGACCCGCTGGACACCTACCTCGTCCACCATCCGCAGGCCCTGTTCGGCCGGCCGGTCGAGGCCATCGTGCTCGACCCGGACAACCCGTACGTCCTGGGCCCGCACCTGTGCGCGGCGGCGGCCGAGATCCCGCTGACCGAGGCGGACCTGCCGGTGTTCGGCCCGTCCACGGAAGAGGTGCTCGACGACCTCGTCCAGCGCGGGATGCTCCGGCGCCGCCCCCAGGGCTGGTTCTGGACACGCCGCGAGCGCGCCGCCAATCTGGCCGACATCCGGGGCTCCGGCGGGCCGCCGATCGAGGTCGTGGAGTCCTCCACGGGGCGGCTGCTCGGCACCGTCGACGAGCCGTCCGCCCACACCGCCGTCCACACCGGCGCCGTGCACATCCACCAGGGCGATACCTACCTCGTGGAGGAACTCGACCTGGACGCGGGCGTCGCCCTGGTGTCGGCGTCCGACCCTGACTACTCCACCTTCGCCCGGGACGTCACCGACATCTCCGTGCTGGAATCCCTGCGGTCGCACGCCTTCGGGCCGGGCGAGCTGCACTTCGGGACGGTGGAGGTCACCCGGCAGGTCGTGTCCTTCCTCAAGCGCCGCGTCAAGACCGGCGAGGTGCTCGGCGAGGAACCCCTCGACCTGCCACCCCGCACCCTGCGCACCCGCGCCGTGTGGTGGACCCTCCCGGACGCCGCCGTGGCACCGCTGCTCGCCGAGGGCCTCGACCTCGGCGGCGCGGCGCACGCGGCCGAGCACGCCTCCATCGGCCTGCTCCCGCTGTTCGCCACCTGCGACCGCTGGGACATCGGCGGAGTCTCCACCGAACTGCACCCCGACACCGGCCTCCTCACGGTCTTCGTCTACGACGGCCACGAGGGCGGAGCCGGCTTCGCCGAGCGCGGCCACGCCCGCGCCCTCGACTGGCTCACGGCCACCCGCGAGGCCATCGCCTCCTGCGAGTGCGAACGCGGATGCCCCTCCTGCATCCAGTCCCCCAAATGCGGCAACGGCAACGACCCCCTCGACAAACAAGGTGCCATCCGCCTCCTCACCACCCTCCTGACCAAACCCACCACCCCCTCACCACCACGCGATGAAAGCCACCAACCCCCCACCTGACGCAGTTCACCGGCGCGGCCACCACCGCCCGAACGCAAGACGCAGCTCCTCACCACCCACCCGACCGAAGCCACCAGCCCTCACCACCCACCTGACGGAGTTCACCGGCGCGGCCACCACCGTCCGAACGGGAGACGCAGGCTCCTCACCACCCTCCTGACGGTGGCCACCAGGTCGGTCTGATGGGCAGGCAGGCTCGGCGCCTGGGAAGCGCCGGTGAGTGAGCACTTCCACCACCTGGGCCGTCGTTCACTTCCTGGATCCAGGAACGCGGATCTTCGTACGAGTGGTCATCTGGGACCGGCGCGCGCTTCGGCGGAGGCGTGGCGATCGCCGATCCATGGGAGCCGCAATGGGACCTCGACCCGCACGACCACCACGGCTCCCTCAACACGGCACTTCGTGATCGAAGCATCGTTGGCCGAGGCGAGATCGCGCGCGTGCCGACACGCCGTCTCCGGCGATGCCATCGCCTGGCGCGCCGCGGCCAGGGCGCTGAGATCGGCGGCCGACTGAGCATGGTGCCGGGCTGTGCGCGCGACCCCTACCAGCATCAACGCGCCCGCGGTGAACCAGATCAACGTCATGAGCGCGACGACCCAAACAGTGCCCGCCCCCCGATCGCTCCCCACCCGTCGCCCCGCCTCGACGACCGACCACGCCTTCACCATGGACTCCCACCCCGTCGACGTTTCGACCTGCCCCCACGGCCCATCCCTCGCATCGACGCCTCCCCTCATCAGCCCCTCGACCCGCCTCAGCAGATCTCGACCTGACGCCACGAGCCAAAGCCTCCTTCGGCGATTCCACCCACCCCCAACAGCCCGTCACCCCCCCATCAACGCCCCCTCCAGCGGCTCCTCGACCCGCCGGGACAGACTTCGACCTGACGCCACGAGCCAAAGCCTCCTTCGGCGATTCCACCCACCCCCAACAGCCCGTCACCCCCCCATCGACGGCCCCTCCACCGGCTCCTCGACCGCCGGAACAGACTTCGACCTGCGGTCATGAGCCGGTGCCTTGTTCGGGGGGCGTGAGGCGGTGGCCTGGTGTCATGGGCAGGCGGAGTGTTTCGGCGGTCCGGGGGGGTGATCTCTGCTGTTCTCAGGGCGTCGGCAGTGTGCCGTCACTCGGGCTCGACACCGGTCGGCGCCCGTCGTGCTTCCATGACCAAGTCGTCGACTCCCCGCTCGGTGGCGGAGGTCGCGGTGGCGGCCACGTGGACCGGCGGCATTCCGACGGCCCAGCTCGGGCGGATGGCGGCGGAAACGGTCACCCGGCTCAGTTCCGCGTCGCGGGTGATGGAGACGACCGCACCCGGAGGGGCCGCACGACCGGCGAATCGCCGAACGACCTCCAGCGCCTCGCCGCGGGCGGCCGCCCTGGCGCCCGCCCGTGCCGCATCGACACATTCGAGTCGAGCACCGACCGCGGCGATGGCCCAGAGAGCCGCCCCCAGCACCAGGGCCAGCGATGGGAGCGCGACGGCCGTCTCCGCCGTGACCGACCCCGACTCCGGCTCAGACCGCGGGAAACCCGGACGTCGTGTCCACCGCCTCGGCCGTGACCGCCGGCTCCGCGTCCGCCCCGGTTCCGCTGCGTCCACGTGGGCCACCGGTCAGCCCGCGAGTCTGAGGGCCCGGCTGATGATGTCGGACAGCATCTTCCGCACCTCGGGACTGCTGACGATTTTGAACAGGAGGCCCGCGAAGGCACAGGCGGCGATCGTGCCCACCGCGTACTCCGCGGTGGACATCCCTGCCTGCGCTCGTATGCGCGCCACCTTGACGCGCGTGCTCGCGGAGGTCTGAACGCGCACCCGCAGCCGCTGGAAGCGATGATGCAGCCCTGCCCCCTTTCCGTCCCCAATGACCTTGAGCGCGTGCCGCCCCCGTCGACGGATCCACCTGCGCATCGGACCTCCCCTTGAGTCGTCATCGTCGCCGTGTGGGTGACCACCCGGACCTTGACCAGCGAGGACAGCTTCGCCGAGCGGAGGGGGCCACTTCTGGGCCGAACGTCATTCTGTGGACAACCCGCCGATCCCGCGCCAAGCCTGTGGATAAGTCGGCCGATGCCAGGCCCCACTGCGGAGATGCCATTCATTGCGACCTATGCACGGACAGCCGCCATGCCGCCCGAGCCTGCGTACCGACCATCGGCGCTCCGTCCGGGCTCCGTCCCGAGGCTGTGGACGGTTCGCCACCCACCACGCCTGGAGGACTCCCGTCCGTGACGCCTCGCGACGGCCAGGACCGGCCAGGGCGGCTCACGTGGGCCGTGCGCGACAGGGAAGTGACCGGCCGATCGGCGGGGTCATTCCGATGTCCTCGTGACGTCGGCGCGGCTTGCGCCGAGGTCACGGGTCTGATCTCGCTCGTCGCCCGCCGGTCGTCGGCCGATCGTCGGCGCTCAACGGCCGCTCGTCAGCCGCTCATCAGCCGCTCATCGACCGGTCAACGGCGGTCAACGGCCGAAGACCTGGCCTGCCAGACCCGCGACCACGGGGATCACTCCCACGAGCACGAACGCCGGCAGGAAACACAGTCCGAGAGGCGCGACCGCCTGAACGCCCACCCGTCGAGCCGCAGCGGAGGAGGCGGCCCGAGCGTCCTGCCGCGCGTCATCCGCGAGTCTGGACAGCACATCGGCCACCGGCGCCCCGCTGAGGGCCGCGCGGACCATGCCACGCGCCATCGCCGCCAGTGGCCGGTCCTTCTCCAGCGCCGACCAGGCATCCTCAGGGCGGGCACCAAGCCGCAACTGGCCGTTCACCCATGCCAGGCGCTCGCCGAGTGGACCACCGATCGCGTTCGCGGCCGTCTGCACCGCGGCGCTCACCGGCCGGCCCGCCCGCAGACAGGCCACCATGAGATCGACCGCGAACGGAAGATCGGCCGTGATCCGCGCCTGGCGCCGGCGTGCCTCGCGGGGTTCCGCGCGGTGACCGATCACCAGCGTCAGCACACCCGCGCCGACTCCGCACACCACTCCAGGCACACCACCGACGAGCGCGATGCCTCCGGTCGCGACCAAGACCGGCGGAAGCGCCTTCCGGAACGTGTACGCGCCGAGGCCGTATCTGGCGAACCGCCCCCTCAGCCCGGAAGCACCACCAGAGGCGGAGACGCCCGACACGCCGTTGATGCCGTCGAGGCGCTCAACAGCGCTCGAATGCCTGACTGCCGCTGGGCGATCGACACCGCCCCAGCGTTCGCCGCCCCCTGTATGTGCAAGGCCGCCCAGGCGTTCGCTGCCGCGTCTGCCTCTGTAGACGGGCGTCGCATGGGAGTGTCCGGCCCGCGCCGGCTCGTACGGCGGGCGAGCTTTCGCATGAACCATCGCTCGCGTATCGCAGCCATGCCCAGGGCGTGCCTCCGCGTTCAGCCGCATGTGGAACATGGGGATCTTGGCCAGACGCTCGCCCGGATCCCACGGAGTCAACCAGAGCCACGCGGAGAGCCCGACGAGGCCGGTAGCGAGCAAGATGCTCATAAGTCCTCCGAGCGTTCCTGTTGTGGGACCGAACGGGTAGGGCGGGCACTCATCTCACGGAACAACCCCGCCTGGTTCATCGCCTTGAGCTGGTCCAGAGGCGCGGGTGTCGTCGTCAGAGCGGTGTAGGTGTGTGGTGTAGCTCACCGTCTGGCTCAGGGCGCGTACACGTCGTCGGACCAGCGCGTCGGACCAGTCACTGAACTCGAATGCGCGATGTCAGCCGCCAGGTAGGGCCCTACCTGCACAGACGGCCCTGCATGAACCGCCATCTTCCAATGATCATCATTAGTCGTACAGCCGTCGCGTGGACACGCGTCTGTCTGGTTCACGGTCATGTGCCCCGCTCTTGGGCGTGGGAGACGAGCCGGTTCATCCACCACAGGCCCGCGACGTCCAGCAGCCCACCGGCGCCGAGACACGCCACGCCTGCCGGGCCACCGAGTAAGAAGTCCAGCGGACGCAGCCCCAGCCCGGCCGCGAGCAGGATTCCGAGCAGGGGGAGCCCCGCGAGCAGCCGAGCGGTGGAACGGGGCCCGGCCAGTTGGGCCGTGACCTCAGAACGGTGAGCCTCGGCCTCCCGCAGAGAGCAGCCCACCCTTTCCACCAGAGCGGTCAACCCCGCGCCCGACGTCTGGCTGACGCGCCAGCAGGCCGCGAGGCGCACCAGACCTTCTCCACCGTGATCAGGAGCGGCTCGCTCGAGGGCCGAGGCCACGTCACCACCGTCGCGGGCTATGGCGACGACAGGACGAAGGGAGGTGGGATCGGGCAGGACGAGACAGGACACCGCCCGCGCCAGCGCGTCTCCCGGCGGCCGCCCCGTCGCCAGCTCGGCGACCAGAGCTTGGCTGAGTTCGATCGAGGACCTCCTCCATGCGGCGGCCTGCCGTACGGGACTTCGCCGGAGGGCGACACGCGACAATCGGGCGATGCTCGCCCATCGCGCCTGGTCTCGAGGACGCGTCAAGGCGAGCAGCCGAACGGTCGCGGCATCAGGGCTCGTCCAGACCCCCACTGCCACGGCGATCAAAACGACGGCGACCACGAGCATCGAACATCTCCTCCTGCTCGCCGCCCAGAAGGGCTCGGAACTCGGCGGCGGGGCGGGAGAACGGGGTCATTGGAGGACATGAGGAGCGCGGGCGAGGAGGGTGGGCAGGGCCGGGCCGTGTTGGGGTGGACCGTTGGCGGGGAACGTGAGGGCGGGGACGACGCGGACGAGGCCCGATGACTCGCGTTCCATGAGGCATATCTCGGCGACTCTGCGGCGTCCGCCACCGGCGTCGCGGACGAGGTGGATCACGGCGTCGAGGGCCGCGGCGATCTGGCTGTGGACGGCCTCCCTCGAAAGCCCGGCGGCACAGGCGAGCGCTTCCAGCCGGGCGGGCACATCGGCGGGGTTGTTCGCGTGCAGAGTTCCACAACCACCGTCGTGGCCGGTGTTGAGCGCGGCAAGGAGGTCGACGACCTCAGCGCCGCGCACCTCTCCTACGACCAAGCGGTCCGGGCGCATGCGAAGGGCCTGCCGGACCAGGTCGCGGAGGCCTACGCCGCCGGCCCCTTCCAGGTTGGCCGGCCTGGTCTCCAGCCGGACGACATGCGGGTGGATCGGCCGCAGCTCCGAGGAGTCCTCGACGAGGATCAACCGCTCGCCAGGATGAGCCAGGGAAAGCATTTCGGACAAGAGTGTGGTTTTTCCAGTACCGGTTCCACCCGTCACGAGGAAGGCCAGCCGGGAGACCACGATCGCGCGCACCGCCGCAGCCCCAGGGCCTGGCACCAGTTCTTCCAGGGTGAAGGACCTGCGGGGCGGGAGCCGGAGGGACAGGCACGTGCCGTCGGAGGCCACCGGCGGCAGGATCGCGTGCAGGCGTACGCCGCCCGGCAGACGGGCGTCGACGTAGGGGCAGGCGTCGTCCAGGCGCCTGCCCGCGGCTGCGGCCAGCCTCTGGGCGAGCCTGCGCACCTCGTCGTCGCCGGGGAAGACGACCGAGGTGCGCCGCAGGCCGTCACCGGCGTCGATCCAGACGTTACGAGCGCCGTTGACCAGCACATCGGTGACCTCCGGCTCGGCCAGCAAGGGCTCGAGCGGCCCGGCGCCGATGAGATCGGCCCTCAGAGCACGGGCGACCTCGAGGACCTCGGCGTCCCCCAGCACCGCGTGCTCGGCCCGGAGCGCGGCGGCCACCTGGGCGGCCGAGGGCTGGGCGCCCGTGCGGGCGAGACGCACCCGGACGGCCTCGACCAGGTCAGGGGACACCACCAGACGATTCATCGGCGGGTGTCCGCGGCCAGGGAGGGCGTGACGGGCGTGGGCGGCTGAGGGGTGGACGGGATGGGGCGAGAAATAGACGGGGTGGAGCGAATCGGCCGGGTGGGGCGAATCGACCCGGTGGGGTGAACGGGCCGGGTGGAGTGAACGGACCGGGTGGGGTGAGGGGTCATCGGGGCTCCAGGGTGGTGAGGAAGTCGGCGCAGAAGCGGCCGAGAGGAGTGCGGTCGCCGAGGGGTGGGGCATCGCCGCGGTTGAGAACGTCGGCGAGGCCGCGCTGGTCTTCGAGTACCCCGACACAGGACACGCCGAGGGATCGGGTGATCACCTCGGGGAGCAGGACGCCGTCGCGCGCCACGACTCCGATGTCCGAGGTGTGCCGGCTTATCTCGATCAGGAGTTGGGAGGCGGAAAGCACGCCTCGCACGTCCGCGGGCACGAGCAGCAGGGTGGACCCCGCTCGCGAGAGCGCCTCGCCCGCCGCGGGCCCGACATGTCGCGGGAGGTCGACGACGATGAGATCGCACCCTCTGTGCGCGGCCTCGAGGACGGCCCGCATGGCCTCCGCGGGGATGGGTGGGGACTCTCCGCGATGCCACGACAGCACGGTGAGCTCGCCCATCGTCGGCAGGGCGGCTTGCAGGGCCGTGAAGCTCACCCGGCCCTCACGCTCGACGATGTCGGGCCATCGTGCGCCGATGGCGTGCTCTTGACCGAGGATGACGTCGATGCCGCCGCCGAGCGGGTCGGCGTCCACGAGGAGCGTGCGCATGCCACGTCGCGCTCCGGTGAGGGCCAGGGAAGCCGCCAGCACGCTGGCGCCGGCGCCGCCGCTGCCGCCGATGACGCAGACCGTCTCACCGGCCCTGATCACCGGCTCTGACGCCTCGGCGAACTCGTCCACCAGTCGCCGCTCGGCCTGCGGCAATTCCAGAACCGCCTTGGCGCCCACGGCCACGCATCGTCGCCAGACGGCGGGATCGTCGCACGCCCTGGTCACGAGCAGCACGCCCTGCCGCTGCGGTGGCCCCGTCGCGGCCAGGGCGTCGGCCGCGTCCGCCCCCACGACGACGAGCGGGGCGCGCTGCCAGTAAGGCCGGGCATGCGTCGCGGCGTGCGCGACGTCGATCTCCACACCGGCGGCGGCCGCGACCCGCAGGAGATCGTCCAGCAGATCCTGATCTTCGGTGATCACCAGTGGGCGGGGCATGGGGGTGGCCTCCCTGTCGTCTGAGGCCACCACCTTCCAGGACCGGCCACATCGCTCATGGGAGCGAACGGCGTTCTGTGGATAACCCTCTGGCCTGCGAGCGAGACGGGACGGAAGAAGCCCAGACCGGCGGCCCGGCCGCCGTGGATGACAGCCGGCGGTGGGCGAGGCACGTGTCTACGGGACAAGGATCAGCAAGCAACTCGAAGCGGCTGCACGGGACGCCCTGCGACGGACGCCCTGCGGCGGACGCCCTGCGAACCGCTGACAGGAGCGGTGAAGGCATCCGGCGGCGTCCAGCGGCATGCGATGGCGCCACGCGATGGCCGCCACCCAATGGCACCACGCGATGGCGATGCCGGGATGCCCATCGGGGGCGCCTGGCCACCCCGCGCTGTCGGTGCGGGCCGGCGGCACCGGTAGGTGCTCCTGCCGTCCTGAGGCGGTGGAGGCGGGGGTGCGCGGTGGCGAAAGAGGGAGCCGGGTCGCCCGGGGGAAGCTCTGCGCGGCGGCAGGGATGGAGGAGAAAAGGGCGACCCCCGCCGGGGGGGGAGAGCGGGGGTCGCCAACCGGTCCGGCTCCGGGGGGGTAGAGCCGGTCCCGTTTTAGAAGAAAGCTTTCATCGCCGACCACAGCGTGGCAAGGGACTGCAAAAATCTTACCCAGGAACCAACGCCACAGTCATGTGGACACCAACGTATGGTGCCCGATGAACTCAAGTTCCGTCGAGGAGCAATCTCTGATTTCCGCGAGTTTTTTTCCGCCGTAGCGGATCGGCTACTACAAGTATGCGAAAAACGTCCCGAGAGAGACCGATCACGGGCGGTGATCGAAAGGCCTTCACATCCGGCTGTCAGGATCTTCGGGACGGCGCGGCGAGCCCCGTTCGCGGCATGCTCGGATACGCGCCGGTTCGGCGCCCGGACAAGCGAAGGTCGGTAAAGGTCTTGCTCCAAGGGGTTCCCATCAGGCGGGATTCGACGTAGAAAGGTTGCACGGACTGAGTGTTCGAGTGCGACCACCGGGTACCCACGCGCGACCAGCCGCGGGAGGCGCGTCGAGACGGGCTTGACCCGCTACGACGATTTGAGGTGCACGCTTGGTAACCCGGTGTGGCGCACTGGCGGCGGCGTCCCAGACCAGGGGCGCCGTTCGCTTCTGTCCGGAGCCGTATCCCCCCCGCCGTACCGACCGTAAAACCTCGCCCGTCTTGTTCGTTTCAGCGCAAGAATTTCACCGGTTCGGGCAGACGAGGAAGATTTTTTCGCTCAACCTCGTCGATTCTCGTAGGATCTCGCGGTAGTCGCGGCGATCTCCAGCCGGCCGTCCCAGGCCGGCGATCCGCGTCTCGCGAGCCGCGTCCGGCCGGCCGCGCGGCGGAGCCCGTCTGGTGATCTGGATCCGGTGCACCTGACCCCCATCACGGCTCGGGCGAGGCGATGCGACACCGGTGAGGCTCAGCCTCGTTGCAGGGCCTCGCAGATGGCCGTGGCCTCGCGGGCGCCGACCTCCACGGCGGCGGCACAGTGCCGCACCCAGGCCGCCACGCCCTTGCCGGTGCCCTTGAGGTAGCCCCGCAGGCTCTCGGCGTACGCGTCCGCGAGGTCGTGGTGCCCGACCTCGACCGCCACCAGCGACTTGGGGTCCAGCCCGAACTCCACGAGTGTGAGCCGCTCGGCCGCACGCGCCACCAGGCCGTCCGCGGTTCCGAAGGGCCGGACCGCGGCCAGCTCGGCGTGCACGACGGCGGCCAGCACCAGCGCCGGGGCCCTGGTCGGCGTCGTGATCAACGTGACCAGCGAGGTGAGACGCGCGGCCGCGGCCGCGGCGCCGGGAGCCGGGCCGATACCGAGGACGTCCGTGACCGAGCCCGGACGGTCCACGTCAGCGGCGTCATCGGCATCGGCGCCGGGACCCGGGACGACCGCGCCGGCGGCGTCAGGGTGAGTGCGGCCGGCAGCCTGCCCGTCGCGGTGCGCGCCGGGATCGGTCGCCGCCCGGGTGCCGGAGGAGGCGTCCGTACGCGGGCGGCCGAGCAGCGGGTCCGGGATGAGGCCGACGGCGGCCAGCGCGTGAAGGCGGGCGAGGACCTGCCGCGGCGCCGTTCTCCAGGTGGCGCCCAGGCGTCCGATCTCGGCGGACGCGCGCAGCGCCCCTGCCGCGACGAGGGAGTCCGCCCCGCCCGACCGCAGCGTCTCCAGCGCGACGTCGGCGCCTTCGAGCGCGGCGGAGGCGCGCGCGCCGCGCAGGGCGGACTCCGCGGACACCTCGGGGCCGCGGCGGCGCAGCACGCGATGCCCGTACAGCCGGTCGACGGCCGACCGGGCGCTCTGGACGGCGTCCGGGACGCCGGGCAGCCCGGCGATGACAGCCAGTGGGTCGCTCACGCCTCCCGACCCTACCGGCGAGTACGATGCGGGCGTACGGCGGTGAAGGTCAACGGCAGGTCAAGGGGAGTTCATGTCGCGCCCGGCGGAGCGGGCGGAGGTTCACGACGTCGTCAATGGCGCCCCCGGTGCGCGCCGCCGTCGAATGGGGGTGCCGTTCGGCGCGTGGTTCACACCGTTCAACGAGCATGCCGCGAATGGGCCTTCTGTGCTCTCCACTTTTATTGTTGGATATCATTTCCACAACGAATCCGCAGCTTTTGTGACCGCATGTAAAGCCCGTTGTGAACCACGGTGGAGGTGTCCGCCGGCGGGCTTCGCCGGTCCGTCCCCCCTTGTCCCGCCACCTCGGGACTGGTGAAGTGGGACCCAGCCCAATCGAGCCAGGCCATGTGAAGGAGTACGTTGTGGCCCCGGAAACCCCTGGTCGCGAGACCCAGGAGACTCTGTCGAACCTGCTGCACGAGAGCCGGCGCTTCGCGCCGCCGGCGGACCTCGCCTCGTCTGCGAACGTGACGGCCGACGCCTACGACGAGGCGGCGAACGACCGTCTCGGCTTCTGGGAGCGGGCGGCCGACCGGCTGAGTTGGGGGCGGCGCTGGGAGACGACCCTCGAGTGGAATCCTCCCTTCGCCAAGTGGTTCCTGGGCGGCACGCTGAACGTCGCCTACAACTGCGTCGACCGGCACGTCGAGGCCGGCCGCGGTGACAAGGTCGCCTACCACTGGGAGGGCGAACCGGACGGCGACACGCGCACGCTGACCTACGCCGACCTGCTGCGCGAGGTGAGCAAGGCGGCCAACGCCCTGACCGAGCTGGGCGTCGGCAAGGGCGACCGCGTTGCGATCTACATGCCGATGATCCCCGAGCTGCCGATCGCGATGCTCGCGTGCGCGCGCATCGGCGCGGTCCACTCGGTGGTCTTCGGCGGCTTCTCGGCCACGGCGCTCAGCGGGCGCATCCAGGACGCCGACGCCAAGCTGGTCATCACCGCCGACGGCGGTTACCGTCGCGGGGCGCCGAGTGCGCTCAAGCCCACCGTGGACGAGGCCGTCGCCGAGTGCCCGGGCATCGAGCACGTGCTCGTCGTGCGCCGGACGGGCCAGGACGTCCAGGTGACCGACAAGGACATCTGGTGGCATGACATCGTCGACCGCCAGAGCGACGAGCACGAGCCGGCGCAGCACGACGCCGAGGACCCTTTGTACATCCTTTACACCAGCGGCACGACCGGGAAGCCGAAGGGCATCCTGCACACCACGGGCGGCTATCTCACGCAGACGGCCTGGACCCATCACGCGGTGTTCGACCTGAAGCCCGAGTCCGACATCTACTGGTGCACGGCGGACATCGGCTGGGTGACCGGACACTCCTACATCGTGTACGGCCCGCTCGCCAACGGCGCGACCAGCGTGATCTACGAGGGCACCCCCGACACTCCGCACAGGGGCCGCTTCTGGGAAATCGTGCAGAAGTACGGCGTGACGATCCTCTACACCGCGCCCACCGCGATCCGCACGTTCATGAAGTGGGGCGACGACATCCCCGCCAAGTACGACATGTCGTCCCTGCGCGTCCTGGGGTCCGTCGGCGAGCCGATCAACCCCGAGGCCTACGTCTGGTACCGCGAGCACATCGGCGCCGACCGCTGCCCGGTCGTGGACACCTGGTGGCAGACCGAGACCGGCGCCATCATGATCAGCCCGCTGCCCGGTGTGACCTCCGGCAAGCCCGGCGCCGCCATGCGGCCGCTGCCGGGCGTGGTGGCCGACGTCGTTGACGACCAGGCCCAGTCGGTGCCGGACGGCGGGGGCGGGTTCCTGGTGATCCGTGAGCCGTGGCCGTCGATGCTCCGCGGCATCTGGGGTGACGAGAAGCGCTACGTCGACACCTACTGGTCCCGCTTCGAGGGGATGTACTTCCCCGGGGACGGCGCCAAGCGCGACGAGGACGGCGACCTGTGGCTGCTCGGCCGGGTCGACGACGTCATGCTGGTGTCCGGTCACAACATCTCCACCACCGAGGTGGAGTCGGCGCTGGTGTCCCACCCCAAGGTGGCCGAGGCGGCGGTCGTGGGCGCCACGGACCCGATCACCGGCCAGGCCATCGTGGCGTTCGTCATCCTGCGCGGCAGCGCGGAGGAGAGCGCCGACATCGCCAAGGAGCTGCGCGACCACGTGGCCAAGGCGCTCGGGCCGATCGCCAAGCCGCGTCAGATCATGGTCGTCCCCGAGCTTCCCAAGACCCGGTCCGGCAAGATCATGCGCCGCCTGCTCCGCGACGTGGCGGAGAACCGCAGCATCGGCGACGTCACCACCCTGGCCGACAGCTCGGTGATGAAGCTGATCTCCGAGAAGCTGCCGTCCACGTCGAGCGAGGACTGATCGGCGGTCCGAGGTCCACGGAACGCCCATCGTCCACGGATGATCGCCCCAAGGGTGCGGATCGATCAGGTCGCGCAGACCGCCGGTCCGCACCCGCGGCGTTCCAGGCCGGAAGGCCGCCGGGCCGCACCCGGGGCGTTCCGCGGCGTTCGGGGGCCCGAAGGCCACTGGATCAGGCCCACGGTGGGCCGGGCCGCGGCGCCCGCGAGGTCATGCGGCCTCCTGATCGGGGAAGCACCCGGCATGTTCGATACCGCGGGGGGTTCGCGCGCACGGGCGAGTCCGATGCGGCGAACACGGGCGAGTCCGATGCGGCGAACCGGACGGCGAGGCGGGACGATGAACATCACGCAGGATGAATGTGACCGCAACATCCGATAGGAGAGCAGACATGGCCGCTCCGCCCGAGGAGGAATCGCTCGGCGCACTCGTCGCCCAGGCGAGCCACCACATCTCGACCCTGGTCCGCTCGGAGATCGAGCTGGCGAAGGCCGAGCTCAAGTTCGACGCCAAACGGGTCGGCACGGCGGCCGGGCTGTTCGGTGTGGCCGCCTTCATGCTGCATCTGTGCCTGATCCTCGCCTCGTTCGCGATCGCTTACGGGCTGGTGCAGCTCGGGATGATGCAGTGGCTGGCGTTCACGATCGTGACGGTGTTCTACCTCGTCGTGGCGCTGCTGCTCGCCTTCGTCGGCTACCGCAGGCTCAAGGGCCTCACCGGCATGAAACGCACCGCGCGGAGCCTGAAGGGCCTCAAGGACGTCGCCAGGCCCGACGGGGACGATGCCGCCGTCCCGCCTGCCTCCCCTTCCCGGCCGGTGCCCGAGCCGTACCGCGGCCCGACGGCGGGCGAGGTGGGCCACCACCGCGTGCCGCTGGCCGGCTCGTCGGCCGCGGCGTCCGGCGGCCCGGCGGGGACGTCCACCGGGTCCTCGGGCGGCCCGGCCGCCGGCGACCTCGACGCCGGGCGCACGAGCCCGAACCCGTGAGTCCGGCCATGAGCGCACGTCCCGACGAGTCGCTGGCCCGCATCCCCGGGCCCTGGACCCATCGTTCCGTCCACGCGGGCAACGGCATGTTCCATGTCGTGGAGGCCGGCGAGGGGCCGCTGGTGCTGTTGCTGCACGGCTTCCCGCAGTTCTGGTGGACCTGGCGGCACCAGCTGGAGTCCCTGGCCGGGGCCGGGTACCGGGCCGTCGCGGTGGACCTGCGGGGGTACGGCGCCAGCGACAAGCCGCCCCGGGGGTACGACCTGCCCTCGCTCGCCGGGAGCATGGCCGGGCTGATCCGCGCGCTCGGCGAGACGTGCGCCGTGGTCGTCGGCCACGACTGGGGCGGCCTGGTGGCGTGGACCATGGGCGCGACCGACCCGAAGGTCGTGCACCGTCTGGTCACCGTGTCCGCCCCGCACCCGCTGCGGCTGCGCCAGGCCGTCCTCGGCAACCCGTTCGGGCGGCCCAAGGCCGGCAGGCACCTTCTGGGGTACCAGCTTCCCTTGCTTCCGGAGCGGCGGCTGACCAAGCACGGCGCCGCGCAGGTGGGGCGGCTGCTCGACGCGTGGTCGGGTCCCGGCGGGTTGCGGGAGGAGGTCACGGCGACCTACCGCGACGCCTTCAGCATCCCCACGGTGGCCCACTGCGCCCTTGAGTACCACCGCTGGTTCGTCCGCTCCCAGCTGCGGCCGGACGGCATGCGTTATCGCAAGCTCATGCGCACCGAGCTGGAGATGCCGACGCTGCAGCTCCATGGCGCGCTCGACACCTGCATGCCGCCGCGCACCGCGCAGGGGTCGAGCCGGTACGTCGCCGCGCCGTACCGCTGGCGGCTGCTGGAGGGTGTGGGACATTTCCCGCACGAGGAGCGTCCTGAGCAGTTCGACGCCGAGCTGCTGGGCTGGCTGGGGGACCCCGAACCCGACAGATAACGATATTTCGTACTGTGGGGTCATAAACCCAGGAGGGACGGACGGTGAGCGGCCACCAGACGGGACAGAACGACCACCACACGGGCCCGCACGCCCACACGGACGCGGACGCGCGAGAGACGACTCCGGCCGACCGCGACGCGGGCGCGGCGGGACGGGACAGGGATCCGGCGGGACGGCCGCGCAACGCCCGGCCGCGTGACGCGCTGGGCCGCCCGCTCCCCAAGGGCGCGCCGGGCGTGGAGCGCGTCCCTGACGACTACGCCCCGGACGCCGGACGGGCCGTCGCCGACGCCCTCGCCTACCTGGTGGAGGAGCGCCCGTTCCACGCCCACGAGGTGCTGGAGGCGCGCTGGAAGACCGGTCCGCAGGACGAGCGCGAGCTGTGGCAGGGGCTGGCCCAGATCTGCGTCGGTCTGACCCACCTCCAGCGGGGCAACACCCGGGGCGCGGCCACGCTGCTCGACCGCGGCGCCGACCGGCTCGCCCGGTACGACGCCGGGACCGCCGCCACGCACCGTCGTCCTGTCGACCTCACCGCGGCGGTGCGCGCCGCCCGCGAACTCACCGAGCATCCGGCGACCCCTGCGGCCGAGGCCATCGCCCAGGTCGCGGACGCCTTCAGAGCCTCTCCCGCCGACCGGCCCTGACAGATGCCCGGCCTCGCGCCGGGGAGGTCAGTCGCAGTCCTGGGTGTCGACGCGGGCGACCGAGGCGCTGCCCTCGTCGGCGTCGGGACGCACCTCGGCGGCGGTCAGCGCGTATCCGGTGTCCGGCTGGTCGGTCGCCGCCGCGAAGATCACGCCGTAGACCTGGCCGGTCGGGGTGAGCAGCGGACCGCCGGAGTTGCCCGGCTGCACCAGCCCCCGGATGGCGTACACCTCGCGAGTGACGGTCTTGCGCGAGTAGATGTCGGAGGCCTTCGCGTTCTGCTTGACGCGGATGCGGGCCGGCCGAGTCGTGAAGCCCTTGCCCTTCGGGAAACCGGCGATGATCGCGTCGTCCTGGCCCTCGGCGGTGAAGTCGAACTTCAGCGGCGGGACGTCCAGGTCGGGGACGTACAGGATGGCGATGTCCCGGTCGGGGTTGTACAGCACGACCTGGGCGTCGTGCCTGATGCGGTTCTCGTCGGTGACCCGCAGCTCCTGGGTGACACCGGCGACCACGTGCGCGTTGGTCATGATGCGGTGCGGGGCGAAGACGAAGCCGGTGCCCTCGATGAGCTTGCGGCAGGCGGGAGCCGTCCCCTGCACCTTGACGATCGCCCGGCGGGCCCGCTGGAGCTGCGGGCCGCGCACCACGCTGGCGTCCGGCGGCGGCACATCGACGAACGTGCCGCCGCCGATGGCGTTGAACACCTGCGGGAACTCGGAGTTGTCGACGAACTCCTTGAAGGAGAGCTGCCACTCCTTGGCCTTCTCGGGCATCGCCGCGTCGACGGTCCGCAGGAGCAGCGAGCCGTTGGTCTGCTGGTTGAGCCACGGAAAGGGCGCGACGGAGAGCAGCGAGCCGATCAGCCAGGCGATGATCAGGACCGACAGCGCGCTGGTGAAGGTGCCGCCGAGTGCGTCCACGGTGCGGGCGGGCTCCCAGGTGACGTGGCTGCGGACGACCGCGCCGATCGTCGAGGAGGCGAACTGGCCGATCACCGCACCGAGAAAGACGATCACTATGGCGAGCAGGGCCTGCTCGGTGGAGGCGCTCACGACGGCGTGCGCGATCGGCGGCGCGATCAACACCCCGAGGACACCCCCGCCGACGAAGCCGAGGAAGCTGAAAGCCCCGATGATGAACCCCTGCCGATAGCCGGACACGGCAAAGGCGATCACGAGAACAATCAGGATGAAATCGAGGAGATCGCCGCTCACGCCTCAACGGTATCCAGCGCGGCCACGAGCCGTGCACTCGTTGGCTCGATATCGTTGCGGCATGGTATCGATCGGGGGGTCGAACGACGGGCGAGCGGACGGGCGCCCCGCCACGGGCGCCACCGTGCCCGACGGCAGGCCGCAATCCTGGGTCCGCAACCTCCGCTGGATGCGCGCGGACGCGGGCGTGTCTCCGGAGCTGGCGAAACTCGGCGTCGATGAGCTGATCGCCCTCGCTTTGGAGGACGACGACCCTGACGGCCCCCGTAGGTGGAAGGCCGTGGACGCGCTGCACGCGCGAGGCGATCTGGAGACCTTCACCGAGGCCCGGCGGCTGTGCGCGAGCGATTCCCGCGTCGAGCGCGTGCTGGGCGTGGACATCCTGGGCGAGCTGGGCACTCCGCTGCGGCCCTTCGTCGACAAGACGCTGTCGGTCCTGCGTTACCTGGCCGCCTCGGACGACGATGTCCGCGTGCTCCACGCCGTGCTGATCGCGTTCGGGCACCTGCGGGACGGACGAGCCCTCCCGTCGGTCATCGAGTTGTCCACGCATCCGGACGCGACCGTCCGCTACGGCGCGGCGTACGCGTTGTCGCACGTCGTCGGCCGTCCACCGGACCCGGCCGGGCTCGCGGCGCTCCGCCGGCTCGCCACCGACCCCGACGAGGACGTCGCCGACTGGGCGGCGCTGGGCCTCATCCTGCCGTGATCGTCGCCATCCTGCCGTGGTCGTCGCCGCTCCCGCTGGGACGGCCCGCAGAGGCCGGCCGGCCTAGCGGCGGGCGAGGCGGAGCATCTCGGGGGGCAGTTCCTCGACGCGGCCGCCGTCCCAGGGACGCTCGAACCCGGTGGCGGCCAGCAGGTCGTTCAGAATGCCCGCCGTGAACCCCCACACCAGCATTCCGCGCACCTTGAACGCGGGCCCCGCGAAGCCGCCGGGCAGGCGCAGCCGCAGCCGGTTGCCCGGGTCGACCAGTTCGGCGATGGGCACGCGTGCCACGGCGTCGACCTCGTCCGGGGAGGCCGCGTGGACGGCGCAGGGCGTGTGCCACCAGCCGAGCACGGGGGTGACCCTGTTGTCGCTCCGCCAGACGTAGAGCTCGGGAAGCGTGCCGACCACCTGCACGCCGCCGGGTTCCAGACCGGTCTCCTCCTGCGCCTCGCGCAGCGCCGCGCCGACCGGGCCGCCGTCGCCCGGGTCCACGCCCCCGCCGGGGAACGCGGGCTGGCCGGCGTGGTTGCGCCCCTTCGCGCTGCGCTGGATCAGCAGGACGTCGGGGCCGAGCGCCGACTCCCCGAACAACAGCAGGACGGCCGCGGCACGCCCTCCGACGGCCGGCGGGCGCAACGCCGCGGGAACGGGGTGGTGGACGGCGTTCGCCGCGAGATCGTTCAACCAGCCGGGCACGGGAGCAGTCATGCCATACCTCCTTGCGGGGAGCAACATCGGCCGCATGCGGCAGCTTCCCGCTTCCCGTGCGAAACCTCGGAACCGGGCCTAGGAGAACGGGCCGGGGCGGACGAGCTTGGCCGCCTGCTCCGGATCGGTGGGGCCCTCGCCGAAGGACGGGCAGAGGCTCGCCAGCGGGCACACGCCGCACGCGGGCTTGCGGGCGTGGCAGATGCGGCGCCCGTGCCAGATCAGATAGTGCGACATGTCGGTCCACTGGCTCTTGGGGATCAGCTCGCCGACCGCGTACTCGATCTTCACCGGGTCGGTCTCGGTGGTCCACTGGAAGCGCCGGGTGAGGCGCTGGAAGTGGGTGTCGACCGTGATGCCGGGCACGTCGAAGGCGTTGCCGAGGACCACGTTGGCGGTCTTCCTGCCGACTCCGGGCAGTGTGACCAGGTCTTTCAGCTTGCCGGGCACCTCGCCGCCGTAGCGGTCGCAGACGGCCTGTGCCATGCCGAGGATGCTGTTGGCCTTGGCGCGGAAGAACCCTGTCGACCGGATGATCTCTTCGAGTTCGGCCCGGTCGGCACCGGCATAGTCGGCTGCGGACCTGTATTTGGCAAAGAGTACTGGAGTAACCATATTGACCCGTTTGTCCGTACACTGCGCTGAGAGGATCGTCGCGACCAGCAGCTCGAGCGGGTTGCCGAAGTCGAGTTCGCAGTGGGCGTCGGGATAGGTTTCCGCCAGGATTCGAGTCATCCGTCGGGCTCGGCGTACCAGGGCGAGCCGGGACTCCCCGGCGGAGGTCACTTTGCGGGGCACCACGTCAGCCTACGCGGACGGGCTCCATGCGACCCCCTTGATGCAGTACGTCACAATGTCTAGCAGCGAGCGCGATCCCCAAGTGTGGCGCGCTGTCGTGGTGGCGCGGCCACTGGACGAGGAGGGCACCGTGAATACCGACGACGTGCTAGGTAAGGCCCCTTTGTTCGCCGCGCTCGACCGCGAGAGCGCCGCCGCGCTCCGCACGGGCATCTCCGAGGTCGAGCTTCACAAGGGGCAGACCCTCTTCAGCGAGGGCGAAACGGGTGATCGGCTCTACGTCGTGCTGGACGGAAAGATCAAACTGATCCGCACCGCGCCCGACGGCCGCGAGAACCTGCTCAGCGTGCTCGGCCCGAGCGAGATGTTCGGCGAGCTCTCGCTGTTCGACCCCCGGCCCCGCACGGCGAGCGCCATCGCCCTGACCGACGTCCGGCTGGCCGGGTTAGGGCATGACGACCTGCGCCCCT
The DNA here is from genome assembly GCF_053602655.1 of Sphaerisporangium sp. NPDC004334. Taxonomy (NCBI): domain Bacteria; kingdom Bacillati; phylum Actinomycetota; class Actinomycetes; order Streptosporangiales; family Streptosporangiaceae; genus Sphaerisporangium; species Sphaerisporangium sp. NPDC004334. Next base: position 379,120 of record NZ_JBSGDZ010000004.1, read on the forward strand.
GGCTCACCGGACGGCCCGAGGTCGCCCTGCACCTGCTCCGCGCCCTCGCCCAGCGGCTGCGCCGCACCAACGACGTGATGGCCGACCTGGTGTTCACCGACGTGCCCGGCCGCGTCGGCAAGGCGCTGCTCGACCTCGCCGAGCGGTTCGGCCAGCGCACCGAGGATGGCCTGCGGGTCCACCACGACCTCACCCAGGAGGAGCTGGCGCAGTACGTGGGCGCCTCCCGCGAGACCGTGAACAAGGCCCTGGCCGACTTCGCGCAGCGTGGCTGGCTCCGCATCGAGGCCAAGGCCGTCGTCATCATGGACGCCGACCGCCTCCAGGCCCGCTCGAGGTAACCGCGAGAACGCTCGGCCCACCCCACCGGGCCCCAGCGGCAGCCCCGGCCAACCCCGGGCGCCGCAAGGGGTGATCGGCGACGGACGGACTGGGCGGCTCCAGGGATCATCGCGACAGAGACCGGGCGAACCGGGCGATGCAGGCCGACCGGGCGATCGGCTACTGGGGTTCCAGCGCTTCCAGGTACGACAGTTGCGCGCGCACCGACATCTCGGCCGCCAGCCACAGGCTCTCGGGGACCTCCGCGTAGACGACCCGCACGATCTCCTCCGGTGTCCGGGCGCCCTCGCGGCGCGCCCGCCGGATCTGGTCCAGGCGCTCACGCCGGTGGGCGATGTAGCCGTCCAGGGCGGTGACCGGCTCGGGGAGCAGCGGCCCGTGGCCGGGCAGCAGCGCCCGTGCCGCCACGATCTCGGCGCCAGCCCGCAGGCGGTCGAGACTGCGCAGGTAGTCGCCCAGGTCGCCGTCAGGGGCGATCACGGTGGTGCCGCGGCCGAGGACGGTGTCCCCGGTCAGCATGGCCGCGTCGGCGGGCAGCCAGAAGCACAGGGAGTCGAACGAGTGGCCCGGCGTGCCGATCACCCGCAGTTCCAGATCGCCGGCCGTGACGACGTCGCCGTCACCGAGCCCCTCGTCCCCCAGAACGTGCCGGGGATCGAGCGCGCGGACCCGCGCGCCCACCATCTCGGCGAACCGGCGGGCGCCGCCGCTGTGGTCCTCGTGGCCGTGCGTGAGCAGGATGGCCTCGACCCGCCGCCCGGCGAGGTGACCGGCCACCCGCCGCAGGTGTGCCTCGTCGTCCGGGCCTGGGTCCACGACAAGGACGCCGGGCGCGCCCGGCTCGGCGATGACCCAGGTGTTGGTGCCGTCGAGCGTCATGGGAGAGGCGTTGGGCGCCAGGACGTTGGTGGCCCGCGCCGTGCCGGCCCCGTCCAGCCCGTCCACGGGGATTGGGAGACCGCTCATGGCAAACGATAATCCTCATCCGGTATGACCAGCCACATCTCGCCGTCCACCTCGGCGGCCCGCGGCTGGAAGGTCACGATCTCGCGCTCGCAGGCCAGGACGGCCTCCACCTCGGCGTAGTCGGACATCTCGGTCAACGTGCGGAAGGTCGGCGGCATCAGCAGGATCTCGCCGTTCCTGGCCCGCTCGATCGCCCCGGCCGGGCGCAGCCACGCGACCTCGTCGGCCTCGCCCCCCACGTCGCGGGTGCGCTGACCGGGCGGCATCGCGGCCACGAAGAAGCGGGTGTCGAACCTCTTGTGCTCGACGTCCGGCGTGATCCAGTGGGCCCAGGGCCGCAGCAGATCGGCGCGCAGGACCAGGCTCCGCTTGTTCAGGAACTCCGCGAGCGACAGGCGCCGATCGATCAGCGCCTCGCGGTCGGCCTCCCAGTCGTCGCCGGTGGTGTCGGCGACCACCGTGTCGGGGCTGGGCCCGGCCAGCAGCACCCCGGACTCCTCGAAGGTCTCGCGCACGGCCGCGCAGACCAGGCCCCGCGCGGTCGTGGTGTCGGCGCCGAACAGCCGGCCCCATGTCTCGGGCGCCGGACCGGCCCAGGCCACGGCCTGGTCGGCGTCACGCGGATCCACCGACCCACCGGGGAAGACGTACGCCCCCGCCGCGAACGCCATGCTCGCCGCCCGCCGCAGCATGTAGACCTCGACCCCACCGGCCGAACCCGCCCCGACCGGACCGCCCACCCCATCGGTGGACGAACCACCGGCGGGCGGGCCGCCGGGGCGGAGGAGGACGACGGTGGCGGCGTCCCTGGCGGGCACCGGGGCGAGCCGCCCGGACAGGATCGCACGGGCGCGCTCGCCGAGCGCTCCAGGGAGCGGGATGCCGTTCATGCCACCTCCGTGGTACGCGGCCGGCTCCATGGCCCAACCGAACGGAACTCGGCCGGACCATGGTGACACGGGCTATCGGACTTCGGCGATGAGCTCCACCTCGACCGGGACGTCCAGCGGGAGAGCGGCGACTCCGACGGCGCTGCGCGCGTGGACGCCCGCGTCGCCGAAGACCTCGCCGAACAGCTCACTGGCCCCGTTGACGACCTTGGGCTGGTCGGTGAAGCCGGGGGCGCTCGCCACGAAGCCGACGACCTTGACGATGCGCACGATGTTCCCCAGCCCGCCCGCGGCCTGCGCCGCGGCCGCGATGCCGTTGAGCGCGCACACCCTCGCCTGCCGCTTGGCCTCCTCGAGCGTCACCTCGGCGCCGACCTTGCCCGTGGCGCCCAGCTTGCCGTCCTCCAGCGGGATCTGCCCCGAGACGTACACATAGTCGCCCGTGCGGACGGCGGGCACGTACGCGGCCAGCGGCTTGACGACCTCGGGCAGGGTGAGCCCGAGCTCCTTCAGACGCTCCTCGGGCGTGCTCATGCCTTCTCCCGCTTCATATAGGCGACGAGCTGCTCCGGGTTGGGACCCGGGATGACGGTGACGAGCTCCCAGCCGTCCTGCCCCCAGTTGTCGAGGATCTGCTTGGTGGCATGGGTCAGCAGAGGGACCGTCGCATATTCGTAGCGCTTCATGGTGGCACTGTAGACGGGCCGGACGAGTCCAGGCGGCCCGGCCGCCACGGTTGTGGACAACTCCGCCGCGGACGGCCACCCCTGTGGACGACCGGCCGCGCGGCAGTGTGACCTGCGTCCCAGGTACGCCCTGAAGAGGGCGGACGGCGAATCGAAAAGTGACCGTTGGGTAGCCTTCGGAGGGTGAGCGCTCGCGACACCGATTGGGACGGCGTACGACTGCACGTCGTCACCGGCAAGGGCGGCACGGGCAAGACCACCGTGGCCGCCGCGCTGGCCCTCGCCCTGGCGGCGGGCGGCAGGAAGGTGCTGCTGGTCGAGGTCGAGGGACGCCAGGGCATCGCCCAGGTCTTCGACATCCCGCCCCTGCCGTACGAGGAACGTAAGATCGCCGTGGCCCCGGGCGGCGGTGACGTGTACGCCCTGGCCATCGACCCCGAAGAGGCCATGCTCGAGTACGTCGAGATGTTCTACGGGATGCGCAGGGCCGGCAAGGCACTCAGCAAGATCGGGTTGGTCGACTTCGCGACGACCATCGCCCCCGGGCTGCGCGACGTGCTCGTCACCGGCAAGACCAGCGAGGCCGTGCGCCGCCGCGACAGGGCCGGCAGGCGCGTGTACGACGCCGTCGTCATGGACGCGCCGCCCACCGGGCGCATCACCCGCTTCCTGAACGTGACCACCGAGGTGGCGGGGCTCGCGCGCATCGGCCCGGTGAAGAACCACGCCGACCTGGTCCGCGGGGTCGTCGCCTCGCCCGAGACGGCCGTCCACTTCGTCACCCTGCTGGAGGAGATGCCGGTCCAGGAGACGCTGGACGGCATCGAGAGCCTGCACGAGGCCGAGCTCCCCGTCGGCGGCGTCTTCGTCAACATGGTCCGGCCCGAGCTGCTGCCCGAGGCGACCCTGGACGTCGCGGCCGACGGAGGCGTCGATCCCGGCGAGCTGGCCCTCGGGCTCAAGGCCGCCGGGCTCGCCGAGGGCGGCGCCGGCGCGTCCGAGATCGCCGAGGCGCTGGCCGTCGAGGTGACCGAGCACGCGCGGCGCACCGCCCTCGAACGCCGCGAACGGGAGTCCCTGGCCCTGGCCAGGACCCCGCAATACGAGCTGCCGCTCCTGCCCGACGGCGCCGACCTCGCGGGCCTGTACGAGCTGGCCGAGGCGCTGTGCTCCCAGGGAGCGGCGTGAAACCCTCTCCGGGCACCTCGGCCAATGCCTGCGCACCTGTGAACTCTCGCCCAGGGGGGACCCTCACATGACCGCCTCCACCGCGGCCGCCGCCGGCCATCCCGGGGACGCGCCGCGCCACACCTCGCCGGTCCTGCACATGGACGCCGTCCTGGACGATCCGCACACGCGCATCGTCGTGTGCTGCGGCTCGGGCGGCGTGGGCAAGACCACCACGGCCGCGGCCCTCGGCCTGCGGGCCGCCGAACGAGGCCGGCGCGTCGTCGTGCTGACCGTCGACCCGGCGCGCCGGCTGGCGCAGTCGATGGGGCTCACCGAGCTGGACAACACCCCGCGCCCGGTCGCCGGCGTCGAGGGCCCCGGCGAACTGCACGCGATGATGCTCGACATGAAGCGGACGTTCGACGAGATCATCGAGGCGCACGCCGACCCCGAGCGCGCCCGGCAGATCCTGACCAACCCCTTCTACCAGTCTCTGTCGTCCAGCTTCTCCGGCACGCAGGAGTACATGGCGATGGAGAAGCTCGGCCAGCTCCGCCGGTCGGACGAATGGGACCTGATCATCGTCGACACGCCGCCGTCCCGGTCGGCACTGGACTTCCTGGACGCCCCGGAGCGGCTCGGCCGCTTCCTCGACGGGCGGCTCATCAGGATCCTCATGGCCCCGGCCAAGGCGGGGGGCAGGAGCGCGTTCAAGCTGCTCAACGCGGGGTTCGGCCTGGTGGCGGGCGCGATGACCAAGATTTTGGGGGCGCAGTTCCTCAAGGACATCCAGACCTTCGTCGCCGCCCTCGACGCCGTCTTCGGCGGGTTCCGGCAGCGAGCGGAGCAGACCTACCGTCTGCTCCAGGCTCCCGGCACCGCGTTCCTCGTCGTGGCCGCGCCCGAGCGGGACGCGATGCGGGAAGCCTCGTACTTCGTGGAGCGGCTGGCCGAAGAGAGCATGCCCCTGGCAGGTCTGGTGATCAACCGGGTGCACCGCTCATCGGCGCCATCCCTGTCGGCCGCACGGAGCACCGCGGCCGCCGAGGACCTTGAATCGCGCGGCGAGCATGAACTCACGGCCGCCGTGTTGCGGCTTCACGCCGGACGCATGCAGCTCGCCGCGCGGGAGCACCGGGAGCAGGAGCACTTCGCGTCGGCCCACCCCACGGTGCCGATCGCCGAAGTGCTCGCGATGCCGGAGGACGTGCACGACCTCGCGGGCCTGCGCGAGATCGGCGAACTCCTCGCCTCCTGATGTCATCCGGCGGCGTGCTCCACGACCGTCCGGACGACGCTTCGATCGCCCCCGATGAGATGACTGAGGGGGGCCGTGACCAGCCCCCCGGCGCCCTGGTGGGCCCGGGGCGACCGCCCCGGCCCCTGAACTCAGCCGGCGATCAACTCGTTGGTCCGCTCGTACTCTTCCTTCGCGACCTCCAGGAGGTCACGCCATGAGGTGACATCCGGCCGGCGCCTGAGCAACGCACGCCGCTCTCGCTCGGTCATCCCGCCCCAGACCCCGAACTCGATGCGGTTGTCCAGTGCGTCCGCGAGGCACTCCGTACGGACCGGGCACCCTCGGCAGATGAGTTTCGCCCTGTTCTGGGCGGCACCCTGCACGAACAACGCGTCAGGATCCGCACCTCGACAGGCGGCACGGGAGGTCCAATCCGTGATCCACATTTCGACCCCACTCCCCTATAGGTGGTCAGTCGTCACTTGGCGGCCGACGGGCGCGGGCGTCGAGCCTCCTTATTCAGTTGCCGCAGAGGAGAACGTACGCAACCAGACGTTGGGACCGACAGACCCCGGGCGGGTCAATTTCCCGCATGGTCATGTCAGGCCATGTGGCCGGGAATGACTAGTCCTCCCCTCGCCGGGTAGCGCCCGAGTCAATGCGAAATGGACTTTGGGTACCTATTGAGTCAGTGGTTCGACATACCCTTGGTCTCGTGCGAGCTCAACGCAAGGGTCTGGGATCCGTAGTAGCGAACCTGGTGCGGCTCATCGCGGCCGCCGTCGCCGCGGGCGTGCTCGCCGCGGCCGTCGCGCTGCCCACCGTCGGCGGGGCCGGCATAGGGGTCAAGAGCGCTTCCGACGTGCTCAATCTCAAGCCCGAAGACCTCAAGGAGCCCGATCTCCCGGAGAAGACGGAGATCAAGGACTCCAAGGGCAAACTGATCGCACAGTTCTACTACCAGAACCGCGAGTCCGTGCCGCTGGACAAGGTGGCCCCGGTCATGCGGCAGGCGATCATCTCCATCGAGGACTTCCGCTTCTACGAGCACGGCGCCCTCGACCTGGAGGGCTTCGCCCGCGCGATGATGAAGAACTTCCAGTCGGGCGGCGTCTCCCAGGGCGGCTCCTCGATCACCCAGCAGTACGTCAAGCAGGTGCTGCTGAACAAGGCGGAGACCAAGGAAGAACAGCTGGCGGCCATCGCGCCGACGGTCTCGCGCAAGCTCAACGAGCTGCGCTACGCCATGGGCATAGAGAAGAAGTACACCAAGGACGAGATCCTCGAGCGCTACCTCAACATCGCCTATTTCGGCGCCAGCGCGTACGGCATCCAGGCCGCGGCCAAGCGGTTCTTCGACAAGCCCGCCTCCAAGCTGAACCTCGAAGAGGCCGCCACGCTCGCCGGGGCGGTGCAGAACCCCAACGCCACCGACCCGAACCTCGGCAAGCAGCACAAGGCGGCCCTGCTGGCCCGCCGCAACACCGTCCTGGACCGCATGCTCGAGCTGAAGAAGATCACGGCCGAGCAGGCGACGGAGGCCAAGGCCAGGAAGCTCGTCTTCAAGGACAAGGACATCCCCGGTGGCTGCGAGGAGAGCAAGTACCCGTACTTCTGCATGTACGTGCAGAACGAGATCCGCAACGACCCGCAGTTCGGCAAGACCCAGAAGGCCCGCGAGGAGTTCCTCAACCGCGGCGGCCTGACCATCAAGACCACGCTCGACACCAAGATGCAGAAGGCCGCCGACAAGGCCATCAAGAAGTGGGTCTTCGCCTCCGACAAGCCCGTGGCCGCCGAGGCGCTGGTCGAGCCGGGCACCGGTGAGATCAAGACCATGGCCGCCAGCCGCAAGTACGGCCGGAGCAAGAAGAAGAACCAGTCCACCTACAACCTGGTCGCCGACGCCGCGCACGGCGGCGGCACCGGCTTCCAGGCCGGTTCCACCTTCAAGGTCTTCACCCTCACCACGGCGCTCAAAGAGGGCATGAAGTTCCACGACGGCATCAACTCCGGCAGCAGCTTCCAGGCCAACGGCTACAGCGACTTCAAGAACTGCAAGGGCGAGAACGTCGGCGACCCGAGCCACGTCGCGCACAACGCCGAGGGCGGCGGCGGCTTCAGGACGCTCCAGACCGGCACCTGGGGGTCGGTCAACACCTTCTTCCTCGCCCTCGAGCGCAAGGTCGGCCTCTGCGACGTGGTCAAGACCGCCAAGGACCTCGGCATCAAGCGCTCCGACGGCGGCAAGCTCCAGGAGGTCGAGACCTTCACCCTCGGCGTCAACGAGATGGATCCCGTCACCGTGGCCAGCGCCTACGCCGCGCTCGGCGCCCGCGGCAAGTACTGCGAGCCGATGGCGATCACCTCGATCACCGACCGCACCGGCAAGACCACCGACTTCAAGCCCTCGTGCAAGCAGGCCATCGACGAGAAGGTCGCCGACGCGGTCTCCGACATCCTGTCCGGCGTGTTCACCAAGGGCACGATGAAGGGCGTCGGCGGCATCGGCCGGGACGCGGCCGGCAAGACCGGCACCACCGACGGGGAGATGACGGCCTGGTTCGCCGGATACACCCCCGACCTCGCCGGCGCGGTGAGCCTGGGCGACCCGCGCGGCTCCTACACCCACCCGCTGCGCAGCATCACCATCGGCGGGCGCTACTACAGCGAGGTGTTCGGCGCGACCATCTCGGGCCAGATCTGGAAGGCCACGATGCTCGACGCCCTGTCCGACATCGCGCCCTCGTCCTTCACCCCGCCGGACATGAGCCGCTTCGGCGGCTGCAGTGGCGGCTGCGCGCCCAAGCCTCCGAAGGATCCGATCGAGAACAACGGCACCGGCTACCCGGTGCCCGACGACCACAAGCCTGACCCGAACCTCGGCGGCCCTGACAACAACCGCGGCAAGGGCAAGCGCGGCGGCGGCAACCGCGGGGCCGACATCACCCCCGTCACCCCCGTGCTCCCCGGCAACTGAGCCGCCGGCGATCTCTCGAAGCGCCCTCCCCGGGTCACCGGCGGAGGGCGCTTCTCATCTCAGGGCTCAGAAGGTCGGCCACGGAGCCCCAGGAGGTCGCCCTTGAGGACCCAGGAGGTCAGACCTGCGGCTCAGGAGGTCAGACCTCAGGCTCGCGAGGTCAGACCTCAGGCTCGCGAGGTCAGACCTCAGGCTCGCGAGGTCAGACCTCAGGCTCAAGAGGTCAGGCCTCAGGCTCAGGAGGCCAGCCGGGCGCGGACCGCCTGCGCCACCCGGCCGCCTTCGGCGCGGCCGGCGACCTTCGGGTTGAGGACCTTCATGACCTGCCCCATGGCCTTCGGACCCTCGGCCCCGCTCTCGGCGATGGCCTCCTGGACGAGCCGGTCGAGCTCCTCGTCGCTCAACTGCGCCGGGAGGTACTCCTCGAGCACGGCGTGCTCGTCCTGCTCCGCCCGCGCCTGCTCGGCCCGGCCGGCGCCCGCGAACGCCTCCGCGGCCTCCCGGCGCTTCTTGGCCTCCCTGACCAGGACCTTCACCACTTCGTCGTCGCTGAGCTCGCGCGCCGACCTGCCCGCGACCTCCTCGGTGCTGACGGCGGCGAGGGCCATGCGCAGCGTCCGGGTCCGCACCTCGTCACGGGCCTTCATCGACGTCGTGAGGTCGGCCTTCAGCTTGTCCTTCAAAGCACTCATGAGCACCATCTTGCCGTGTCCCCGCACCACGATCACCGCCATTTCCCCGCTCACCCCCGTCAAGCCTCGCCCTGCACGGACCACCACGGTCGATCACGGTCCGCGCTCGGACATCAGCGAGCACCAGGGACCGGGCTCGGGCATCATTGAGGGGTGAGGAAAGCTGCCGCGGTACCCCTGTCCCTGCTCGGTCTCGGCGTCGCCGGGCTCGGCTACGCCTCGGTGATCGAGCGCAACTGGTTTCGGCTCCGCCGTTTCGACGTGCCGGTGCTCGCCCCCGGCCAGCGGCCGGTACGCATCCTCCAGATCTCCGACCTGCACCTCACCCCAGGGCGCACCCGCCTGATCAACTGGGTCAGGTCCCTGGACGCGCTCAACCCCGACCTCGTGGTGAACACCGGCGACACCCTCGCCCACCCCGACGCCGTCCCCGCCTACCTGAGCGCCGTCGAGCCCCTGCTGTCGCGCCCAGGCCTGTTCGTCTACGGGTCCAACGACCTGTACGCCCCCCGGCCCAAGAACCCCGCCCGCTACCTCTGGAGCTCCTCCAAGGGCCCGAAGCAGTCAGTCCCCAACCTCCCGTGGCCCGAGCTCGGCGCGGGCATGACCGCCGCGGGCTGGCTCGACATGAACAACACCACGGCGCGGGTCAAGGTCGGCGACCTCGACGTGCACGTGGGCGGCATCCACGACTCCCACATCAACCGCGACCGGTACGACGAGATCGCCGGCCAGGCCCCCGCCGACGCCGACCTCCGCCTCGGCGTGATGCATTCCCCCGATCCCGCCAACATGTCCCGCTTCGCCGCCGACGGCTACCAGCTCCTGCTGGCGGGCCACACCCACGGCGGCCAGCTCTGCATCCCCTTCTACGGCGCCCTGGTGACCAACTGCGGCATCGACCGCGCCCGGGTGAAGGGCCTGCACCGCCACGACTCGGCCTGGCTGCACGTCTCGGCCGGCCTCGGCACCTCCCCCTACGCCCCGGTCCGCTTCGCCTGCCCCCCCGAGGCCACCCTGCTCACCCTCGTCCCCCAGCGCCGCCCCGCCCGCTCCTGATCTTTCAAACCCCCTGCCCGCTCGGCCGGATCTGGATGACGCACCCATAGCCAAAGTCCGCTAGACTCATGCGAGCACGAACAACCCGCTCGTGCACCGGGGTGTAGCGCAGCTTGGCAGCGCGCTTCGTTCGGGACGAAGAGGCCGTGGGTTCAAATCCCGCCACCCCGACCCAGATCGAAGGCCACTTGCGATCATCGCAAGTGGCCTTTTTGATCTCCGTACAGCAGCGAAGTACAGCGACGCCGCCCTACGACCCGTCGAGGGTCTTCCCCAGCCGCTTGAGCGCCTTCCTCGTGGCCTCCGACGTCGCCTCCGTGTAGACGTTCATGGTGACGTCGATCTGGCTGTGCCGGAGGATCCGCATCGCCACCCGGGGATGAACGTCGAGCGCCGCGAGGAGCGTCGCACAGGTGTGCCGAGTGTCATGCACAGTGATCCTCCGCACTGACCGTGGTCTCGATCAGCCCAGCAGCGTGATCGCTCCGCCTGAAAGCGAGGGTCGCCTCGCTCGCAGCCTGGTCAGCGAATACGGGACATGTGCGGGATGATCTTTCGAGGCCCACAAGCCACCAAAGCTGTTCGCACAGCTCACGCTAGACGAGTCAGCCGCACGACCACCGCTCTTCTCGAGCGGGTGCCGTAGGTTCGGATCCTGCCGGAGGCACTCTTATGGGCAGGCATTACACCCCTCGACCAGCGCATTCCTTGATCGCCGGTGGTTGATCCGACGCAGGCGTAGACCGCTGTACGCAGCCGTAGGTCAACGATCGCGAACCATGCGCGAACCAGTCCCCGACAACGTTTCCGCATTCCTCTTGAACGTGAGGCACGGCTTCCTGTTCGTGACCTTCAACCTTAAGCCGAGGCCCGCCCAGTGATCATTTGGCCGGGTTCTATGCGAACGGCCAGCCATAGCGTTGGTGCAGGACCGTGGCGACACGGGCGAACCTGGCCCGGTCAAGGATGGAGCCCTCACGGCGGATGCCGTCCTCGTCGAGTTCGAAAACCCGGTCCACGCGCAGGTAGGAGACCCGACCCTCGCGATCCCAGGTGCCGGAGCCAAGCTCCAGCCAGTCATCCCGGTCGAGGCCGGGGTCGCGACTGGACAGCAGCATGCCCAACAGCCGGCGCCTATGGCGGCCGACGAGCAGCAGGGGCCTGTCCTTGCCGCGTGTGGCGTCCTCCTCGTACGGCACCCAGGCCCATACGATCTCGCCGGGATCGGCCAGGCCGTCCAAGTTCGGGGAGTATTCCAGGGCCGCCGCCCCCTCGATGTCGTACACCTGCCGTACCACGCCGCGAACAGGGCGCGGATCCTCGCCAAGATCACGCATGCCTGCAGCCTAACGCCATGCCTCGCCTCGCCTATGTTCGGCCTCCCACTCCAGCGCCCCCGCTCCGCCAGGGCCGGCCGAGGCCGTCGATGCCTACGCGATCTCACAAGTCGAGGGGATGATCGAGCCCGGTCCTCCGGTGACGGTGACAGATCTGTTCCTTGAGCGTCCTTCGGCGAAAACGAGCGTGGACGCATTCAGCGCTCTTCGCGCGTCTTGCTGTACAGCAGCGCATTCAGCAACACTCCCGCACAGTCCCGATCTCGGCCTGGCATCACCACATGCTCAGCCAGGCTGTCAGCACTGCTCTGCCGGTGGTTCGGAACGGAGAGGCCGTGGGTACAGATCCCGCCACCCCGACCCAGCTCAAAGGCCACTTGCGATCATTGCAAGTGGCCTTTTTGATTCGCCGCGCTGCCGGCCAACGGCCTGGCATATGACGAACCGGCGAAGACCTTCTACCTCACCGACTCGGTCCTCGGCTCCATCGTCACGGTCCCCCTGCACGGCGGCTCCGCCCGGGTCTGGTCGTCGGCACCGGAACTCGCCGCGGCCGGATTCCTCGGCGCCAACGGGATCAAGGTACGGCACGGCGCGATCTGGGCCACAAATCTCGACCGGGGCACCCTGCTCCGAATTCCGATCAGGCAGGGGCGCCCCGGACCTGTCCAGGTCAAGGCCACCGGCCTGGCCGGCATCGATGACATCGCCTTCTCCGGTGGAGAGGACGACGAGGTCATCGCGGCCATCAACGCCCCGAACAAGGTGGGCGCATCGGCACCGACGGCCGAGCCGTCACCCTTCTCACCGCCGGACTCCAGAACCCCACCTCGGTGGCGGTACGCGGCCGGACCCTCTACGTGCTCAACGCCGCCTACATCACCGCCACCGACCCCAACCTGATCCTGGCCACCATCGGAGCGTCCCATGCATGAGATCGAGTTCGGTGACGTCACCTGGGGCCGCCATTTGTGAACCGGCCAGGCGGATGGCCGACTCCGTCATCACCACCCAGTCTGCGGAGAGTCGAACCTTCTGATCTCCGCGCACGTGGTTGATCGGAAAAGATGGCACGAAGCTGTTGAGATCGCGCCGGACGACAGCGCGGCTCATCATCAAGAAAGCTGGGTATGCGCATGAAGCGTTCGCTGGCACGGGCCGGAATGCTGCTGTCGGTGACGGTGGCGGCGTGCGGCGGTCAAGGCTCGACGAGCACGCGGACGGGTCCTGCCCCATCGGCATCCCATCCGGCGCCATCGACATCTCGGCCTGCCCCATCGACCTCTCGGTCGGCCGCCACTCCCGCGAGGGGCTATTCGTACGAGCTACGGAAGAGCGACATTCCTTGGCATGGCGCCGGAGATCCGTACAACGCCATGGTCGGACTGGGCGACGGGCGGCGGGTGGCCATGCACTACCGGCGTGGCAAGGGGCTCTATGAGCAGCACTCCGACCCGCAGGCCGGCGGGTGGACGAGGCCGAGCCTGATCTACGGCACGACCACCGAGGCGTGCCAGGGGATCTCGCTGCGGGCCTTCGGCGGGACCGTCACGGCCACGGCGGACTTCGGTCACTACTGTTCGGACGGCGAGCCGCCGATGGAGTCGATCGCGGCCGTGGGGGTGGGGAACCTGCGCAGGTGGGACCACCATGTGACGAGGAGCTTCGACGGCTGGGAGAAGGTCTCGGCGGGCGATGGCGGGAAAGAGATCACCTTCAGACGCGGGTCCTCCACGCTCCGCTGGAGCAGATCCACCGGGTTCTCGAAGTGAGAGGTCGGGTCGGGGCTGCGTGGATCGGGCGGGCTCGGTCGTGTGCCGAGCCCGCCCGTCCAGTTCCATGCGGGTCCTGAGGGCGTGCCGTGGTGAGGCTCACCGCCAAGGCGCGTGCCTTGGCGGTGAGCGTCCGAGAGCACTCGGCCGGACCGGTGTCAGGTGGTTACCGCTGGAGGGTCAGCAGGCCCGGGCGGTAGGGCAGCAGGCCGTAGTCGACGCCGTTGGAGCTGGGGCTGCGGCCTTGGTAGAGCAGTTGCAGGTTGCAGGGGTCGACGGTCT